>JBDHDM010000109.1:0-11113 GCA_039591515.1 Gemmatimonadota bacterium | reverse complement strand
GTCTCTGCAGGACCGTTTCCCCGTTCGTCGCCGGAAAGCCGTCCACGATCACGCGGAGCGGCTCGCCCTCGGTGTGGGCGTCCACGACGAACACTCGCCTCCAATCCTCGGGAGGAAGCCACGCCTGAAGGCGTTCGCGCACATCGGACATTGGGTCGAATTCCTTGAAATAAGGGCGAACTTCGGAGAAATTGCCGATCCCCCCGGCGCCAAGTCCTGAAACCGGTAACAGACATGTCCGACACGAAGAGCGAAACCACCCCCGACGTGAGCGCGGAGCCGGGCCGTCGGGTCGACCTCGAAGCCCCCACCACCGACCCGGGCGCGGCAACGCCCGCGGCGATGGAGTACGATTACACGAATTTCTATTTCGGGGCGGGAGAAGATCCTTTCGCGCTCCTCGAGCCGTTCGACGATTGGTGGCGCGAGGTCAAGCCGGCCGGGTACTACCTCTACGAGCTGCCGATCCACAGCGCCCCCGGCACGCGGGTCGACGTCGAAGACACGAAGACGGGTGAGATCCGCCGCGGTCTGGTGAACTTCGCTTCGTACAATTACCTGGGGCTGTCGTACCGTCCGGAGGTCAAAGAGGCGATCAAGGCAGCCGCGGACCTGTACGGTGGGGGTTCCTCAGGCTCTCCGATTCTCAGCGGTACGACCGCGCTCCACCGGCAGTTCGCCGAAGAGATCGCCGCCTTCAAGGGAACGGAAGCGGCGATGATCTTCCCGACCGGCTACAGCGCCAACGTCGGCACCATCGCCGGGCTGATGCGTTCGGGCGACCTCGTCGTGGCGGACCAGTACGCGCATGCGAGCATCGTCGACGGGATGATCCTGTCGAAGGCCAAGTCTCGCTTCTTCCGTCACAACCGCGCCGACGATCTCGAACGCAAGCTCAAGGGCTTCGAGGGCAAGAAGCTGGTCGTCGTCGAGGGTGTCTACTCGATGGACGGCGACGTCGCACCCCTCGGCGAGCTCGTCGAGGTCTGCCAGAAGCACGGTGCCCGCCTCATGATCGACGAGGCCCACTCGGCCTTCGTCTTCGGCGAGACCGGCAAGGGCGTGGCCGAGGACCAAGGCTTCGACGACGCCATCGACATCCACCTCGGCACCTTCTCGAAGAGCCTCGGCGGGCAGGGCGGCTACATCGCGGGCTCCGCTCAGCTGGTCAACTACCTGCGCGGGTTCTCGCGCTCCCGCTTCTTCTCGTGCGCGCTCTCGCCCGTCGTGGTCGCGGGCCTGCGCAAGGCGCTGGAGCTCGCGAGCAACGAGCCGGAGCTGCGCCAGAAGCTCTGGGACAACGTCGCCTACATGCAGCAGCTCCTGGGTGACGCCCAGGTGCCGATGGGCGATTCGACCTCGCACGTCATCCCGATCATGGTCCGCGACGACGCGCGCGTCTTCGCGATGGGTGAGGAGATCTTCCGCGAAGGAGTCTTCATCAACCCGGTGAAGTACCCCGCGGTCGGAAAGCACAAGTCACGCTTCCGCATGTCGATCTCCGCCGCGCACACGCGCGAGGATCTCGAGGAGGGAGCGGAGAAGATCTCCAAGGTGCTCCGGCGCTACGGAGTGTGCCCGTAAGATGCCCGTCGTCGGCAGCTATCGCTTCCACACAGGGGTCAGCGCCTTCTTCGACATGGCGACCTCCGATGCCCGGGACGTCCTGCCCGCGCATCTGGAGCCGATCGAGGTGACCCACCAGCGAAGCGTGCTGTCGGTGACGGCCTTCCTCTTCGACGACAGCGTCGTCGGGCCGTATACGGAGTTGATGTTCTCGGTCATCGTTCCACCGATGGTCGCGCAGTGGGGCAAGCACGCGAAGGCCGGGTTCTATCCGTTCCTGGCCGCGACGAGCTCGGAGGAGGCGCGGCGCATCAAGGGGGAGCGGTTCCACTTCCCGTATCTCGAAGAATCCATCGATGCCCAGTTCATCGAGACCGAAGACCGGCTGCGAATCCGGGTCTTCGGCGGTGCGGACCGAATTCTCGACCTGAGCGTCACGCCGGGGTCGTGGGAGACGACCACACATCTTCTTCAGGGCTTCATGATGAACGGCGAGCAGCGGTTGCGCACGACGCTCCAGATCAGCAGCGACTACACCGTGCACGAAAACGAAGGGGGGCGGATGACCCTCTTCACCCACCCGATGACGTCCGAGCTCCTTCGTCACGAGGTCTCCCCTCACCCGTTCCGCGAGCACTGGTTCAAGAACGGGACGGAGACGTTTCATCACCTGGAAACGATCTGAGCCCTCGCTGGTCGGGCCCTGGTGCCCGGCCCGATGAGCCCTCCCGACCCGAGGCGGTCCGGAGGGCTTTGTCGTATGATGCCGGATCCCAGGACAACCGGAGGAGGACCATGCGCAGCGGAGCAAATCGACACCTGGATTCGACCGACAGAACTCGGGGGACGGCGAGCGCGGGGGCACGTCCCCGTGGAGCTCGACTCGTCCTCGCGCTGCTCGGCGTGAGCGTCTTCGGGGCCGAGGCTCATACGTCCGCCGTCCTCGCCCAGACGCCGTACGAGACGACCGAGGTCGCGCTCGACCTGTACCGCTTCCGGTGGCAGAACCACAACGGGATGTTCCTCGTCACCGACGCCGGTGTGCTGGTCGTGGACCCGATCGGCGTCGAAGCAGCTCGGCAGATGGCCGCCGAGATCCGTCGCGTGGCACCCGGTCAGCCGCTCGCCGCAATCGTCTACAGCCACAGCGACGCCGACCACGCCACGGGGGCGCGAGCCCTGATGGAAGAGATGGACCAGGCCGGGGTACCGATCATCGCCCACGAGCTCGCCGTACCTCCCATCCGGGAGCGGTCCGATCCCGAGCAACCCCTCCCGACGGTGACGTTCGCCGAGCGGATGGAGCTCCGCTTGGGAGGCCGCGAGATCGAGCTCCACTATCTCGGCCGTGGCCACACGGACAACATGATCGTCCCGTACTTCAGGGACGCGGGTGTCGCCTTCGCCGTCGACTTCGTCGCCAACGACCGCATGGGTTATCAGGACCTGCCGGGCTGGTACTTCCCCGACTTCTTCGACGCCGTGTCCGGCCTGCTCGGGATTCCCTTCGACACGATCGTCTTCGGACACGGCCCGAACGGCGATCGGGCGTCGATCCTGCGGCAGATCGCGTACTACGACGATCTGACCGCCGCCGTTCGTGACGCCCTGGCCAGGGGGTGGTCCGAGGACCAAGCGGCCGGAGAGATCCAGCTCCAGGCCTACAGCCACTGGGATCAGTACGAGGCATGGTTCCCCACGAACGTCCGAGGTGTCTACCGCTGGCTGGCTCGGTGACGCGGGAGGCGTTCGAATCCGCTGGACCGCGGGACCTCGTGTTCACCCTGTTCGGCGAGTATCTGCTCGAGCGAAAGGAGTCCGTGTGGGTGGGGAGTCTGATCTCCCTCCTCGAGCCCTTTGGCCTCTCGGCGGGGACGGTACGCACGGCGCTCTCGCGCATGGTCAAGAAGGGGTGGTTGGCGGCCCGTCGGGAGGGGCGCCTGTCCTACTATTCGCTGACGCCGCAAGGACGCCGCCTCCTCGAGGAAGGCACCGAGCGGATCTTCCGGCCGGCGCGCCGCGACGGTTGGGACGGCACGTGGTCCCTGCTGGCCTATTCGATTCCGCAGGGAGACCGGCGGCTCCGGGACCGGCTGCGCCACGGGCTCGCGTGGCTCGGATTCGGCTCGATCGGCAACGGCGTATGGGTCTCTCCACACGACGTGACCGAAGAAGTCGAGCAGCTCGCCGAACGGTTGGCCCTGCAGGACCGATTCGTCTGCTTTCGCGCGCGGCGCGTGGCCGGCGAGGCGATCGAGGAGCTCGTGTCCCGATGCTGGGACCTCGGCGCACTGGCCGCCCGGTACCGGGACTTCGTCGAGCGCTGGGAGGTGGTGCGACGGCGCGTGGCCGCGTCCCGACCGACACCGAAGCAGTGCTTCGCCCTGCGCTTCGACCTCATCCACGAGTTTCGGCGGTTTCCGCTCGACGATCCCGACCTGCCTCGCACGCTGCTCCCCGACCCTTGGGTCGGAGACGAAGCCACCCTTCTCTTCCGCGACCTGCACGATGAGCTCGTCGGGCCAGCCGACGAGCATGTAGCAGAAGTGCTGACGGAGGTCGCGGCCGCATGACGTGGGCGCCGCGGCCGCAGCCGGCGCCGCGCGGGTGGATCGCTGCGAAGTGGGCGATCCTCGGGGGCACGTTCGTCTTTCTGCTCCTGCTCACCATGGAACCGGAGCTCGGAGCGCGTCTGCTCTGGTACGCGGCCGTGCCGCTGTTGCCCGCGGTGTTTCTGGTCAACGCCGAGCTGTGGCGCAACGTCTGCCCCCTCGCCACGCTCAGCTCGCTCCGGGAGCGGGCGGTGATTCGACCGTTGACCCGCCGGTGGGCCGGCCGATCCGCCACGGTGGGACTTGTGCTCTTCTTCGCCTTGGTGCCCGCACGCCACACGCTCTTCAACGACAGCGGTCGGGCCACGGCGATCTTGGTCGGTGCAGCGGCGCTCGCGGCCGTTCTCGCGGGCTTCGTCTTCGACCGCAAAGCCGGCTTCTGTAACTCGGTCTGCCCCATCCTGCCGGTGGAGCGTTTGTACGGACAGCGCCCGATGATCTCCGTGGCCAACGCCCGCTGTGCCCCTTGCCGCGCGTGTACGCATCAAGCGTGTTTCGACCTGAACCCGGAACGCTCGGCGCTCGTCTCCCTCGGAGCGGCTGGCGGAGACCGCACCTGGGTGCTGTCGCCGTTCGCGGTATTCGCACTGGCACTCCCGGGCTTCGTCGCGGCCTACTCCACTGCGCCCGAGTCGCTCGGCCTCGAAGGGCTCGGGGTGTACGCCGCGCTCCTCGGCGGGGCCGTGGTGAGCTGGGGCCTCCTCGCGACCGCCTTCACCACACTCTCGACCAAGCCCGCTCGGGCATTGGTCGTCGTCGCCGCGCTCGCCGTCGGCACCTATTACTGGTTCACGCCTGCAACCGTCGTCCGGGCCTGGGCGCTACCGGAGACGTGGACCGCCGTCCTGCGGTTCGCTACTCTCGCGCTCGTCGCCGTCTGGACGCTTCGCAGCCTTCGGCGCACACCCGGTCGCGCGACCATCCGTTGAACGATCTCCCCCTCGGCTGTCCATGAAACGAGCACGCTCCACCTGGCGGCACCTCCGCACCGTTCTGCTCGTTACCGCCTGCTCGGCATGTGTGCCCGACTCCGCTCCGCGGGACCGAGCCCTCGACGCCTATCTGAGGATCGTCGACGCCGAAGACGCTCGGCCCGAGGACGGGCCGCATCTCGACGTGCTGCTCCAGAGTGCCGCGGCCGGCGACCGTTTCATCCGGGCATCAGCGATCCGGGCGCTCGGTCGACTCGAGAATCCCGACTTCGCTCCGGTGATCCGTGACGCGCTCGCCGAACCCTCCCGCGACGTGCGGCTCGAGGCGGCATACGCGCTCGCGCAGGCGCACAACGTCGACGATGGGACACCGGCGTTCGAGCCACTCCGCGACCGACTCGAGATCGAGACCGACCCAGCGGTACGAAGTGAGCTGGGGCGCTCGATCGGACGATTGCGTCTGTCCGCCGAGCACCAGGCGGAGCGAGTCGAGCTCCTGCTCACCCTCACGCGCGACGGGGACGGGGACGCGCCGACGGAGACGCTCGTCGGGGCGCTGCTCGGCATCGAGGCGATCGCGCGGGCATCGGGCGCCGATATCCCCGCCCGCTCGCGACTCGCCCGTCGGATGCGCGAACTTGCCTCGTACAACGGTGATTTCTTTCTGTCCGAGGAGAGCGTGCGCGTGCGCAAGCTGGCGCTCACCGTGCTAGGTCAGTCGGGCCTCATGGACACGCCGACCCTTCAGCGCGCGCTTCGTGATGCCGCCCACCTCGTGCCCGCCGCGGCCCTTCGTTACCTGTCACAGATTCCGATGACGAGCCGGCCGGAGACGCTGCGCCGGGCGGTGACGAACGAGTCGCTACCTGCCGTGATCGAGGCTTTTCGCTACATCGCCTCTTCACCTCGCACGGAGCAGACGTGCCGCTTCCTCCTGGCCGGCGCCCGGGTCACGCCGCCCGAATCGCCACGCCCGGTTCCCGAGCCGATTCGTGTGATGGCGATCGACGGGCTGTCCGAGCCGTGCGCCGACCTCGAGAGCCAACGGACCGTCCTTCGGGAGGTCGTGGAGTCTCTCGACGACCGCGCAGTCCAATGGCAGGCCCCGGCCCACGCGCTCCTCTCCCTGGCTCGACTCTTCCCGACCGATGCCGGCGATTACGTCTCGGGCCACGCCGACCACGCCAACCCCTTCGTGCGGGCCTACGCGGCGCGGGCCGCGGCGCTGCTCGGTGATCGGGAGGGGCTCCTCACCCTGGCAGGAGACCAATCGGACAACGTCCGGACCGCAGCCATCGAGGGTCTGTTCGCCCTCGACGGCCACGCGGCCGACGGGGTCCTCCTGCTTCAGCTGGATCGCGACGATCCCCAGCTCCTGTTGACCGCCGCGCGCATGCTCGAGGGGACGAATCGGGTCGATGCCGCCTCAAGGCTGCTCGAGGCCTTCGAGAGGATCTCCGAGGCACGCCGGGAGACGTGGCGCGACGCACGGGCCGCCTTGCTGGCGCGCCTGACCGAGGTCGGAGGGCCGGCCCAGTCGGAGCGCCTGATCCCCTACCTCACCGACTACGACGAGCAGATCGCCACCGCCGTGGCCGGCGCGCTCCGTAGGTGGAACGGACGGCCCTACACACCCACCCCGCTGGCGCTCCCTCGACAACCGATCCCGAATCGAGAAGAGATGCGCGCCATGGACGGCGCCCGCGTCGTCCTGCACATGGAGGGCGGCGCCCGCATCGAGATCGCGCTCGAACCATTCATCTCGACGACGAACACCTATCGGTTCTGGCGTCTCGCGCGCGAGGGGTATTTCGACGGTCTGACCTTCCACCGCTGGGCGCCCAACTTCGTGATCCAGGGAGGGAGCCCGGGGGCCAACGAGTACCAGGGAGACGGACCGTACACACGCGACGAGGTGGGGCGTGCCGTGCACTGGCGCGGTACCGTAGGAATCTCCACCCGGGGGCACGACACCGGCGACGGGCAGATCTTCGTCAACCTCGTGGACAACGTGCGCCTCGATCACACGTACACGATCGTGGGCTCCGTGGTCGAGGGCATGGAGGCGGTCGATGGCGTGCTGGAAGGCGCCGTGATCGAGCGGGCCGAGGTCGTGCCGGGGAGCTGAACCGCGGGTGCGCCAGCCGAGTTTGCTACTTTGTGACGGTTCGGCCTATTCTGGCGCCCGATTCGCCTAGCTCACGAGACCAGGGAAGCGCATGCAGCTGTATACGAAGATCCTGATCGGCCTGATCGCGGGGGCGGTCGTTGGCGCGGTCGCGAACCTGGGCGGCATCACGGTCCTGCAGAACATCCTGGGCCAAATCGAGATCCTCGGCACGGCGTTCATCAACCTGATCACGATGATCGTGATCCCGCTCGTGGTCGCGAGCCTGCTCGTCGGAACGGCCTCGTTGGGCGATCTGCGCAAGCTCGGTCGCATCGGCGGCAAGACACTCGCCTACTACATGACCACGACCGCCATTGCGGTCACGGTCGGGCTGACCCTGGCGAACGTGATCCAGCCGGGCTCGGGCATTTCGGAAGAGACCAGCATCGAGCTGACCGAGCGCTACGGAGGAGACGCGGCGAGCCGCGTCGACCTCGCGGAGAACGCACCCACCTGGCAGGAGACCTTGCTACGCGTGATCCCGCGAAACCCGGTGCGGGCAGCGGCCGACATGGACCTCCTGCCCCTGATCTTCTTCACGATCTGCTTCGGCGCGGCCCTCACGGTGATCAGCGGGGAGCGTCGCGACAGCGTGCTCACCTTCTTTCACGGAATCAACGACGCCTCGATGGTCCTCATCAACTGGATCATGGAGCTCGCCCCGTACGCCGTGTTCGTGCTGATCGGGTCGGTCGTCGCGAACTTCGGCTTCGACCTCCTCCAGAGCCTGCTGACGTACACCCTCGTCGTCGTGCTGGGGCTCATGCTGCATGCATTCGGCACCTACGGCCTCATCCTGCGCTTCCTCGCGAAGCTGAACCCGGGCCGCTTCTACCCGACCGTGGCGGCCGCCCCCCTGCTCGCGTTTTCGACCTCGTCGTCCAACGCAACGCTCCCGCTCACGATCGAGACCGCGGAAGAGAAGGTCGGGGTATCGAACGAGGTCGCGTCGTTCGTCCTGCCGTTGGGCGCGACGATCAACATGGATGGGACGGCGCTCTATCAGGCCGTGGCCGTCATGTTCATCGCCCAGATCTACGGTGTGGACCTCGCGCTCGCCGATCAGCTCGTGATCGTGCTCACGGCGACGCTCGCATCGGTCGGGGCAGCCGGCGTTCCGTCGGCCGGGATCATCACCCTGATCATCGTGCTGAACTCGGTCGGTATGGGTCAACACGTTCAGGCCGGGATCGCGTTGATTCTCGGTGTCGACCGGATCCTCGACATGATCCGGACGTCCGTGAACGTGACCGGTGACCTCACCTGCGCTGCGGTCATCGCGAGGAGCGAGGGGGAGACACTGAACATGGTTGCTGCCTCCGCCGGCGACTGAAGCTGGGGCGGCGGCCGAGCCGCCGGTTTGCCCGTGTGATGATGCGCCCTGCCGACGCCTTGGCGGATGGGGATGTCCGTTTGCGGCGCTGCACCCACGGACGACGCTCTTTCGATCCCGGTCGGGCGCGTACAGATTGACGGCAAGTGCGCACAGCCCACGCAGGAGGAGTTATGGATCGCCGAGGTTTCGTGACCTCAGGAATGGCCGCTGGTCTCGCAGGTTTCGCCGGCGGAGGAGGAGCCCTCGGCGGGTTGCTCGACCGAGCGCCCGGGTTCGCTCCCGGGAAGACGGATGTGAACGGCAACATCCGCTTGAGCTCGAACGAGAACCCACTCGGTGTGTCCCCGGCGGCGCGTGAAGCGATCATCGAGGCCATCGTCGAGTCCAACCGCTACGGTGGCCGGCGCCAGGAGGTGCTCGAGGCCCTCGCGCGCTATCTGGACGTGAAGACGGAGAACCTCACGCTGGGCTTCGGCTCGACGGAGATCCTCCAGATTTGCACGCAGGCCTTCCAGGGGCCCAACACTCCGCTCATCGCGGCGGCCCCGACCTTCGAAGACGTCATGGACTATCAGGACACCATGCCGTTCGAGGTCCATACGGTTCCGTTGACGGCGGACCTGCAGCACGACGTCCAGCACATGCGGGAGCTTTCGATGAAGCGCCCGTCGGTCGTGTACTTCTGCAACCCGAACAACCCGACGGGGACCGTAACCGCGTCCGCCGACATCGACGCCTGGATCGCCGAGGCGCCCGAGACGACGATGTTCCTGATGGACGAAGCGTATCTCGAGTACGTGACCGACGATCGGTACTGGGATTCGCTCAAGTGGATCGAGCAGAAGCCCAACGTGGTGGTGATCCGGACCTTCTCGAAGATCTTCGGCATGGCGGGTCTGCGGCTCGGGTACGCCGTGACCCATCCCACGACGGCAGGCCGCCTTCAGGAGCATGCGGTCCAGAACAGCCCGAACGTGCTCGCCGGCGCCGCCGCCGTGGCCTCTCTGACGGACGAGGGGATCGTGCAGCGCTCCGTCGCGGTCAACGAGGAGTCGAAGGCGATCGTCCACCAGACGCTCGACGAGCTCGACCTCGAGTACCTCCCGACGAACACGAACTTCATCATGCACAGGATCAACGGGGATCTCGCGACGTATCGGGGCCGGATGGCCGAGCGCGGCCTTCTGGTGGGCCGCGACTTCCCGCCGATGCTCGACCACAACCGGCTCTCCTTCGGTCTGCCGGAGGAGATGGACCAGTGGGCTTCGGCCATCAAGGATTTCCGCACGAAGGGCTGGATCTAGGATCGGTCGAATCGCCCATCCGCGGTACGTCCACGAGGGCCCCCGTGCCGGTCGGCGCGGGGGCCTCGCTCGTCCAGGCCCAGCCGGTTCCGGCGGGCCGCCGTTGCGCATGCCCCGGCCCGGCGGGCAGTGACCGACGAGCGGGCGGTGACCGACGAACGGAGGGTGGCCGACGAGCAGGCGCGCCGGAAACGCATCGCCCACCTCGTCCTGGTCAACGCGTTCGTGGGCGCGATGGTCGGGATCGAGCGCACGGTGCTTCCCGTCGTCGCCGAGTCGGAGTTCGGCGTCGCCTCGGCCTCGGCGGCCCTCGCCTTCATCGCGACGTTCGGGGTCACGAAGGCGCTGACGAACTTCTTCGCGGGGGCGCTGTCCGAGCGGTGGGGTCGTCGTCCGCTCCTCTTGTTGGGATGGCTGTTCGGGATCCCCGTTCCGGTCGTGCTGATCTTCGCCCCGTCGTGGAGCTGGGTGCTCTTCGCCAACGTGCTGTTGGGCGTGAATCAGTCGCTCACGTGGTCGATGACGGTCGTCATGAAGGTCGACCTCGCCACGCCCCGCACGTACGGCCTCGTCATCGGATGGAACGAGTTCGCGGGTTACGCGGGCGTGGCGACGACCGCCCTGGCGACGGGATGGATCGGGGCGACCTTCGGACTTCGGCCCGAGCCGTTCTACCTCGGAATCGCGATCGCAGTCGCAGGCTTGCTGCTCTCCCTCTTCGCGAAGGAGACGCGTGCTCCGCCCGATCCCGGGCAACGACGGGGATCCGTGGCGGGTCGTGTGCGCACGCGGGAAGTCCTCGCGCGAGGCACCTACCTCGACCGACGACTCTCGGCCGCCAGCCTCGCCGGTCTCGCGACCAATCTCAAGGACGGCGCCCTCTGGGGCCTGCTGCCCGTCCTGCTGCTCACCCGTGGGCTCAGCCTCGAGGAGGTCGGCGCGGTGGTGGCGCTCTACCCTCTGATCTGGGCCGCGAGCCAGCTCCTCTTCGGCCCCATGTCCGACCGGATCGGCCGGCGTGGGTTGATCGCGGGCGGACTCACGCTGCAGGGCATCGGGGTCGCGGTCTTCCTCCTCGATGGGGGCATCGCGGTGTACTTCGGCGGGGCCTTCGTCGTCGGCCTCGGCACGGGCATGGTGTACCCCACGCTGCTCGCCTTCGTGTCGGAGTGGTCCGAGGCGGGCTGGCGCGC
>JBDHDM010000108.1:0-13268 GCA_039591515.1 Gemmatimonadota bacterium | reverse complement strand
CCAGGGCCGGAAGTGAAGTCCCCACTCCGCGTCACCGGCCGACCCTCGGCCACACACCGACCACACACCGTAAGTGATTGTCGGACCACCTGTTACGTGTATCGCACCGTGAGATTTCGGCGTCGGGTGCCACGCGGCATGCGACTTGTCCTACCGATGGGCACGGCGCCACCCCCCCAACGGTGGGCCCCAACGACCTAAGAGCGGGAGCTTGAGATGCGCGTTGCGGCCGATGGATTCATCGACATCAGTGACGGCCGGCGTGTTCGTACGCCGGGCTACTACGACCACGGGCTCGAGCCCGTACCCGAAGGGGAGGCGGTCGCGTTCCTCCTCTCCCACTCCTTCCGGAGTCATCGCCGGATCGTCCGCACGCTTTCGGTCCAGGAGCGGAAGCGGATCCGTCTGGCGTTGTGGGCAGACTCCGTCCAAGAGCGCATGTCGCTCGTGGACCGGGTCTGGCGATCGATCAGCGAACGGGTGGATCCTCCGACCGCTTCCGACGAGCCCCAACTCCTTCAGGTGGTGCGCTACGGTAAGTGGGCGTACCCCCTCTATCTGGACGGTGACTCGACGAGGGTCATCCCGAACGGTGGCATGCCGCTTGCAGATTTGGCGGTAGAGCCGACGCACGAGGTCGATTTGGAGCGAAAGAGCGCCTGAGAATTGTGCCGGGACCGGTGACTAGCGTCGCACGGCCGGTACAAAGTCCCACGCCAGCACGGGTGGGCACACGCCCTGGGGGGGCGTGCCAAGAGTGGCGTCAGTAGCTAAGGCTGCTGGCGTCACTCGCTTTTTCGTCCAGGGCCCCGAGACGTTCAGGCCGCCGGCCCCGATGATTCACCACGGCAGACGCCGGTCGCCTATCGTGGAGCCGGTCACCCCCGACGTCACTTCGGCAAGCCGGGCTCGGTCATGGCCCGCACGTCCAGCGCCTCGTCGATCCGATCCTCCGGCAAGAGCCCGCGCTCGCGGACGACGTCCCGGACGCTGACGCCCCGAGCTGCCGACTCCTTCGCGACGGTCGCCGCTTCGTCATAGCCGATGTACGGGTTCAGAGCGGTTGCAATGGAGGGGTTCTTCTCGAGGAGCTCGCGCGCCCGATCCTCGTTTGCGTCGATCCCGACCACGCACCGGTCCGTGAACGCGCGCGCGACGTTGGCGAGGAGTGTGATCGACTCGAGCAGAGCATGGCCCAGCACGGGCATCATGACGTTCAGCTCGAAGTTCCCGCGACTGCCCGCCACCGTGATGGTCGTGTGATTCCCCATGACCCGCGCGCAGACCATCATCATGGCTTCGGACATCACCGGGTTCACCTTGCCGGGCATGATGGAGGAGCCGGGCTGGATGGCGGGCAGTCGGATCTCGTGAAGCCCCGAGGTGGGTCCGGACCCGAGCCAACGGATGTCGTCCGCGATCTTCATGAAGCTGGTCGCGACGGTGTTGAGCGCGCCGGCGACGTTGACCGCGGCGTCCTTGGAGCCCTGTGCTTCGAAGTGGTCGGGGGCTTCCACGAAGGTGATTCCCGTCGCCTCCGAGATCCGCGTGATGGCTCGCCGCGCAAACTCCGCATGGGTGTTGATGCCGGTTCCGGTCGCGGTCCCCCCGAGGGCGAGCTCATTGAGCTCCGCGGCCCCGGTGCGTACGCGGCTCATCCCGTTCTCGACCTGTTTCGCGTATCCGGCGAACTCCTGACCGAGACGCACGGGCGTCGCGTCCATCAGGTGCGTACGACCCGACTTCACGATCCCGTCGAACGCCTCCGCCTTGGCGGCCAGAGCGGCGCGCATGTGATCCAGTGCCGGGAGTAGCTCCTCTTCGATCGCGACACGGGCCGCCACATGGATCGCCGTAGGGATCACGTCGTTGGAAGACTGGCCGAAGTTGACGTGATCGTTCGGGTGCACGGTCGCCTCGTCCTCGCGCAGCTGACTGGCGCGATGCGCGACGACCTCGTTCGTGTTCATGTTCGTCGACGTGCCGGAGCCGGTCTGATAGATGTCCAGCACGAACTGGTCGTCCCATTTGCCATCGACCACTTCCCCGGCGGCCCGCACGATCGCCCTGGCCGTCGCTTCGTCGAGGTTGCCGAGCTCCGCGTTGGTCTCGGCCGCCGCTCTCTTGATCCGAACCGCTGCCCGCTGATCGGGAAGTTGTCGACGGCCCGTTGCGTCTGAGCCCCGTAGAGGGCGTCGACGGGCACCTGCATCTCTCCGAGGGAGTCCGTCTCGGTCCGGTAGTCGTCGGCCATCGCGCCGTGTCTCCTTGACTCTCGTCGTCGGGGCGCCCCGCGCACCCCGAGCCAGGAATCTATGGCCGGCGGTTGGGCGTTGAAGGGGTGGGCGGAGGCGACTCGGCAGCCGGTCCCCGGGAGCGGGACGCGACCCCCGTCCCGGCTGGCCGATGATGATGACGACAGGTGAGCCTATCTGCGCGCGGGCTGGCTCGGACGCATCTCGATTCGGCTGACGTGCGCCTCGCGGGGGTACTCCAGGAGCTGCATCACAGCGAGCGCACAGTCGTCCGCCTCGAGCTTCCACCCACGCTCCGGAGCCTGCTCGTTCCTGTTGAAGGGCGTGTTGACGCTGCCGGGCATGACGATCGACACGCGTACTCCGTCGTACCGAACGTCGAGCATCATCGCCTCGGACAGGCCCAGAAGCCCGAACTTGCTTGCGTTGTACCCCGTGCCGCTGGCGAACGAGTTGCGGCTCGCGAGCGATCCGATGTTGACGATGAAGCCGTCCCCCGAGGCGCTCAGGTGGGGCAGAGCCGCCTTCGAGCAGTAGAAGACGCCCCCGAGATTCACGTCGATCTGGAGTTGCCACTCCTCGATCGACATTTCCGAGATCGGCTTGAAGACCCCCAGGCCCGCATTGTTCACGAGCACGTCGAGCCGGCCGAAGCGGTCCACCGTAGTGTCGACCAACTCCTGACACGAGGCAGGGTCGCCGACGTCACAGCGCACGCCGAGGGCATTGGCCCCCAGCCTCTCGGCCACGTCGACCACGTCCAACTCGGTACGGGCGCTGACCGCCACCGACATACCCTCGTTGATCATCCGCTCCGCGATCGCGAGCCCAATGCCCCTCGTCGCCCCGGTGACGATGGCCACCTTACCTGTCAGATTCGGCATTCCGACCTTCCATGAGCTTGTGGAGCGGAACCGGTACTCGTCCCGCCGTACCAGGAGTGTGGCGATGAACGATGGCGATAGGCAACGCGTGGCCCTGGTGACCGGTGGCGGACACCGGCTGGGGCGGGCCATCGGGATCGGGCTCGCCGAGGCGGGCCATGATCTGGTCGTCGGTTACCGTTCCTCCGAAGGAGCCGCCCGCGAGACGGCCGCCCGGGTCGCCGACCTCGGCAGGCGGTGCGAGGTCGTCCAGGTGGATCTGTCCAAGCCGGAGGCGGGAGACACCCTCGCCTCCGTCGTTCGCGACGGGTTCGGCCGGTTGGACGTCCTCGTCAACTCGGCCGCGTCATTCCGATCCAAGCCGCTGCTGGAGGTCGACGCGGACGAGTGGGACCGCGTCATGGCACTCAACACTCGTGCCCCCCATCTCTTGGTCCGAGCCTGCGCCGATCTCCTGCGTGTTGCCGGCGGGTGCGTCGTCAACATCACCGACCTCTCCGCCTTCCAGGCCTGGACCCAATACCCGCACCATGCGGTCTCCAAGGCGGCGCTCGCCCACCTCACGCGCGTACAGGCCCGGGCGCTCGCCCCGGCCGTGCGGGTCAACGCGGTCGCGCCGGGCGCGGTCCTGCCACCCGACGATTGGCCAGCGGAGCGTTGGGAAGCACTATCACGACGGGCCGTCCTCGGACGCACGGGCTCGCCGAGCGACGTGGTCGGAGCCGTGCTCTACCTCGTCCAGGCCGACTTCGTCACCGGCCACGTACTCCAGGTGGACGGCGGAAGGCTGCTCGGACCGACAGGCCCGCTTCCGAATCCAGAAGACGCGTGACCCGACCGAGGTCAGGCCCTCACCACCCTCACCGCCCGCGGCTCAATCGCCGAGGGACGCGGCCTCTTCGGCGTGGGCGCCGACGCCCCCATGGGCGAGCCATCGCTCGGCCTCGAGGGCGGCCATGCACCCGGTCCCGGCCGCTGTGACCGCCTGCCGGTAGTAGTCGTCCATCACGTCGCCCGCCGCGAAGATCCCCGGTACGGACGTCTGAGTCCGCCAGGGGATGGGGGTCTCGACGTAGCCGTTCTCCTTGAGCTCGACCACACCCTCGAGGAAGCCCGTGTTCGGCGAGTGCCCGATCGCGACGAAGAGCCCGCCTACGGCCAGCTCCCGCTGCTCTCCGGAAATCGTGTCCTGCAGTCGAAGTCCCGTGATCACGTCGTCACCGAGGACGTCGGTCACGACCGTGTTCCAGGCGAACGTGATCTTCTCGCTCGCCACCGCTCGGTCGGCCATGATCTTCGAGGCGCGCAGCTCGTCGCGCCGATGAACGACGACCACCTCCTTCGCGAACTTCGTGAGGTAGAGCGCATCCTCCATGGCCGTGTCACCCCCACCCACAACGGCGAGGACCTGACCCCGGAAGTGGGGAAGTGCCCCGTCGCAGACGGCGCAGGCGCTCACCCCGCCTCCCGACTGGGCGAGCCGCTCCTCGTTCGGAAGACCGAGCCAATTGGCATTCGCCCCCGTGGCCAAGATCACCGCGTCGGCCATGACGACCTTTCCGCCCGAGGTCTCGAGCCGAAACGGGTGCTGGTGTGGGTCGACGGTCACGACGTCCTCCGTCAGGACGCGCGTGCCGAAACGAACCGCCTGGGCCTTCATGTCCATCATGAGCGTCTGCCCGTCCACGCCCTCTTTGAAGCCCGGATAGTTCTCGACCTCGGTCGTGAACATGAGCTGTCCGCCGGGGATCATCGTTCGGCTGATGTCGCCCTCGATGACGAAAGGGTCCATCTCGGCACGCGCCGAGTAGATCGCGGCCGTCCATCCCGCCGGCCCCGATCCGATGATGACCACCTTTTCCCGGGTGATCGCGCTGTCCGACATCGTCAGTCCTCCTTGAACACCTTCATGTTTGTCGAATGACCGGGATTGACCCGGGCTCCCGGATCGACGAAATGCACCGCGTTGTTGACGGCCACGGCGGCCTCGGAGAAGCCCGTGGCGATGAGGTCGAGCTTGCCCTCGTAATCGACCACATCACCCGCCGCATAGACGCCCGGAACCGAAGTCGCCATGAGAGAGTCGACCACGATCCGGTTCTTCTGAACGTCGAGGCCCCAGTTCTTGATCGGGCCCAGGTCGGGCTTGAAGCCGAGACAGGAAAGCAGGGCGTCGCAGTCGAGCACCACGTCATCGTCGGTCCGGTTGTCGAAGATGACCACCTTCTCCACACGGTCCGACCCGAGGATCGTCCGCACTTCGTGGAACGTGCGTATCTCGATCTCGCCGGCGCCCGCCGCCTCCGCGATCTGCGTGACGGAGGCCTCGTGCGCCCGCCACCCGTCTCGCCGATGCACGAGCGTCGTGCTCCGTGCGAGCTCCTTGAGCATCAGGACGAAGTCGAGCGCGGTGTCGCCACCGCCCACGACCACCACGTGCTTGTCGCGGAACGCTTCCGGATCGCGGACCGCGTACTCGATCCCCGCGTGCATGAACTCCTCGTAGCCGGGGCATTTCAACGGCATCGGCTCGAACGCGCCCTTCCCGCCCGCGATCACGACGGCTCGGGAGCAGTAGGTACCGTTCGAGCACCGTAACTCGAAGTGTCCATCCACCCACTCGAGTTCCCGGACCTGCTCGTCCAGCGACACTTCCGGACCGAACTGGAGGGCCTGCTCCACGAGGTTCCGGACGAGGTCTTTCGCCAGGATCTTGGGGAAGCCCCCGACGTCGAAGATGTACTTCTCGGGGTAGAGCGCCGTGAGTTGACCGCCGAGCTCCGGAAGAGAATCGACGATGCGGCAGGAGCTACCCCTCATGCCTGCGTAGAAAGCCGCGAACAGGCCCGTCGGCCCTCCGCCGATAATCGTGATGTCCCGCACGTCGTCTGACATCTGTACTCGGGAACTCTCGCGGGGCCAGTGGAAGGGACCCGTGACCGGTGGGAGCGAGGATCACGGACCGTGGCCGGCTCACCGCGGTTCGCCGTCCTCGGAGCCATCAAGTCTAACCGAGGGCGGGGGGCGATCAACTCGCCCGCGACAGGCGGGCGCCACGCCACCCGGGTCCCACCGACGGGCCTGCCTGCGTCAGTCTGCGGCTTCCGCCACGTCAGACCCCAGCACCGCGCGCTGAGCGACCTTCACGACCTCGGCCGCGTTGTCGTAGGAGATGCGCAGGTGGGCGGTGCGAAGCGGAATCCATTCGCAGGCGGAGATCCCCTCACTCCGGTCCGGGACCGGGTCTCCGAGCTCCGAGTGCATCAGGAAGAACGTCGTGAACTTGTGGATGCGCCGCCCCTCGGAGCGGAAGAACCAGTCGATGGTCACCAGCTCCTCACCGAGCGTGAGGTCGTTGAGTCCCGTCTCCTCCTGGACCTCCCGGAGCGCGGTCTCCGCGGGGGCCTCGCCCTCCTCGGCATGCCCCTTCGGCAGGCCCCACTTTCGATACGGGTCCCGGATGACGAGCGCGTGCTCGACGTCACCGATGAGTCGGATCACGACCCCACCGGCACTCTTTTCGATCACGGGTCCCCGGAGTCGGGCCGGATCGGCGGAGCGCGCAGAAACGGGACGGCGAGCGTCCCTCGACTCAGAAGATCGAGAGCCGGACATACCGCCCTGGGTTCGCGCGCACGTCCTGCAGGAGCAAATCGAGTGACGCCAGCATCGCTTCGGCATTGATGGCGAGCGTGGAGTCGCTCAGCAGCCTTCCCAGCGACCCTTCGCCGGCCTCGAGGCGCGCGGCGATTCGATCGACCCGAACGAAAGCGGAGTCGGCCCGCTCCAGCGTGGCGCTCAGTCCCGTGTCGCTATCGGAAAGCTGGATGGCCAAGTCACGAACCCCGGCAGATGCGATGCGCAAGTTGGCGACCATCGAGTCGACCTGCTCGTCGGCGAGGATCCCTTCGACGCGCTGAAAGGAGCTTCGTGCCGCGACCGCGGCGGCCGACACCTCCTGCAGCGTGCTGTCCGCGTTGGCCGTGATGTTCGACGCGACCGCAGACTGCTGCTGGACCAGGAGATGGACCTCCTCCGTGATCGCCTCGATGTTGGCGATCGCTCGAGCGAGGTTGTCTGCGGTTTCCTGATTGAACGCGAGCTCCATGCGGTCGGTGAGATCGGCGAGGTTGCTCGAGATCTGCTCGGCGGACGCTGTGAGGCGAGTGATTTCGGGGAGCGCGAAGCCACCGATGAGACCGGCCGCGCGGTCCGCCTCCGGGACCTCGTAGAAGCCGAAGCGCGGGAACTGCGACGCGCTGACGATCTCGGCCTGCCAGTCCCCGAAGAGTGATTCGGGACCGAGCACCACGGCGGCGTCGTCCGGCAGCGTCACCGGATCGGTGAGCAAGAGGGCGACACGGACGCCCTCGCCGTCCGGCTCGACCGCGATGGTCGCGACCCGACCGATGCGGACGCCCCGATACGTTACCGGATTGCCTTCCGACAGCTGCCCGGCCGACGCGAGGACCGCATGCACGGTCTGGGTCGCCCGACCGAAGCTCGTCCCTTGCATCCAGAGCGTGCCACCCACGGCCACGATCACGGCCGCGATGATCACGGCCCCGACCTGGAACTCCTTGTCCCGGCTCACGTTGTGGCCCTCATCAGCTCGGGTCTCCCTTCGATGAAACCCTTCACGATCGGGTCGTCCGAGGCGCGCACCTCGTCGGGTTTTCCATCGATTCGAATCACGCCATCGTAGAGCATCGCCACTCGATCCGAAATGCGGAAGGCACTCTTCATGTCGTGCGAGATGACCACCCCGGTCACGTCGAGCTCTTCGGACATCCGGACGATCATCTCGTCGATCACGGCCGTCGTCACGGGATCCAGCCCGGTGGTCGGCTCGTCGTAGAGGATGTACTTGGGCCTGGTCGCGATCGCACGGGCGAGGCCCGCTCGCTTCTTCTGTCCCCCCGAGAGCTCCGACGGAAGCCGACTTTCGTATCCGGACAGATCCACGAGCGCGAGACATTCGGCCACGCGATCCGGGATCTGTTCTTCGGGGAAGTCCGGCATCCGTCGAAGACCCATGCTCACGTTCTCGCCAATCGTCATCGAGTCGAACAGGGCGGCGAACTGAAAGACGTATCCGACGTGCCGGCGGAGCCGGTACAACGATTCCAGATCCAGCCGCCCGATGTTGTGCTCGTCGACCCAGACTTCGCCCCGATCGGGGCGGAGCAGCCCGACGATGTGCTTGAGCGCGACCGACTTTCCCGACCCGGAGCCCCCGACGATCGTCGTGGTCTCGCCGTCCCGGATGCTCAGCGTGAACCCCTTGAGCACCTTGTTGTCACCGAAGGCTTTGTGGACGTCGACGAGATCGATGCTCACGGCGCGGTCTGGCTCAAGTCAGAAGGACGGCCGCCCAGAAGGCGTCGAGAACGAGGATGATCATGCTCGAGATCACCACGGCCCGTGTCGTGGCCCGCCCCACGCCCTCGGCTCCACCCCTCGTGTGATAGCCGAAGGAGCACCCGACCGCGGTGACCGTCACGCCGAAGGTGATCGACTTGATGGCCGAGAACTGGACGTCGAACGGCTCGAAGAAGAGTCGAGCTCCGCGCATGAATTGTGGAGCAGACAAGTCCAAGAGGGCCATCGAGGCGCCCAGCCCTGCAAGGATCCCCATGGCATCGGCGAGGATCACGACCAGCGGGAACATGATGGCACCGGCCAATACGCGGGGGACGATGAGATAGGCGACCGGATCGTAGGCGAGTGTCTCGAGGGCGTCGATCTGTTCCGTGACCCGCATGGTGCCCACCTCCGCGGCGATGTTCGCCCCCACGCGACCCGACAGGGCGAGCCCCGTGAGCACCGGGCCCAGCTCCAGGATCATCGTCTTCCCGACTAGCGTCCCCACGAAGTACAGCGGGACCGCGCCCGTGAACGTATACGACGCCTGGAGTGCCAGCACGATCCCGGTGAAGGTCGCGATGAAGAGCGCGATCGGAACGGACTCGGCACCGACCCGCGCCATCTGAGGGAGAAGGTGTGGGCCCCAGAGGGACACCTTCCGAAGCGCTCGGACGGCGTCGAGACCGAGGTATCCCGTGCGACCGACGGCCGACACCGAGCCGATCGCGCCGCGACCGAGCGACTCCACGTACGCAAAAAAGGCAGACATGCCAGAATGTACGGAAATCATCTCTGCGTCGCGCGGGCAGACGCGGCGACCCACGGGAGCTTGTGGCGGCGCGCCATGTGGGCGCGTCGGGGCCGCCGCGCGCCGACGCCGTGGCGTCGATCGTCGCCGTCAGCGGCGTGGCGGCCCGCCCTCCAACGTGAACTCCACCTCCTCCCGGCGCCCGTTCTCGCCGCGGACCTCGTACGCGATGCGCACCCTCTTCACCGCGGCGCGCGGGTCCGTGAGAGCGAGCTCGAAGTCGAGTCCTTGATCGGCCGCGAGGATCCGCGTGCGCACGCGATCACCGGGCTGGGCCTCCGGCTTGTCGGTCGGGTTCCGGAAGAGTGTCTTGGTGGACTGACGCCCCGACTCGAGAGTCCGGGTGACCTTCACCAGCTTGAGCCAGTCCGGCTGGTAGCTCACGGCGTACTCGAACCCGCGCTGGTCGGTGCCGGAGCCTTCTCGATTGTGTCGCGCCACTTCGACGTCCACGTGGAGGATGTGCCAAGCGCCCGGGATACGGGCGACGAAAAACCGAAAAGTCGATGCGCGAATCTTTCCCGCCCGGCGGGAGAGAGTCAACGATTTTGATGCGGGCTGTGATCGGGAAAGCGTTGCCGTACCACGGTCATGGCCGAAGGGCCCGACTCGGTTTTCCGAAAACTACAGCTCGATCGGGACCGGAACGAAGGTCAAGAAAAACGCCAGGATCAGGAGCAACCCAAGCACGGTTCGACCTCGCCCGACCTCGGCCTCGGGCTGGATGACCTTCGGATGCTCCACGCGGCCGCGGTGGAGCACGAGGACCAGCGCGACCCACCCCCACCACCCCCACCAGAGAACGCCCAGCGGGACGAGGCCCATCAGAAAGAGCCGGGCCAACCGACCGTGCCGGGCGGGGAAGAGCGAATAGAGTACGTGCCCCCCATCGAGCTGGCCGAGAGGAAGGAGATTGAGCGCGGTCACGAAGAGGCCGAGCCAACCCGCGAGCGCCACCGGATGAAGCAAGATGAGGCTCTCGCCCACCACGCCCGGCCCGAAGGCGACGGTCAGCGCATGGGTCATGACCCCGTTTCCCAACCACACGGGCTGGTCCGCGAACCGGATCACGAAAGGTGTCGCGAGCGTGGCCGGCCCCTGCACAACCGTCGAGGCGCGGAGTCCCATGACGAAGAGCGGCAGCGAGACGATCAACGATGCGATCGGCCCGGAGGCTCCGATATCGAAGAGGATCGACCGCTGTACGGTCGGTCCACGCAGTCGAATGAAGGCCCCCAGGCTGCCGATGACGGAGAGATAGGGAGGGAACGGGATGAAGTAGGGGAGGCTCGCCCTCACTCGGTGACGCCGGGCGGCCCAGTAGTGCCCCATCTCGTGGCAGACCAGCACCCCGAGGAAGGGGAAGGCGAACGACATGCCCAGGAGAAGGCGTCTCGGATCCAGCTCCGTCGGGTACGGCAGCAAGAAGACCCCGAGATCGACCACGCGCGTGCCGAAGGGGTCCGCGCCAGCCATGAGGGCGCCAGAACCCAAAGTCGTGAACAGCGTGGCCAGGAAGAGGAGGGCGTGCACCCACCGGGATTCAGGCGGTTCCGCCCTGAGCTGGTAGACGAGCACGACCTCCGTGCCGTCGTCGTCGGTGTGGAAATGGGCCTGCGCCGGCCACTGCTGCAGCACCTGCACGACCTCGGCCGAATCGGGCCGTAGCCCCTCCCGAAGTCGACCTCGCAGAACCGCGTCACGTGGGAGCGCCGTCAGGCGGCTCTCGGCGAGAAGCGGCATCCACGCGGCAAGATCAACCTTGACCGTCATTTTTTGGCTCATTATGATCGCGTCGATGGGGCGAATCACTCGCTCGATCGCGTCAACCGCCGGCTCGTCCACGTCGTGGATTGCGTCTGTGCCGGCGCTCGTTCGCTTCCGACGGCCCGCCGGGCCGCTCCCTCATGCGACGCCCCTACACCGGTTTTTCCGGGCAGGTGCGGCGCGTGGAGTCCTCCGTGGACATCGCCGAACTCAAGAGCAAGAACGTTGGAGAGCTCCACGATCTCGCCGCGGAGCTGAACCTCTCCGACTTCGAGACCCTCCGCAAGCCGGACCTCCTGGCGCGCATCGAGCATGCGCTGCTCGATCACGAAGAGGCCCTCACGACGGAGGGCGTGCTCGAGCTCATGCCCGAAGGGTACGGCTTCCTGCGCTCGCAGGAATGGTCCTACATCCACGGTCCGGACGACGTGTACGTCAGTCCGTCGCAGATCAAACAGCACCAGCTCCGAACCGGAGACACGCTGGTCGGTGACGTTCGGCCTCCGAAAGGCAACGAGAAGTACCTGGCCCTCACGAGCATCGCGTCCATCAACGGCTTCGATCCGGAGACGGCCAAGCAGCGAGGCGACTTCGAGGAGCTACGCCCGATGTACCCCGAGAAGCGCCTCAACCTGGAAGTCCCGAACGACGACGACACGCTCGCGATGCGCGTGGTGGACCTGATCGCCCCGATCGGCGAGGGGCAGCGAGGTCTCATCGTGTCGCCGCCAAAGGCCGGTAAGACGACCATTCTCCGGCAGATGGCTCAGGCGATCGCCACGAACTCACCCGAGTGTTACCTGATCGTCCTCCTCATCGACGAGCGGCCCGAGGAGGTGACTGAAATGAAGGCGCAGGTGAAAGGCGAGGTCATCGCCTCGACCTTCGACGAGTCCGCGCAACGAAGCGTGCAGGTGGCCGAGATGGTGCTCGAGAAGGCGAAGCGCCTGGTGGAGCATGGAAAGGACGTCGTCATCCTCCTCGACTCCATCACGCGACTGGCCCGGGCGTACAACAACGTGATCCGGCGCTCCGGCCGCATCATGTCGGGCGGCGTGGACGCCAACGCCCTTCAGAAGCCGAAGCGCTTCTTCGGGGCCGCACGCAACATCCAGGATGGTGGGTCACTCACGATCGTAGCCACCGCGCTGATCGAGACGGGAAGCCGGATGGACGAGGTGATCTTCGAGGAGTTCAAGGGCACCGGGAACATGGAGCTGGTGCTCGACCGGGGCATCGCGGAGCGGCGCGTCTTCCCGGCGATCGACCTCAACAAGTCGAGCACGCGCAAGGAGGAGCTGCTCCTCTCGGACGTGGAGCTCAACCGAGTCTTCCTGCTCCGCAACTTCCTGGCCGACATGCCGCCGGAGGAGGCGATCGAGTTCCTCCTGGGGCGCATGAAGATGACCCCGACCAACGCGGAGTTCCTCGACGCGATGACGCGAGGCGAGTAACGCGTCAGTCGTCGATTACGCCGACATAACGCGGATTGACCACGAACTCGGTCCCGTCGAAGACCTTCCGATCCCAGGGGAAGATGACGTTGGCGTCCATCGTCAGGGCCGAATAGTCCGGCTGGTACCCGGTCGTGCGCGCGAAGCTCGTGGCGGTGCGCACTTCGGCCGGATGCACGTGCCGCACCGCGGCGAGCGCGAGCCTCAGGGTATCGCCCGAGGTGGTGATCTCGTCCACGATCAACACTCGGCGGCCCTCCACCTGTCTCGGCGCCGCCGAGAGCACCTCCGGACGCTGTCGGACATCGTCGCCCTCTCGCCGCGAGATCTTCATCGCGTAGAAGTCGAGACGAAGCATCGAGGCGATCACGGCCGCCGGAATCACCCCGGCACGCGCGATACCGAGGATGATGTCCGGGTCGTAGTCCCGGGCGACTTTCAGCGCGAGGGCTCGACACAGCTCCCCGAACATCGCCCAGTCGACTTCGATGTGCTCGTGCGTAGTGTTCATCCAGGAAGGTACGGGACTTCCGAGCCCATCGTAACCGGCCGTCGACAGACCCGAACCGAGCCCGTTCCGGCGGTTCGTTGACGCCTTCTCGCGGCCCTACGACTCTTGCACGATGACCGACGATCTGCTGGCAGCCGCGGACCGGGCGCTCGAGGTCGCGCTCGAAGCCTCGGGCGCGCGAGACCCGAGGGAGTTCTACCGGGAGCGCCTGCGTGAGCTCAA
>JBDHDM010000107.1:0-11476 GCA_039591515.1 Gemmatimonadota bacterium | reverse complement strand
CCGGCGAACCCACGAGCGACCAGGTGACCCGCTCCACCACCTCGGTCGTCCACCGCGCTTCGACCCCGTCCGCAACCGCACGAATCTCGAGCTCCCCTTCGCCCCAGCGCTGGACCTCGAAGGACCCGTCGGCATGGGTACGGACGGCTTGGGCCCAGCGTGCCTGCCAGATTCCTTCGAAAAGGGCGTCCGCGTTCCCCGGCGTCTGAGCCGCCGCGGTGTGCTGCCCGACGAGCAGGACCGAGGCCGCAACGCCTCGGGATCACGATCCGTCCCTCAGCGAGATGGCGGCATCGATCCTCGCCGTTCGCCGAGCCGGCAGCCATGCGGCGAGAGCCGCAGAGCCCAGCAGCACCACCGTGGCGCCGGCGAAGGTGACCGGATCGGTGGGGGCCACGCCGAAGAGGAGACTCTGGAGCGCGGTCGCGAGCCCGAACGACACCCCGAGCCCGAGCGCTACGCCCACGAGCGCCAGAACGACGCCACGTCCGAGCATCAGTCGCGTCAGCTCGTCGGGCCTCGCGCCGAGGGCGATCCGAATCCCGAACTCGCGGACCCGCTGTGAGGCGGCGAAGGAGACGAGTCCGTAGAGCCCCACCGCTGCGAGGCTCAGCGCGAGCGCGGCGAACACGCCGACGAGATAACCGATGGTTCGCGTCTCACCCATGGACGCCACGATGGCCGCTTCGAGGTCGTATACGGTGGAGACGGGAATCGCCGGATCGACCGACGAAACGAGGGACCGGAGGACCTCGGGGTCGGGAGTCGCCCCTGAGCCGCGCGCGTGCAGCACCATCTGCGGCAGGAACGCCTGATCGATGGGATAATAGACGGCCGGGTTACCCGCCGAGCGGAGGGACCGCATCTGCACGTCGCGGACGAGTCCCACGATCCGCCAGTCGGTCGGGGAGTCCCTGAGCTCCTTGCCGATCGGGTCCTCGCCGGGCCAGAAGAGAGCGGCGAGTGCCTCGTTCACGACCACCACCCGCTCGGGCTCCTCGTCCAGGCCCCCGAGGCTGCGGCCACGGACGATGGGGATTCCCATCACCTCGAAGTAGCTCGCCCCCACGACGGTGTACTCGGCCTCGAAGAAGATCTCCTCGGGTGGACGGTCTGCGGGGCGCACGGAGGCCCTGCTGTGTCCCCCGGCGATCGGCAGCTGACTCGCCAGTGTCACCTCGACGCCCGGGAGCGCTTCGGCTTCGGCGATCAGCCGAGCAAAGAACGCGCGGCCGGAGTCTTCGTCGTAGCGGCCGGTGGAAAAGAGGTCCACCGGGGCGGCGGCGAGCCCACGGGGGTCGAAGCCGGGGTCGGCGATGCGGGCGTTCAGGACGCTGCGCCCCAACAGCGCGGCGCCCGTGACCAGGCCCAACGAGAGAGCGAGCTGGGTGACGACGAGTGCGTCGCGGAGCCGGGTCCGATTCCGTGGCCCCGTCGATGCGCCGTCGCGCAGCGTCGTCATGGCATCCCGCCGGGACCAGGACCAGGCGGGTGCGGCGCCGAAGAGCAGCCCAGCGGTCACGCCCACGGCCCCGAGAAACAGGTACACGCCAGCGTCGGCGTGGAGCGAGGTCGCCAAGCGAGTCGGGAGAACGAGTGGGATGAGGTCTCCGGCGACGGCCACCATCGGCACGGCGAGCAGCACGGCGCCGAGTGAGATCAGCCAGCACTCCGTCAGCAGTTGTCGGACCAGGCGAGGCCGGCCGGCGCCGAGGGCGAGACGGACACCCACCTCGGTGTTGCGCGAAGTGGCTCGCGAGAGGAAGAGGTTCGCGACGTTGGTGCAGCTGAGCAGAAGCACCAAGCCAGCGATCACCGCGAGGATCGTGGAGATCTGGCGTGCCGCCGTGCGCCCCTCGGGATCGAGTCCGACCCCCTCGACGATCACGGCCTGGATGTCCTCGTGGACGGTCGCCGCCTCGCGGAGCCTCGCCGAGACCACGGTCATCGACGCCTCGGCCTCCTCGAAGGTGACGTCGTCCTGGAGGCGTCCTACGAGGTCGATCCAGCTCCACCCCCACTCGGTCAGCGGTATTTCGCCCTGCAGACGGGGATTCATCATGAGCGAGGCGTAGACCTCGGGGCGGAAGCCGAGGTTGTCGACGCCGTGGAAGCCCGCCGGAGCGACCCCGATGATCTCCCATGGCTGTCCACCGACCTGCACCGTCCGTCCGATCACCGACCGATCCCCGCCGTATCGCCGCATCCAGAGCGTGTGACTGAGCACGAGCACCCGGTGTGCCCCCGGCTCGACGTCGTCCGTCGGCTGCAGGAGTCGCCCCGCGTGCGGCAAGACGCCCAGGAGCTCGAAGTAGTTGCCCGAGACGAGCCGTCCGATGACGCGCTCGGTGTCCGTGCCCTGGCCCAGAACGAACACCCGACCCGTGTGCCCGGCTACGCCGGACAGGGTCCGAGCTTCGCTCTCGATGAGGCGCATCGCGGGCCACGAGAAGGAGTCCCATCGTGGAGCGGATTCGTATGAGCGTCCCACCTGCACGAGTCGGTCGGGCTCCACGACGCCCGCGGGCGCCCGGAGAACCAGCCCGTTGACGAGTGTGAAGATCGCCGCGTTCGCACCGATGCCGAGCGAGAGCGTCAGCACGGCCACCACCGTGAACCCGGGTGAGCGCCGCAGCACACGCGTCGAGTACCGAACGTCCTGCCACAAGCTCTCCATCGTCCACCCCTGCGTCCGTACCCAGAATGCGTGCGTCATCGATCCCGCCGCGAAGGCCAGCGGACTGGGCAGGCCTGCGTTCGAACGGGCGCTCCCGGTCCCTCGATCGAGCCGAAGCCGCACGAGGACCTCCAGCTCGGCCGTCCACTCCTCCACCCATTCGTCCCGCCGGTCGGCGGGGACGATCCGGCTCGCGATCCGAAGCAGCAGCTCGGCGATCCGCCCGCTCACGTGCCGCCGGCCCCCGGCGCCAGGTCGGCAGCGAGGGTACGGATGCGAGCGACACCCTCGGCGAGCGCCGCCGCTCCGTCTGCCGTGAGTTCGTAATACCGCCGTCGTGGCCGCCCTTCCCGCTCCGCGACCCGCTGGTCCTCCCAGTGGGCGCGCACGAGCCCGCTCCTCTTGAGTCGGCCCAGGGTGGGGTAGACGGTGCCGGACGGCATGCCGGTATGCGTCACGATGTCGAGCCCGTAGGCCACACCGTCCCGAATGGCGCCGAGGATGCGGAGCGAGGTGACACCGAGGGAGCGAGGCATGATGGCTTCGGGGATCCGGATTCTTGGTAGAAGTGTAAGGTAAGTAGTATGTGTAACGTCCGTTGGTGTCAACTCGTGGACGCCGATGCCGAGCCCGCACCGAGCGAAGGCGCGCCCGAAGAAGCCGATTCCGAGGGGACCAGCGGCTCGCTCCGGGGCTCGCCCGGCCCCGGCGAGCGGCGAGCGGCCCCGCCCGTCCGCTGCGCTTCAACCGCACGAGGGGGAGCGGTACCTTTTTACGCTGTGACCCGTACACCCTTCGCCCTTCCGGCCCGCTCATGACGTGTTCCGCCCGCAGCCTCGTGGTCGCTCTTGCGGTCCTGCTGGGCGCGTGCGCGAGTCAATCGCCGCCCCCGACGCCAGGCCAGAGCCGGGGCGTGCCGCCGGACCTGCGGGGGCGTCGGGTGATCCTGCTCCCGGTGCAGCAGAACCTCGGTGTCCGGGGTGATCTCGACGCCGAGATCCGCTTCACCTTCACCGATCAGGGGCGAGAGGTCGATTGGATCTTCGAAGAGGCCGTGCAGCGCATGCTGGACCGCACGCCGACGATGGATACTCGGACGCGGGGGCTCCCGGTCAGCCTCTTCTCCGCGGCGGAGGTCGAGCGCGTCGGCGACCCGCTGTACGGCCAGCTACGGCGCATGGCTGCCCTCGTCGAGGCCGACGCCATTCTGATTCCGATCGAGGCGTCGTTCGAGCCCAACGAGGCCGTCGTGGACTCGGAACCGCGCGTGCGCTTCACGGCCGCGATCATCGAGCCACGCACCGGCCGCGTGGTCTGGTTCGGCGTGGAAGAAGGGGGCGACTACCCGCAGAGCGATCCACGAGCGCTCGCGTCTGCGGTGGAAAGCCTCGCGGGCACGCTCTTCTGGTACATGGGCGACTGATCAATCCGCGGTGAGAGGATGAGGATGGTGTGTTGCGTCGGTCGAGGTCCGCGATTCCGGGCCATCGTCTTGGCGGCGGGTGTCGGGCTCATGTGGGCGTGCACCGCCCCCGCCGACCGGACGCTCCCGACCAGGGAGCAAGTGCTCTCCTACTACCAATCCGATCGCGACCTGGAGGCGGAGATCACCGGCAACGTGGCCGTCCTGAAGGTCGCTCAGTCGCCTGAGCAGCTCCGTCGGGGCGGTACGCTGTGGGCCAAGGTCGGCCCGTACATCTTCTTGTTCTCGGAAGAGACGCGCCGCCTCCTCACCGACTTCGACGGGCTGGGCGCCGTACGCGTCATCACGACCGTGGGAGGCGTCGAGGTGGCCAACGCCCTTCTCGCACACGAGGAGCTCAACGACGTGCTGTGGGCCCGCTCTCTGAACATCGCGGGCCGGGCACGCCTGGAGGGGACGGATCGTATGACGCTTCTCGAGGACCTCGTCGAGTGGGGCGAAGCACGCACCGAATTCACCTACAACGAACGCTTTACGAGACGATGACGAAGACGATCACGGTCATACCTGGAGACGGCATCGGGCCCGAAGTGACCGACGCGACGCTCGAGGTTCTGCGCGCGGCGAATGCCGACCTGGAGTATGACATGCAACTCGCGGGGGTCACGGCACTCGAGCAGGTCCGGCACCCGCTCCCGCAGGAGACCATGGATTCGGCCGAGAAGCACCGGGTCCTTCTGAAGGGGCCGCTCACGACGCCATCGGGGTCGGGCTTCCGGTCGATCAACGTGGAGCTCCGGAAGGTGTTCGACCTGTACGCGAACGTGCGTCCCGTTCGGACCATCGTGCCGGGTGGGCGTTACGAGGACATCGACCTCGTGCTGATCCGCGAGAACACAGAGGGACTATACGTGGGCGTCGAGCACTACATCGGCATGCACGGCGACCCCAAAGCGGCAGCCGAGTCCGTGATGATCATCACGCGCTTCGGGGCCGAGCGGATCAGTCGTTACGCGTTCGAGTACGCCCGGCGGCACGGTCGGAAGAAGGTGACCCTCGCCCACAAGGCCAATATCCTGAAGTACACGCAGGGCCTCTTCCTCGAGGTTGCCCACGAGGTGGCCAAGGACTATCCGGAGATCGAGTGGGAGGACAGGATCATCGACGCGACCGCGATGATGCTCGTTCTCGACCCATACCGGTTCGACGTGCTCGTCATGGAGAACATGTTCGGCGACATCCTGTCGGATCTCATGGCGGGTCTGGTCGGCGGGCTCGGCTTCGCACCAGCCGGCAACATCGGTACCGACGCGGCCATGTTCGAGGCGGTGCATGGGTCGGCTCCCGACATCGCCGGACAGGGCATCGCGAACCCGATCAGCCTTCTCAGCTCGGCGTGCCTCATGCTCGACCACCTCGGGCAGCCGGAGGTCGCCGGCCGGATTCGGGCCGCGATCGACTCGGTCGTTCAGTCCGGGGAGGCGCGGACGATGGACATGGGGGGCGACTCGACCACCAAGGAGTTCACTGCAGCGCTGGTGAAGGCCCTGGCGTGATCGGAGCGGGCACCCGGAGGACTCGATCGTGAGCGAGAGAAAGATCTCCTGGCGCGACCGGTACCCGGACGAGGTTACCTGCGTCCGCTGCCTGGAGGTGTACGACCAGGTCCAGCTCGACCGGATGCTCTGGTGTCGGCGCTGTCGACTGCGTGCGCGCGACCGGGCGTCGTGGTACGGATGGCTCGGGGGACTCGCGTTCGCCGCTGGATTGGGTGCGTACGTCTGGTTCGTCATCCAGCCGACGGACCTGGTTCCGGGCGGATGGCTGGCGACGCTCGTGGCGGCCGCATGGATCGGACAGAAGGTCGCGCGCGAGATGGTCTACGGCGCGATGCGTTTTACGAACGCGCGTGCGGTCGATGCGGTGCCGCCCAAGTTGGACGACGAGGGAGAGAGCTAGCGCTCGAGGGGCTGCCTCAGTTCGCGACGGCGGTGAGGTCGATCCAGCTCCGTTGGGCGACGGGGCGTGCCCGGGACAACGACGCGTTGTTGAGGATCGCGCGCTGGACCGTACAACGAGAGTACGTGACCTCGGAGGTGCCCGTGACCGTCTGCTGGTCCACGGACGCGTTCGAGGCCATGACCGCGCCCACGATGCGGTTTCCGCTCCCCTGCGTCTCGAAGTTGCCCTGCACGACGATGAGCCCGTAGAAGAGGAAGTCGCCGCGCAGATCGAGGTTGCCATCGACGAGCAGGATGCCCTGCCCCTGGCCGCCGGACTGGATCGTGACGTCCCCGTTTGCGTAGATCAGTGGGAAGTAGGCTCCGCAGGCCGCCGTGGGGAGCGTGTCCCCCCAGTTGGTCAGCGTCGCCTCGTTGCAGGCGCCGCTGGCCGTGGTGTCCGGAGCTGTGCCATTGATCGTCGGGCGAAGTGAGCTCACGTCCTTACCTTCGGCCGCCGCGAGGGCCGTGAGCTCTGCCCAGACCATGTCCCCGAAGTTCGTGAACGTCGAGTCGACGATCGTTGAGTCCTGGTCGTATGCCGGCGCGCCGGCGACCGATCCGCCGCCGGAGGTTCCGATGATCGAGGTGTCGTTCGTCAGGACGCCCGTCGTGTCCGAAGTCGAGAAGGCGGTGCAGTAGGGGCTCCAGGCAGGGGGCGTCAGGTGCGTGCCATTCACGATCGCCCCCCCCTTGATCTCGGTCTTTCCGCGCGTGGTGAGCGCCGCGGGCGGATTGATGTCCGCGAAGATCATCTTCGTCACGATCCCGATCGTGCGCTTCGCGCCGGCCCAACGCACGCCCCCGTCGGTGACCGTGCCCGTGGCGTTGAGGAAGTAGACGTAGTTGTTGCCGTTCGCGATCGAGACTTCCCAGATGCCGTTGGCGATCGTGTCCGTGATCGTGGTGTCGGACCACACCGCGATGTTGCCGAGCTGGTACCCGTTCCAGTTGCCCAGGACCTCGTTGGCGCCGGCCTGGGCGATGTTGACGGCCATGTTGGCGTTCTTGCTCGCCACGCCGATGCGGAGCTCCTGCTGCGAGAGGTAGAAGCCCGCCGTCATCAGGACCCCGATCAGGACGAGCGCCCCGATCGCGGCGGGCATCGCGAATCCGCGTTGGTTTCTCATGTGCATGGCTAGACTACCTTCGGGCCCCCTGGGGGCACCCGACTCAGTTTCTCGTGTGGATCCAGACCTGGACGGAATCCTGGACCATTCGTCCGAGGGAGTTCAGGACCCCGGACCCCGTGCGGAGCGTCACCTCGATCTGTGCCACGTCGGTTTCGACGTTGGTGACGTTCCCCATCGCGTCCCGGTAGACGAAGGCGAGCCCGTCCGTCGGGGCCAGCGGACCGGTCATTGGCACATAGCTGGCCGTGTCACGCCGTGCCAGGTAGACGTCCCCGTTCATCGTCGTGGTGCCGAAAGTGAACTTCTCGAAGCTCCGGACGGCCGCCCCGACCCCGACCGAGTCGGCGGCGAACAGAGCCCCTTGCCCGTTGAACTCGAGCTTGAGGGCGGGGTCGCCGTCTTGCGGACAGGTGACCGTGGGATCGACCAGCGAGATCTCCGCCCCGATCCACACGTCGTCGTTCATCGTGTTTTCCCGGTTGTCGGCGAAGATGAAGACCGAGTCGCTCTGAGCGAACCGATTCGTGCCGCCCATGATGTAGAGCGTGTCCCCGTTGTTCAGCAGGAAATCCCGAATCACCGTCACGGAAGGCGGCGTGGAGAAGTCGGTTGCACACACGATGGAGAACTTCCTCATGAGACGCACCCTGAGGGAATCGGCCGACATCTCGAGAATGTCGCCGCCCGAAGCACTGACCTCGCGGAGCTCGGCGAAGAGGATCTCGATCCCCATTCTCGTCGTCTGCTGGCCGGAGATCGTCGCGGCCTGTGCCGTGTAGACTCGCCGATTCACGAGCAGGACCTGGATCGACGCCAGCACGACCAGCGAGCCGAGCACCGTCACGATGAGCAGCTCGATGAGCGTGAACCCTCTGCGACCCCGCGTCATCGTCTCAGAATCCTGAAGTCGAAGGAGTCGACCTTCAGCGGGTTGTTCGTCGGGAACGCTCCGTTGCTGATGCCCGGCCCCTGCGTCCAGATCCGCACGATCTTCGACTGCGCACCGTCGGGCGTGGATTGCCATCGCAGGTAGAAGATGCCCACCGAGTCCGAGCCGGAGCCGACGCTGTCGTACGGCAGGGACTGGAGGCGGTCGATGATCGTCTGGAAGGCCACGGAGCGCTCGGTCATCAGGTCGCCGAGGCTGATCTGACGTACGATGTGCCCGGTCGTGCTGGCCAATCCGAGCACCCCGATGGTCAGGATGAGCATCGCGATGACGACCTCGACCATCGAGAAGCCCCTCCGATCGGATCGCGGCGCGCCTCGACCCCTGCTCCGTCGGCCGGCGGCGGTCCTGCGGCGGCGTGAGCTCGCCCGCTCTTGCGACGCCGGCGATGCCTGGGTCGACACGACCTCCTCTCTGCGCTTAGCCAATGACCTGTCCCATCGGGAGGAGGAGCACGCTCGTCGAGTCCCCGGCGAGCCAGAACTCCAGGCGGACCGTGTCCGGGATGCCGCCGCTGATCCCGTACGTCGCGCCCCAGTACCCACAGCCCCGGTCGGCGAAGCCGCGTGGGGTCATGCACAGGTAGAAGGCACCGTAGTAGGGATGCCGGAGGTCGACGTTCAGCTCCGTTCCGAAGTGCTGTACGTCTCCCCACGTGTACGTGCTGCCGTCGCGCTCGAGCAGCGCGGCCGAGTCACCCGTGAGGTTGACCCACATGATGACGGTCTCGCCCGTTTCGATGGCCTTGGAGCGCGCCCGCTGGTGCCACGACATGTAGACCTGCTTCGCGCCGTTGACGGCGAAGCGGGTCTGTGCCTCCCTGAAGCTCGACAGAGCGACCCCGGTCAGGATGCTCCCGATCATGATCACAACGATCAGCTCGATGATCGTAAAGCCGCTTGTATTCCGCCTCATGGGCACCGTGTTTGCGATGACGAGTCCTTCATCCAGGGGACAATGACCAAGTTCCGTGCCACCGCCGCGCCCAATATTGGACTCGCCACGCCTCAGGTCCAAGGATTCTTCTCGGCACTTTTTGTCCTTGGACGGCAAGGACTTTGCGAGCCATCGTAGCTCGGGACGGACCCATCCTTCCACCAGGACCCACGGTGACCGACGCTCGCCACCCATGGTGACGGACGCGCGCCCGATCCGGTTCGCGTTCCTCCTCTCCGGAATCGCCGGGCTGATCTACGAGGTTTTGTGGAGCCGCTACCTCGGGCTCTTCGTGGGTCACGGCGCCTACGCCCAGGTGCTCGTGCTGGCCGTGTACCTCGGCGGAATGGCCGTCGGATCGCTCGCCGTGTCCGATGTCTCGAAGAAGCTCCGACAGCCGCTGCGCTGGTACGCAGGGGCCGAAGTGGCGCTCGCGGTCTTCGGCTTCGGCTTCCACGCGCTCTACGTCCTCGCGACGGACGTGAGCTACGACGTGATCTTCCCCGCGATCGGGAGCGGGCCTTGGGTGGGCTCCGTCCGCTGGGCGGTGGCGGGTGCGCTCATCCTGCCTCAGGCGATCGTGCTGGGCACCACGTTCCCTCTGATGGCGGCGGGGCTCGTGCGTGGGGACAAAGAGCACCCCGGTGGCCGCGTCGCGGAGGCCTACCTGCTCAACACGATGGGTGGCGCCGCCGGCGTGCTGCTGGCCGGCTTCGTCCTGATCGGAGCCGTCGGCCTGCCCGGCACCTCGGTCGCCGCCGCCCTTCTCAACTTGGCGGCCGCCGGTCTGGTCTGGCGGACGGTGCGGGCGGGCGACACCGTCGCGCACGACGCGGCCGCACCGATCGGGGCCGGGCAGGTCGCGTCGAGCGTCGAGGCGGCGCGGAGCGAGGGCTCGGGAGCGGCAGCCAGCCCCGCGCCCGACGAAGCCCCGGTCGGGGGAACCGCACGCGCCGCTGCAGACGGGCGCGCGACCGTGCTGCTCGTGGTGGCCTTCGGCACGGCGCTGGCCTCGTTCACGTACGAGATCGGCTGGATCCGGATGCTCTCACTTCTGCTGGGGAGCGCCACGCACTCGTTCGAGCTCATGCTGTCCGCGTTCATTCTGGGCATGGCGTTGGGCGCCTGGCTGATCCGGCGCCGTAGCGACGACACCGAGGACCCGCTGCGACTCCTCGGGGGCATCCAGGTGCTCATGGGGCTGGCGGCGCTCCTCTCGCTTCCCGTCTACCTGGGGCTCTTCGACGTCGTGGCGACGATGGTCCAGACGTTCTCCGGTCGGCCGGGCGGGTATGCCTGGTTCAACGCCGGGCGCTACGGGCTGAGCCTGGTGGTCATGTTGCCGTCCACGATCCTGGCGGGCATGACCCTTCCGCTGATCACGGGCACGCTGATCCGGTCCGGGGCGGGGGAGCGCGTGATCGGGCGTGTGTACGGGTTCAACACGCTCGGGTCCGTGGCGGGCGCATGTCTCGCAGGCCTCTTCGCTCTTCCCTTCCTCGGTCTCGAGGGCCTGATCGTCGCCGGAGCGGGCCTCGACGTGCTTCTCGGCCTCTGGGTCCTGGAGCGGGCAGGGCACTGGAGCGGTCTGGGCCGACGCCTGGCGCTGACCGCGGCATGCGGGGCGGGACTACTCTTCGCCCTGATTCCGATCGTGGTGGAGTTCGAGCCCAACACGGTGACCAGCGGAGTCTACCGGAATGGAGTGCTCGAGGGCGACCAGTGGCGGAGCCTCTACTATCAGGACGGTCGCACGGCGACGGTCTCGGCCCACATCGGCACCTCCGATGGAGTCATCGTGCTCGCGACAAACGGCAAGCCCGATGCATCCCTCGGCCCGAGATGGATCCACGATCGCCGGGACACGCTTCCGGAGCTGCCGATCCCGCAGGGGCGTGACTTCACCACCCAGGTGCTCGCCCCCATGATGGCGCTCGCCCATCGCCCCGAGGCCCGGACGGTCGCGAACATCGGACACGGATCCGGCATGACGACCTCGTCCCTCCTCACCAGCAACCGGATCGAGAGACTCGTCACGATCGAGATCGAGCCCCTGATGGTGGAGGGCTCGCTGGTGTTTCTTCCGGCCAACGCGGCCGCCTTCGCCGATCCCAGGGTCTCGTACGTCTTCGACGACGCCAAGTCGTTCTTCTCGTACCGACGGGAGCGCTTCGACATCGTCTTCGCCGAGCCGAGCAATCCGTGGGTGAGTGGGACGGCGAGCCTCTTCACACGAGAGTTCTACGAGCGCGTCACCGACTTCATGAGCGAAGGAGGTGTTCTGGCGCAGTGGATGCAGCTCTACGAGCTGAACGACGAGCTCTTCCTGTCCGTGCTCGCCGCCCTCGACGCGGTCTT
>JBDHDM010000106.1:0-11850 GCA_039591515.1 Gemmatimonadota bacterium | reverse complement strand
TCCGCAACCTCGCTCGTATGAAGTTGTTGCCGGGCCCTGGGGACAGTGCGAAGATTCGGCCCCCAGTTCGACACTCCCACGTTCCAGGACCTCATGGATCCCGTGCTCACAGCCCTCATTGCAGGCATCCTCGGGGCGGCCGTCGGCTTCGGCCTCGGACGCGGCTCGGGGCGTAGCGCGGGCCTCGAGTCCGGGCGCGTTGCTGGGCTCCGGGAGGGGAAGGCGGAGGGCCTCGAGGAGGGGACGTCGGCAGGTCTCGACGAAGGCCGACGGCTCGGCCGCGACGAAGGGCACAGCGAGGGACGTGTCGCGGGGTTCGAGGAGGGGCGCAGCGCCGGCCTCGAGGAGGGACGACGGGCCGGGCTCGCGGAGGGACGAAAGGCCGGGCTCGAGGAGGGACGACAGGCCGGCCTCGAAGAGGGACGGACGTCCGGACTCCAGGAAGGGCGTACGGCCGGCCTGACCGAGGGCCGCGCCGAATACGGGGAGGCGCTGCGGTCCGTGATCGACTCCGTCGCCCGTGGGCGTGCGCCCGAGAATCTGGAGGCCGGGAGTGCCGAGGCGGAGCTGCATGCGGCCCTCTCACAGGGGTGGGCGCCCCGCGAGGTGGAGAGGGAAGCCGCGATGAGGGAAGCGGTCAGCCGTGTCAGCGGCTACCTCGGTCGTGCTGTGCGAGAGCCTCTGAGCGGAGCCGACGAGGGGGCGGACGCCGAAGAGCTTCGGGAGCGTATCGAGCGGGCGTTGGGTGCCCTCCAGGATCTCGACTTCTTCATCGAGGAGATCGAAGAGCACCGCGAAGGGCAGGATCTGGTGAAGCTCGCGCAGACGGTGTCACGAGAATTCGCCGCCGACCACGACGTCGGCGTCCGGTTGCTCCTGGAGCACCCCAGTGTGCACGCCGCTGTCAACGGACCGGCTCTTCTCGACGCGCTCTATCTGGTGCTCCACAACGCGGCCCGATTCGGAGGGGGCAGCACGGTCGACATCACGGTCGCAGAGGAGGGCGGGCGAGCCCGACTCACCGTGCGCGATCGGGGCGAAGGCTTTTCCGAGGAGGCGTTCGCTCGAGCGTTCGACCCCTTCTACTCCACGTCGAACGCGGGGCTCGGGCTGGGGCTGCCGCACGCCCGTAAGGTGATCGAGGGCATGGGAGGGCACATCGAGCTGCGGAACGTGCCCGACGGTGGCGCGGAGGTCGAGATCTCGTTCACGGCCTCTTGACCCCGACTCCATCCACTTCATCTACCGCCCGTCCTCCGAGCTGACCCGTTGCGCCGATCGGGGTGACGGCCTTCCCGATCCGGTCTAGACCCCGCCGCCGGGTGGTGCGGCCGCGATCTCCGCCGCCACGACGGGGTCGTGTGCTCGAGTGGTGAGGCCGACACCGGCGACACCCAACGCCACCAGACCGATGCCGGCCCACCCGAGCGGGGTGAGGCCCTGGGCGAGGAGGAGCGTCGCCAGAACACCCGCGACGACAGGCTCGACCGCTGTCGCGATGGAGGCTCGGCTCGCGTCGATGCGGGCCAACGCGTCGAAGAACAGGAAATGGGCGACCGCGATCGTGAGCAGGGCGAAGAAGAAGAGGAGAATCCAGGCGGCTCCCGATCCCGGCCAGACAACGGGGCCACTCGTCGCCGGTACGACGACCGCCAGGAACGCACACGATCCGAGCGTGCTGTACACGACCGTCGGCAGGGAGCCGTACCGCGGAGCGGCGAAGCGCCCGAAGAGGGTATACGCACCGTAGCTCACCCCGGCGAGAACGCCCCAACCCACGCCGGTCGACCCGAACGTCGCGGTGACCTCCTCGGCGCCGAGCACGGAGAGCCAGACGCCGGTGAGAGTCACGGCGAGCAGCCCCAAACGAGTCCGATCCGGCCATTCTCCCAGGAGCGGGCCTGAGGCGGCCGCCACGACGGCCGGGGCCAGATACAGCATGGCGACGGTCGACGGGACGCCGACGGCGTCGGTCGAGAGCTGGTAGGCGATCTGGAAGACCCCGACCGAGAGCCCGCCGCCCAGGGTGAGCGAGGCCAGCCCACGGGCGTCGATCCGAAGCACCCGGACGTTCTGCGCCGCGACGGCGACCACCAGAATGAGGCCCCCCAGGAGAGGCCGGAGGAGCGCCAGGCTCTCTGGGGGGACGCCCATGCGGAACAGATGGACTGCGAAGATCCCGGACGAGCCCCAGAGTGAGGCTGCGGCGATCGCTTCCGCGTATCCGAGCAGCCGCAATCGGTCGGGGTCGCTCACGCGTAGCCGTAGACCTGGTACAGCAGGAGGTAGACGATCAAGCCGGTCACCGACACGTACGCCCAAGCCGGGAAGACGAAGCGCGCGAGCTTCTTGTGCTCGTCGAACCGTTCGTTGTGGGCGAGCCACAAGAGACGGAGCACGAAGGGCAGCACGACGACGGCCAACACCATGTGCGAAAAGAGGACGGTCAGGTACACGACCCTCGCCATGCCCTGACCGGCAAACTCGTGCGTGCCGGTGAGGAGCACACGGGCCACGTAGAACACGAGGAAGAGTGCCGAGGCCCCGACCGCCGTGAGCATCGAGCGACGGTGGCGGTCCACGACCTTGCGCCGGATGAAGTAGAACCCGACGCCGAGAGCGACGGCGCTGGTGGCATTCAGGCTGGCGTTGACGAGGGCGAGGAGGTCACCGGCCCGCGTCGTGTCCATCGAGAGGGAACGGGCCTCAGCCGCGGGCGGTGAACGCTTCGTCCACCACGGGGGTGGGCGCGTCGACTTCCCGAGCGGCGAGTGTGGCCACCGCCACGAGGGCCGTGAGCAGCAGCGCCGCGACGAGGGTGTGAAGCGAGACCGGCACGACCGAAAGGACGGTCAGGATCGATACGACGCCCAGGGCCACCTGCACGATCACCAGGAACACCGAGGCGAGCACCCAGCGACGGACCCGGTCCGGTACGTCGTGCCGGTAGACCCACATCGCGAGCCAGAGAATGGCCACCGTGGCTACGATCGCCACCGCGCGGTGCAGGAAGTGCGACGTGATCTGGATGTTCACCAGAGGTGGGACGACCTGGCCCAGGCAGAGGGGCACGTCCGGACACGACATGCCTCCGTCTGTGTGCCGGACCAGCGCCCCAAGCACCGATTGGCCGAAAACGAGGCCCGCGGCGAGAGCCGCGAGGTCGCGGAGTCGGCGCCCGCCCTCCGCTTCGATGCCGGACGTCCGGGGTGGAGCGGAGCCCCCCGCCCGACCCGAATCGATGGAGGCCGCGCCGTGCGTCGCCACGGCCAGGACGGTCGCCAACGAGAGGAAGCCGAAGGCGAGCGTCAGGTGCGTGGTCGAAACGAGATCCGGCAGCCGGTACAGGACCGTCAGGCCGCCGAATACGGACTGCACCAGCAGCAGCCCCATCCCTGCGAGAGAGGCGCGGAAGACCCAAGGGCGATCGCTCGCCTCTCGCCGCGCGAGCCACGTTGCGAGCCCGAACATGAGCACGAGTCCCCCGGCAACCAGTCGGTGCAGATGCTCCCAGAAGACGCCGCCCGTCATTTCGGGGACCAGCGAGCCGAAACAGGTGGGCCAGTCCGGGCAGGCGAGGCTCGACTCGGTCGCGTGCACGACGGAGCCCAGGAAGAGGAGCGCCAGCGTCCAGACCACCGAGACCTTGAAGGCCCTGGGATGGAGCATGGTCAGCTCGTCGGCACGGGCTCGGGGGTCGGAACCGATGGGGTCTCGTCGGCAGCTTCAGAGCCGGCTCGGGCTCGCGCGACCTGCTCGTGGTAGCTCTGGACCGAGATGACTCCTTCTTCGAGCCACTCGAATTCCCCGCCGAGGAAGCGTTTCGCCGCCTTCGCGGTGGACAGGTCGTCGTTGCGGAAGAGGGAGCGGAAACTCCGAGCGATTCTGCGGCGCGACTGCCGGCAGAACGTGTCCGCGAGCGCCTCGGCTCCACGGGCCTCCCCGCGGTCGGCCAGCGACTTCGCGTGCACGATGGTCGCCGTCATCACCATCAGCTCGGCGCCGATGTCCACGATCCGCCCCAGGACGGCTTGGCGGCGCTCGAGACGCGGGCCGAATCGGACCATGGCATGGAACGTTGCGCGCGCGAGCCTTCGTGACGTCCGCTCCGCGTATCGCAGGTGCCTGGCGAGGCTGCCGTACCCGGCATAACGCGGCCACAGACTCCATCCGAGGAAGCGTGTCGGGTACCACCAGGCGTAGAAGAGCCCCGACTTCACGAGGGCAACGAGCTTGGCGCCGGGGGAAGCCTTCGGGTTCACGAGATCGCCGGCGATGGAGAAGTGCCGGTCGACCGCCTCGCGGGCGATGAAGAGCCGCATGATCTCCGAGGAGCCCTCGAAGATCGTGTTGATGCGCATATCGCGGAGATACCGTTCGATCGGGTACGGGGTCTCGTGGCGATTCAGCATCGACTCGTGGGTCTCGTAGCCTCGGCCGCCTCGCACCTGCAACGCGTCGTTGACCAGGTCCCAACCGGTCTCGGTGCCCCACAGCTTGGCGACCGCGGCCTCGAGTCGGATGTCGAAGCGTCCCGAGTCGGCCATCGAGCCAATGAGCTCGACCAGGGATTCGAGAGCGAAGGTGTCGGCCGTCATCTTCCCGAGCATCTGGGCGATGGCATCGTGCTTGCCGATCGGCAGGCCCCACTGCACGCGGGAGTTCGCCCATTCGCGCAGCATCTCCAGGCAGCCCTTGCCGGCGGCCGCGCAGAACGCGGGGAGGGCCAGCCGGCCGGTGTTGAGGGTGATGAGCGCGAGCTTGAGGCCCTTCCCCTCACCCCAGAGGAGGTTCTCACGCGGCACCTTCACGTCGGTGAAGCGAAGCACACCGTTCGACAGCGCCCGCAAGCCCATGAAGGAGCAGGTGTGCGCCACCTCCACCCCTTCCCAGTCGGTCTCGACGATAAAGGCGCTGATGGGTTTGCCCTTCTTTCCCTCACCGGCCGGAGTCCGCGCCATGACGATGATGATCTCCGCACGCGGACCGTTCGTCGTCCAGAGCTTCTCGCCGTTCAGAATCCAGTGTGATCCGTCGGGGGAGAGCTCGGCAGTGGTGGACATGTTGGCGGGATCGGACCCCACGTCCTGCTCGGTGAGCGCGAACGCCGAGAGCACGCCGGTTGCGAGGCGCGGGAGGTAGCGTTCCTTCTGCTCGTCCGTTCCGAACTTGATCAGCGGACCGGGCACCCCGATGCTCTGGTGCGCCGAGAGGAAGGCTCCCGTGGCCGAGCAGCGAGACGCCACCACGGCCAGGGCTCGGTTGTAGGAAACCTGCGAGAGACCCAGGCCGCTGTACTCTTGCGGAGTCTTGATCCCGAACGCCCCCAGCTCGGCGAGCCCGTCCAGCACTTCCTGCGGCACCCACCCCTCTCGGTCGTGCTTGTCCCCGTCGATGTGGTCGCGGGCGAAGGCCTCCAGCTTGCCGAGAAAGTCCGCCGCGCGGGCGCGCTCGTCCGGGTCCGGTTCCGGGATCCCTTCGAGCAGGCTCAGGTCGAACGTGCCCTCGAAGAGCGTCCGGGCAAAGCTGTGCTTCTCCCAATCCTGCTCGCGGGCCTGCTCCGCGACTTCGCGAGACTCGAGTTCAGTGGCGAGCTTCTTGTCGTCTGCCATGGCGCATCATCCTTCTGAGCGGCTCGTCGAGACCGGGAGGGGGCCATCTTCCAATCTAACAGCCGCAGATCATCAGCCGCAGACTCTCAGCCTCGGGTGCGGACGCTCCCCGCTCGCTCTGACTAGGCCCATTTCCCGCGTCAGTCGGAGAGGAAGTCCTCGATCTCGGAGTGGCGCTCGGCCGCGTCTTGCTCACCGACCTCCATGAGCGTGCGCAGGTAGTCCGCCTGGAACAGGATGAGGCTGAGGACGTCGGGGCTCTTGGTTTCCCTGGTGCCGAGGCCGCGAGTGAGGAAGCGGATCGAGCGGGGGAGCTGGGCCTCGAACCGGGAGGCCAGTTTGCCGAGGTCCACGGAGGGACGGAGCACGAGGAGCTTCACGTGCTCGAGCCCCTGCCTCTCGTCCTCGGGAAGCGCTTCGACCAGTCGGTTGAGCCTCTCGAGCCTCAGTGCGTCGTTGTCCAGCAGGTCGAGGAAGATCGCATTGAAGAGCACGCCGGCCACCTGCGCGGGTGGCGGATATCCCCTGATGTGCGACTCCTCGGCCTCGCGGTGACTACGGGCGTATCGATTCGAGATGGCGAGGATGCGACGGGCGCCCAGGTGCAGCACGGGCGACAACGGTGCGGTCAGTCGGATCCCGCCGTCGCCGTACCAGCTCTTGCCCAGCTTCACCGCGGGGAAGAGGAGGGGCAGGGCCGCCGAGGCCAGGATGTGATCGACGGTGATCGTCGCCAGCTCGGTATGCCGCTGAGGCCGCTGCCAGGGCTCGATTCCCCGGCCTTGCAGCCAGGTGACCGACACGCCGGTCGAGTAGCTCGTCGTGCTCACCGCGAGCGCCTTGAGTCGGCCGTGATCGAGGTTGTACTCGACCCCCGTGAGCTCGCCATCGACGGCGTGGAGCACCTCCGTGAGATGGGTGCGGAGCGGAGACGTGTCCACCAGCCCCTTCACCCGGATCCGTCCCCCGTGCAGGCCGCCGCCGCCCAGCTGTCGGAGCCAGCGGACGCTGTTCAGGGCCAGCGACCGAGGGTCGACACGGAAGACGTGATCCACCGTCAGGTCTCCCCAAAGGTGGGAGAGCTCCTGAACGGCTTGTAGAAACGAGCCGTGGTGCGACGCCAACAGCGCCGCATTGATCGCTCCGGCGGAAACTCCGTGGATGTAGGGCACCTGAAGGTGGGGGAAGTTGCGCGCCAGGTGCCGGAGAAAACCGACCTGGTAGGCCGCGCGGGCGCCCCCGCCTCCCATGACGATGCCGAGGTCACGCGGACCGGGGGTGTGGTCCGCCCGCTCCGAGGGAACCAGCTGCGCGAGGGGGGGCGGTTGTTTCATCGACGAGCCGGTGTGCGGCATCCGGTCAGCCCACGATGGGAAGGCCGATGGCCATGATCCCTGCGGCCACCATGCCGAGCACGACGACCGTACCGATCAGATGGGGTGCGAATGACCGTTGGTCGTCGGGTCGCCGCTTCATGACCCCGTGCACGATATGGGCGACGGCGGCGGCGAGGACCATCGTCACGATGTGCCCACCGAGCTGCGGGTAGAAGGTGCCCGTGAAGATGTTGGCGAAGCCGAGCAGCACCGTCAGATCGATCATGCCGGTGAAGAGCGCCGACAGAGCCCTCATCTGTCGGGTGTACTCTCGCTTCGTCACCATGCCGTAAGCGGCGTAGACGATGACCACGAGCCCCATGAGGAGGACGAGGTAGCGGAATCCGGAATGAGCCTGGAGGAGCATGATGTCGGTCTCGGTTGAATCGTTCAGCTGGGCGCGTGGAGGTCGACGTCCACACCTTCGGGCGGGACGGTGACGCGGACGGGATCGGCGAATCCCGCTTCGGCGGTCCACAGGCGGAGATGGTACGTGCCAGCCCCCACGCCGGGGAAGGTGAAGGTTCCGTCGGGCTCGGCAAGAACGACGTAGGGTTGGTCGGTCGCGAAGACGAAAGCCGTCATGCCCGGGTGCATGTCGCAGAGGACGTCGTAGCCTCCGGCCTCCAGGAGGGTCAGCTCGAGCTCGTCACCCGAGTTCGCGTCTTCGTTGATGAGCGAGTGGCCAGTGTCGATGGAGCGCACGTGCACGTTGTGCGCCAGCGCGCCCTCGCTGTTCGTGAACACCAGGGGCGCGTCGACGTCGACGACGAGCCGGCTCGGCGAGAACTGAAGGCCGAATTGGTCGATCTTCGGCTCAGCCCGGACCGCCGGAGGGGCGGTCGGGTCGACCACCGCGCCGTCGTCCGCGGGGCGGAGCATGACGACCGACGGGATCAGTCCGCTTGCCGCCGGCGCCGTGCCGCGCAAAGCGGCGGTGGTGGCCGGGTCGCCGCCCCCTGGTGCCGCAACGTCGGCCTCGGCCCCGCTTACCGCCGGCGCGTCGGTCCCGCCGCCGCAGCCCACGGAGAAGACGAGGGCCAGCGCCAGGGACCCGAGTCGCGTCATTCGTCCAGCTCTTGCCGCGCCGCGTCGAGTAGCCGGCGCGCTTCGAGCACCTCCGCTCGCTGCGAGCGGGTGGGCGGATACAGAGAACCCGGCCGAACCGCCGATCCGTTCAATGCGCCGAAGGCGTCGTCGACCTTGTCGAACGCGGCCCGCAGCATCGCTTCCGGAGTCGATGGCGCAGCAGGATCCCGGCGGAATCCGCCCCCACCCGTGTCGAACCCATGGCTACGCTGGAGTTGCTCGATCTCCGTCATGAGTGCCATCGCGTCGAGCATGAATCGCTCACGGCTTTCGTACATGGCCTGCGTGACCGGCATCTCCGGATCTCCGACGACCTGGACGTGGGCGGCGCCGTGCTGCCCATCGGCCTCGACCGTGACCACGTATGCGCCCGGCGAGACCCAAGGGCCCCGGTCTTCGATGTTTCGAGCCAATACAGGGTCATCCCACCGGGACCAGACCTCGCTGTCGTCGCCCCACGCGTGGCGTAGGTCCCAATTCACACGGTGCGTTCCGACGCCTCCCGGAACGGTCATCTCGCGGATCACGTCGTCGCTGGCGTTCGTGATGCGCATCACGGCGTTGCCGGACCCACTGGTGATCCGGTAGGTCACCTCGACGCCGTCGACGGGGTTGGTTCCGGCCCACGGCTCCTGCCCGCGGTACGAGGTGTCCTTCCGGTACACCATGATCCTTCCCTGGGGCACCGAGAACACGGTGATCGGGTCGCTTGCGCCGGGCCACTCGGCGATCGGACGTGTGTCGTCGAGAATCCAGATGCCCTGACCGTGGGTGCCCAGGACCAAGTCCTTGTCGCGCGGGTGGACGACCATGTCGTCGTAGTGTGTCGTGGGGAGGTTCGGCACCTTCGCCCAGGCCGTTCCGCCATCCGCGCTCACGAACACGTGGTGCTCGGTCCCGACGAAGAGCACGGCGGGATTGTCCGGGTGCTCGACGATGACGTTGACGACGCCCAGGGCGGGCAGATCCGCGTGTAGGGGTGTCCACGATACGCCGAAGTCGTCGGTCCGGAACACATAGGGCCGGAAATCGCCGTCCCGGTGGGCGTCGAAGGTCGCGTACGCCGTGCCCGGGGCCGTGTACGAAGCGGTGATCCGGCTCACATAGGTGCCGTCCGCGATCCCGGGTACGTTGCCCGAGACGTCCGTCCACGTCGCCCCACCATCGCGGCTGACCTGCAGATTGCCGTCGTCGAAGCCCACCCACAGGACCGCGGGGTCGGTGGGCGACTCGTCGAGCGTCACCGCTTCACCGAAGGAGCTGGTGCCGTCGTTGCGGGAGATCGTGATGTCGCGGCCGCTCACGCCCATCAGCTCGAGCTCGTCACGGTCGATCTGCCGGCTGAGGTCCTCCGTGGCCGTCCACGAGCCCCCTCGGTTCTTCGAGACGAAGAAGCGGTTTCCCGCCACGTACAGGACGTCGGGGTCGTGCTGCGACAGCATCATCGGCGAGGTCCAGTCGAAACGGTAACGCTCGCCGAGCGGTGCCACCGGTGAGATGTCCAGGATGTCGCCCGTGTGCGTGTCGTAGCGGAAGTAGTTCCCGCCGTTCGAGCTGCCGTAGGTGAAGCGGGCGTCCCTGGGGTCGGCCTGCCAGTACATCCCGTCGCCGAAGCCGTTCTGCATCCAGTCGTCGTTCAGGATTCCGGCCCAGCGCCGCGTCGCGGACGGACCGAAGAAGGAATGGTTGTCCTGCAGGCCGCCGTAGACCCAATAGGGATCCCGCATGTCGACGGTGATGGCGTAGAACTGCGCGATCGGGAAGTTGTTGATCCTACGGAAGTTCTTGCCGCGGTCGTAGCTCTCGTGCAGCCCGGCGTCCCCGGCCAGGTAGAGGTGCTCCGGGTCGTTGGGGTCGACCCACAGCGCGTGGTGGTCGGCGTGCACGCCTACATCGTAGGTGGGCGCGAGTGCGATCTGCTCGAAGGTACGGCCGCCGTCTCCGCTCACGTACGACCGGGTCGCCAGCGTGTACACGCGCCGGTCGTCGGTGGGGTCGATCAGGATGTGTGAGTAGTACATGGGTCGGATGTTCTGGCTGTTCACGCGCGCCCAGCGCTCGCCCCCGTCCTCGGTGCGCCACACGCCTTGGTCGTCCTCGTCCGGACTTTCCACGAGGGCCATGACGACGCTCGGGTTCGACTCCGAGAGCGCGAGGCCGATGCGCCCGAGATGGCCGTCCGGAAGACCACCCTCCAGACGGGCCCAGCTCTCACCCCCGTCGGTCGATTTCCAGATCCCGCTTCCGGGCCCGCCCCCGTTGAAGCCCCAGGCGCGGCGTAGCCGTTGGTACGTGGCGGCGTAGACGACGTCCGGGCTGGTGGGATCCATCACCATGTCGATCACGCCCGTGTGCTCGTCGACGAAGAGCACCTTGTTCCACGAGCGTCCGCCGTCCGTGCTCTTGTACACGCCCCGGTCCTCCGAGCCCATCCACAGGTTGCCGAGCGCGCCCACGTACACCGTATTGGGATCCTCGGGATGCACGAGGACCCGTCCCGTGTGCCTCGTCTCGTCCAGGCCGAGGTGGCGCCACGTATCCCCGCCGTCGTCTGAGCGGTACACCCCGTTGCCGTAGGAGCTCGACTGACGGTTCTGTTGCTCACCGGTGCCGGCGTACATCACACGGGGGTCGGACCGGGAGATCGCGATGTCGCCGAACGTGCTGACCGGCTGGTCGGCGAAGGTGTTGACCCACGTCTGCCCACGGTTGGTGCTCTTCCACAGGCCGCCGGAGGCGGTGCCGACGAAGATGGTGGAGGGATCGTGCGGGAGCGCCTCCACGTCGTGAATGCGACCGCCGGTTACGGCGGGGCCGATGGCCCTCGGGTGGAACGCCTCGAGGTCCTGTGTCGAGATCGCCTCCTGCGCCGCGGCGGTGCCCGACACGGCCAGGCTCGACAGCAGGACGGTGACGAGAGACGGGAGGGGGCCGCGCCGGTGCGGGGACGATCCCTTCATGGGGAGGTGCTCCTTTCGGGTGCGACTTGGTTGGGGTGTGTCGTGTCGTCTGTATGCTTCAAGTCGGCCTCGAGCTTCGTGCCGTCTGCTTCATGGGTGCCACCGGGTGTGCCGAGGGCGTCGCGCACGATATCGAGGACGGTGCCCCGTCGAAAGACACGCTCCTCCTCCTCGGGGCTGAACCAGCGGTCGACCTCGGTGCGCGTCGGAGCGAACTCCTCACAGTAGGCGTGCAGCCCATCGAGGTCCCGGGGCACACCCGGGTAACGGGCGAGCTGGGCTCCCAGAACTGCGGCCGACGTCCGGATGTCGCCGAGCGCGGTGTGTGCCTCCTCGTGCTCCCGACCGAGGTAGAAGCGGGCGGCGGCGGACAGGTCGCGGCGCTCCTCGCGATGGAAGATGTTCTGCATGTCGACGACCCGTCGACCCTCCATCGGGAAGTCGACTCCACATCGTGCGAACTCGTGGACGAGCATCGGGATGTCGAACCGGCGGACGTTGAAGCCTGCCAGATCGCAACCCTCGAGCATATCGGCCAACGAGCGCGCCGTGCGGCAGAACTCGACCTCGTCCGCGACATCGGCGTCGGTGATTCCGTGGACCGCGGTCGCCTCGGCCGGGATGGGGATGCCCGGGTTGAACCTGCGCTCGCGCTCGAGGATGTCGCCGTGCGGCGTCCACTTGATGAACGCGAGCTCGATGATCCGGTCGTTCTTGAGGTCGAGTCCCGTGGTCTCGAGATCGAAGAAGACGAGCGGCCGCTCGAGCTCGAAGGGCAGGTGCATCGGCGCGGCTACGTGGCCGAGATGCCCA
>JBDHDM010000105.1:0-11309 GCA_039591515.1 Gemmatimonadota bacterium | reverse complement strand
TTCACGGGGCCGGGGGCCCCGTCGTCACTGAGCTGCTGGAGCATCTCGGGTGCGAGGTCATCGGAATGGGGATGGAGCCCGACGGCTGGTTCCCACGCGACCCGGAGCCCACTGCGGCGAACCTCTCGGGCCTCGGTGAGCTGGTCGCGACGAGCGGGGCGGCGGTCGGGCTGGCCATCGATCCCGACGCGGATCGACTCTCGCTCGTGGACGAGACCGGGAAGCCCATGGGCGAGGACCTAACCCTCGCACTCGCCGCCGCCGCCGTGCTTCCGAGTCTGCGCGGACCGGTCGTGACGAACCTCTCGACCAGTCGCGTCGTAGAAGACGTGGCCTCGGCCTTCGACGTGCCCCTGATTCGGGCCCCGGTGGGCGAAGTCAACGTGGCTCGCAGGATGCAGCAGGAGGACGCCGCCATCGGGGGTGAGGGCAACGGAGGAGTCATCCTTCCGGCGCTCCACTTCACCCGTGACGCGCCGCTGGCATGTGCGCTCGTACTTCAGCACCTTGCAGTAGAGGGTCTGACGCCGTCCGAGGCGGCGGCGCGATGGCCCTCCTACGAGATCGTGAAGGAGAAGGTGGCGTTCCCCCGAGAGGCGCTCGCCGACGGTTACGCGGCCCTGCAGGCCGATCTGGCCGCCGGGTCGCTCGACACGTCGGACGGGCTTCGGCTGGATTGGCCCGACCGAAGAAGCTGGCTCCACGTCCGCCCGTCAGGGACCGAACCGGTCGTGCGTCTCATCGCTGAGGCGCCCGACGTCGAGGAGGCCCGAGGGCTGGTGCGGCGAGCCGGCGAGCTGCTTGCCGGGGTCGCGTGACAGAGAAGTCGTAACTCGAAACAGGAACGGAGGATCGACCGCGCATGTGCGGTATCGTCGGATACGTGGGCTCCAAGCAGGCGACGCCCATTCTGCTGGCCGGGCTAAAGCGCCTGGAATACCGGGGTTACGACTCCGCGGGTGTAGCGCTCTTGAACGGGAAGGGCGTTCAGGTCCTCAAGAAGCCCGGCAAGATCCGGGTGCTCGAGGAGCTGGTCGAGGCTTCCCCGCACGATGCCACGTGTGGTATCGCGCACACGCGCTGGGCCACGCACGGCTCACCGAACGAGCCCAACGCGCACCCCCATACGTCGGTGTCGGGTGACATCGCGCTGGTGCACAACGGCATCATCGAGAACGCCCAGGTGCTCAAGTGTCAGCTGCTCTCCGAGGGGTACGTATTCGCGTCGGAGACGGACACGGAGGTGGTCGTCCACCTGATCGACTTCCTTTGGAAAGATGGTCCCCTGGAAGAGGCCGTTGCAGCCGCGCTGCGACAGGTCGACGGCGCCTACGGGATCGCCGTGGTTTCGTCGAGAGACCCCGGGAAGATCGTCGTGGCCCGCAACGGCAGCCCGCTCCTGATCGGCGTGGGTCGAAATGGTGAGATGCTGGCCGGCTCCGACGCGGCGGCCGTGATCGAGCTCACCCGCGACGTGGTCTATCTGGACGACGGCGACTACGCCGTGCTCACCGCCGACGGGTACCGCACCTACCATCTGGAGGGGCACGAGGTCGACCGCGGGGTCCACGAGGTCACGTGGGACCTCGAGTCCATCGAGAAGGGCGGGTACTCGCACTTCATGCTCAAGGAGATCTTCGAGCAGCCCTCGAGCCTCGCCGACGTCATGCGTGGACGCCTCCTCACGGAGGACGGGGATACGCGTCTGGGCGGGATCATGGCGCACCAGTTCGAGCTCGGTCGCATCCAGAGGATCGTCATCACGGCCTGTGGCACGAGCTGGCATGCGGGATTGGTTGGAGAGTACATGCTCGAGGACCTCGCCGGGATCCCGGTGACCGTCGAATACGCCTCCGAGTTCCGCTACCGGAGCCCGGTGCTCGAGGCCGGGACCCTGACCTTGGCGATCAGCCAGTCCGGGGAGACGGCCGATACGCTGGCTGCCCTCAAGGAGGCGGAGCAGCGAGGGCTGAAGACGATGGGCATCGTCAACGCGGTGGGGTCGACGATCGCACGTCAGACCGATTTCGGGATCTATCTGCACGCGGGCCCGGAGATCGGCGTGGCGTCGACCAAGGCTTTTACGAGTCAATTGGCGGCCCTGGCACTCTTCACTCTCTTCCTCGCGCGCCGGCGGGATATGGGCGCGACGGAGGGTGTCGAGATCGTCCAGCACCTCGCGGCCCTTCCCGGCCAGGTCGAGGAGGTCTTGAGGCTCAACGACGAGATCAGGGAGTTGGCCGCCATCTACAAGGACGCCAGCAACTTCCTCTATCTCGGACGCGGGTATCAGTTCCCCGTTGCCCTCGAGGGTGCGCTGAAGCTCAAGGAAGTGAGCTACATCCACGCGGAGGGTTATCCGGCCGCCGAGATGAAGCATGGGCCGATCGCGCTGATCGACGAGGAGATGCCGGTGGTCGTGCTGGCGCCGCGGGATCCCATCTACGGCAAGGTCGTGTCGAACATCGAAGAGGTGAAGGCACGTCACGGACGGATCATCGCGGTCGTGAGCGACGAAGCGCCCGAGCTGCACGGCAAGGTCGACCACATGATCCGGGTCCCGCAGACGCTTCCCCACCTCCTACCGATTCTGACGACGATCCCACTTCAGCTCCTGGCCTATCACATCGCCGTCATGCGCGGTGCGGACGTCGATCAACCCAGGAACCTCGCCAAGTCGGTCACCGTCGAGTGACGGTGGGGCCGCGAACGGAGCGCTTGCTCCGAGCGCGGACCCTCGTCGGCCTCTCGCGCGTGGACCACGCGCGCCGGCGTCCCGTCGCGGGCCCATGAGGGTCGTCCTCCAACGCGTGTCACGGGCCGCCGTCCACGTGGGCGGGGAGGTCGTAGGGGCGATCGACCGCGGGTTCCTGCTGCTGACCGGCTTCACCGAGGGTGACGGGCAGGACCAGGTCGAATGGATGACCGACAAGATCGTCGGTCTGCGCGTCTTCCCGGACGATGCGGGACGAATGAACCGATCTCTCCACGAGGTCGACGGTGGGGTCCTGGTCGTGAGCCAGTTCACCCTCTACGGAGACGTGCGAAAGGGACGCAGGCCGAGCTTTGTCTCCGCCGCCTCGCCGGAGACGGCGGTGCCACTCTACGAGCACTTCGTCGAATCGCTCCGGGCGCGAGGTGTGTCCAGGGTGCAGACGGGTGAGTTCGGCGCGGCCATGGAGGTGCAGCTGGTGAACGACGGCCCGGTGACGCTGGTCTTGGAGCGGTGACAGGGCGCCGAGGGAAGAGAGGCGACGAGGCTGGGGAACGGCCTCGGAACGAGGCGCCGCGGCTCTTCCTCGCCTCCGCATCTCCGCGTCGAGCGGACGTGCTCCGCCAGATCGGCCTGGAACCCGAGATCCGCGCCATGGACGTGGACGAGTCGTACTTGCCGGACGAGACGCCGGCCGAGCACGTCGAGAGGCTGGCCCGGGCGAAGGCCGAAGCCCTGGCCGCCATCTGTCCGGACGCACTCGTCGTCGGGGGTGACACCGTCGTCGTCGACGACAATCAGGTGCTGGGCAAGCCGCTCGACGAGGCCGATGCTCGAGAGATGCTCGGGCGGCTCGCGGGAGGTGCGCACGAGGTCTTGAGTGGCATCGCGCTCGCGGGGCCGCACGGTACCGTGAGCGCGGTCTCCCGCACCCGTGTCCACATGCGGGATTACGACCCCGAAGTGGCCGCCGCCTACGTGGCCACCGGTGAGCCGATGGACAAGGCGGGCGGCTACGGAATCCAGGGGCTGGGTGCGTCGTTGGTCGCCGGGATCGAGGGTGACTACTATTCGGTCGTCGGCTTCCCGGTGGGCGCCTTCCTCGAGCTTCTGGAAGGGGTCGGCTGGCGCTGGGCCTTCGGGAGGCTGACGCCCGTCGAAAGGGACTGAGCGGGTCCGAGAGCTTCGGAGCGCTCGGTGAAACGACGCGCGCCGCGTTCCTCCAGCACACGGACGACGGAGATGGCGACCCCGGCAGTACTGGCGATCGATCAGGGCACGACCGGGAGCACGTGCCTGGTGGTGTCCGAAGACCACCGGATCCTCGGCCAGGCCTACTCGGAGTTCACGCAGCATTTCCCCCGGCCCGGCTGGGTCGAGCACGACGCCGAGGAGATCTGGCAGGTCACGCGGCGGGTCGCGAGGGAGGCGCTGGAAGCGGCCTCCGAAGCGGATGTTCGCGGTATCGGGATCACCAACCAGCGGGAGACGGTGGTGCTGTGGGACCGAGACACGCTGGAGCCGGTGCACCGCGCGATCGTCTGGCAGGATCGCAGGACGGCCTCTTTGTGTCGGTCGCTTGCGGACGCCGGGCATGCGGCCGACGTGCGGTCGCGAACGGGGCTCGTCCTCGACCCCTACTTCTCCGGCACCAAGATCATGTGGCTCCTGGAGCAGGACGCGGAGCTGCGCGCGCGAGCCGGGGCCGGTGAGCTCGCCGTCGGCACCATCGACACTTGGCTCGTCGCGCGGCTGACGTCCGGGGCATCCCACGTCACGGACCCGACCAACGCTTCGCGCACGCTTCTCTACAACCTTCACGACGCTTCTTGGGACGGTCGGATGCTCGACCTGCTCGGCGTGCCCGAGGCGCTTCTGCCCCAGGTCGTTCCGAGCTCCGGGGACTTTGGGCTCGCGCGGGGAGATCACCTCGGCGTCGAGGTCCCCATCGGCGGTGTCGCCGGCGACCAACAGGCTGCACTCTTCGGCCAGGGATGCTGGAGCGCCGGGCTGGCGAAGAACACGTATGGTACGGGGAGCTTTCTGCTACTTCACACGGGTGATCAGGCCGTGGCATCCCGGCATGGGCTCCTCACGACCGCGGCCTGCGATCACGAGGGCGGGCTCGCCTACGCGCTGGAGGGGTCGGTATTCATCGCGGGCGCGGCCATCCAGTGGCTCCGCGACGGGCTGGGGCTCCTCGAGTCGGCTGCCGAGTCCGAGAAGATGGCGCGCGCGCTCGAAGACAGCGGCGGTGTGGTGTTCGTGCCCGCGTTCGTCGGCCTCGGCGCACCCCATTGGGAGCCGGAGGCTCGCGGGGCAATCTTCGGCCTGACCCGCGGCACCGAGCGCGCCCACCTCGTGCGCGCCGCGCTGGAGGCGATGGCCTACGGCACGGTCGAAGTCCTGGAGGCCATGGAGGCCGACTCCGGCGTCGAGACCGCGGAGCTGCGGGTAGATGGCGGAGCAGCGCTCAACGACTGGCTCATGACCTTCCAGGCCGACACCATGGGGGTACCGGTGCGGCGGCCCCGCCACGTCGAGACCACAGCGCTCGGCGCCGCGGGCCTGGTCGGGCTTTCGAGCGGCGTGTGGAGCTCGGCGGAGGAGTTCCTCGCCGCGCAGGGGGAGGGCGAACGTTTCGAGCCGTCGGTGTCGCCGGAGGTGCGAGCCGAACGAATGGCGTCGTGGCGGAGGGCCGTCCGCGCGACCGTCGGGTGGGCGCGGGACCAGGAGGTGGGGTGACCCACGGCGGCGAGGACGCGCCTTCGGTGGCCCGCGCGCTTCGGGTCGCCGTCGTCGGCGCCGCGGAAGCGACCCCGGACGAATACGAGACCGCGCGGGCGCTGGGCCGCCTACTCGCCCAGGCGGGGGTGCTCGTGGTCTGTGGTGGCCGCACCGGCGTGATGGAGGCGGTGGCCCGCGGGGCGGTCGAGGGAGGAGGCCAGACGGTCGGAATCCTGCCTGGGCCCGACGGAGCGGAGGCCAATCCCTGGGTCGGCGTTCCGATCGCCACCGGGCTCGGGGAGGCCCGCAACGCGATCGTCGTGCGCTGTGCCGAGGCCGTCGTCGGGGTCGGCGGTGGGTGGGGCACGCTCTCCGAGCTTTCCCTGGCCGCGAAGATGGGCGTGCCGGTGTCGACGGTGGGCTCGGGGCCGCACGGCCTGCGGGGGATCACGGCGCATCACGACGCCCAACGCGCCGCGGCTTGGGCCACCCAAGCCGCGTCGGGGTACCGAAGTCGAGAAGAGTAGGGAGTTTACCGGACTTTTCGGTCCGCGCTGTCTCGGGCTAGATTGCCTCTACCTCGAGCGACGTTCTGTGGAGTCGAGCATGAAGAACAACGGACGATTCATGGTGGGCCTCGTCGGTGTGGCCGCCGTGGTCACCTATCTGATCTGGACCGGCGTCAGTGAGACGATGGTCTACTACGTGACCCCGGTCGAGCTGATGGCGAGGGTCGAGGCCGATCCTTCGTTCCACGACGTCGGCGTCAAGGTTGGCGGACGGGTGGTTCCGGGCTCCTACCAGCGCATCGAGGGTGAGCTCCTCCACGTCTTCACGGTGCACGACCTCGTGGACGAGTCGGTGACGTTCCGCGTGGAGTTTCGAGACGCTCTCCCGGACACCTTCACCGACGAGGTGGAAGTCGTGCTGGAGGGGAGGCTCAGGGAGGACGGCGTGTTCGAAGCGACGACGCTCCTGACCAAGTGCGGATCGCGTTACGAGGCCGCACCCGAGGACCTCGCGACGGCCGGGGGCGAACATCCTGAGGGAGTCCCCTACGGTCCGGGCTCCTAGCCCATGACACTACTCGGAGAGTTCGCTCTCTGGATCTCTTTGCCGGTCGCGGCCTGGGGGATGATCCTGGGTTACGCCGGGGGGCGCACACAACGCGGCGATCTCGTACTGAGCGCCGAGCGGAGCATCTACGCGGTCTTCGGGCTGCACGCGCTGGCCGCGGTCGGGGTCGGCGCCGCCTTCCTCGGGGATCGCTTCCAGTATTGGTACGTCGCGAGCTACTCCAACGCGGATCTGGAGCTCTTCTACAAGGTGACCGGGCTGTGGGCCGGTCAGCGGGGCTCGCTCCTCTTCTGGGCACTCCTGCTCGGGTTCTTCTCGTCGATCACGGTGTTCACGAATCGGCACAAGAATCGCGAGTTCATGCCGTACGTGGCGGGTGTGCTCCAGACGATTCTCCTCTTCTTCGTCGTCGTTCTCCTTTTCGCGGACGTCAACCCGTTCGAGCGCTTGGACTTCGTGCCGGCGGACGGGCAGGGGCTGAACCCACAGCTCCAGAACTATTGGATGACGATCCACCCCCCGACGCTCTACCTGGGGTTCACGGCGTTCACGATCCCCTTCGCGTTCGCCATCGCCGCGCTCCTGAATGGTCGACTGGACGCGCGTTGGATTCAGCTGACGCGCCGATGGATCCTCACGAGCTGGCTCTTCCTCTCCGTCGGGATCGTGTTCGGAATGCGCTGGGCGTACGAGGAGCTGGGGTGGGGTGGGTACTGGTTCTGGGATCCGGTGGAGAACGCCTCGCTCCTTCCGTGGCTGACGGCTACGGCGTTCCTGCATTCGGTCCAAATCCAGGAAAACCGGGGCATGTTGAAGGTCTGGAACATGTCCCTGGTGCTCATCACCTTCCTGCTCACGATCTTCGCGACCTTCCTCACGCGCTCAGGCCTGATCGAGTCGGTCCACTCCTTCGCCCAGGAGCTGAAGATCGCCTACATCTTCCTGAGCTTCATGGGCGCGGTGCTGGCGTCGTGCATCATCCTGATCGTGTACCGGCTGCCGGAGCTCCGCAGCGAGAATCGGATCGAGTCGTTCCTCTCGCGGGAGTCGGCGTTCCTCTTCAACAATCTGCTGCTCCTCGGCGCCGCCTTCTCGGTGATGTGGGGCACGATGTTTCCGCTCATCTCAGAGGGTTTCACGGGTCAGGAGATCAGCGTCGGGCCCCCGTTCTTCGAGAAGGTCAACTTTCCGATCGGCCTGTTGCTGCTGACGCTCGTCGGGATCGGCCCCGTCATCGCCTGGCGCAGGGCCACACGGCGTAACCTCCAGAAGAACTTCGCGACCCCGGTCGTGGTGGGGCTCGTCACGGGGGCGGCCATCTGGATCGGAGGGGCCCGCCACGAGCTGGCCTTGGTCACATGGTCCGTTTCGGCGTTCGTGCTCACGGTCATCGCGACCGAGTTCTGGAAGGGCACCCGGGCGCGGGCCCGCATCGAGGGAGAGGGGTACGCGCTGGCCTTCTTCCACCTGATCACGAGAAACCGACGTCGGTGGGGTGGTTACATCGTTCACGTCGGCTTCGTCATGATGTGCATCGCGTTCGCGGGCGCCGCATACAACACGGATCACCGCTTCAACGTGCAGCCGGGCGACGTGGTCGAAGTCTCGTCGCCGTTCGGGCATACGTACGAGTTGACGTACGAGGGGCTCTCCGTCTCGATCGGTCGTGGGCAGAGGAACCTGCTCTGGCAGGCGATCGCGACCGTCTCCGTCGCCCGGGACGGCACGCCTCGGGGCATCCTCACCACCGAAAAGCGGCAGTACACGAACCGAAACACGCAGCCCATGACCGAGGTCGGGATCCAGTCGATCCTCCGGGAGGATCTCTATCTGATCCTCTCGGCGCTCAACGACACCAACGGAGCCCTGAACAATCAGCCCGGATCCCAAGGCATCGATCTGCAGGTTCTGATCAAGCCGCTCGTGAACTGGATCTGGATCGGCTGCTTCATGCTGGCAATCGGAACGGTGATCGCGCTCTGGCCGAGCGTAGACCGACGCCGGGAACCCGAGACGGGATCGCCCACCCGGGACGAAGCCGCCCTCGCCGGGGCGGACTGATCGCGCGGCGAGTGGGATGACCCTGTACCTGGGCGTGGCCCTCGTCGCGGCGGCGGTCGTTCTGTTCCTCGTCCAGCCCGTAGCGAAGGGCCTCCACGCGTCCCTCGAGCGAGAGGACGACGAGATGACGGACACCGAAGCCCGCAAGCGTGTCGCGCTCCTCGCCCTCCGCGACGTCGAGTACGACTTCCTCGCCGGCAAGCTCGACGAGGAGGACTACAGGTCACTCAAGGCCGAGCTGACCGCCGAGGCGCTCGCCGCGTTGGAGGCCGACGATGCGGCCAAGTCGGGGGTGGGGGGGAGCTTCGCGACCGCCGATGCCGCCTTGGAGGACGAGATCGCGGCAATTCGCCGGGGACTTCGAAATGGTGCTCCCTGCCCGAAGTGCACGTACACGAACGAGGCGGGGAGTCGGTTCTGTTCGTCCTGCGGCACGCCGCTCAGCGAGCTGGCGGCGCGTTGAGCGCGCCGGCAGCGTCGGCAGCGGGGACCATCGAGCCCGTCACGGAACGAAACGGCGCAGTTCTCGAAGCGCGAGGTCTCGGGCGGGACTACGGCCCCGTGGTCGCCGTCGACTCCGTGGATCTGACGCTCGGCGAAGGGGAGTTTCTCACCGTCTTCGGTCCGAACGGGGCGGGAAAGACGTCCCTGCTGGCGATGTTGGGGGGAGCGATGCGCTCGACTCGCGGGTCGGTCGCGGTCCGCGGCGAGCCGATCAGCTTCGGTGACGACCGCTGGCGGAGCCGGGTGGGCATGGTCTCGCACCGAGGGTTCCTCTACGCGCGCCTGACGGCGGCCGAGAACCTCCGGTTTTACGGGCGCCTTTTCGGCCTGGATGACCTCGAGACCCGAGTGCCCGCGCGCCTGGAGCGCGTCGGCCTCGCCGATCGCGCCTCCTTCGAGGTGCGGCAGCTCTCGCACGGGATGCGACAGCGGCTCGCGCTGGCGCGCGCGCTCCTCCACGATCCGGACGTCGTGCTTCTCGACGAGCCCTACACGGGCCTCGATCCGCGGGCCGCGAGCGTGCTACGGGGCGTTCTCACAGAGTTGCGGGATGGGCGGCGGACGGTCGTCATGGTCACGCACAACCTGAAGGAGGGGCTCCAGATCGCGACCCGTGTGGCGATCCAGGTCGCTGGCCGGTTCGCGTGGGAGGCGGCGGCCGGCCGATTCGATCTCGACGACTTCGAGCGTCACTACCATCAGGTCGTGGAGAACGGCGCGTGAGCGGGTACCTCGGGCAGCTGTCCGTGATCGTGTGGAAGGATCTCCTGCTCGAGTTGCGCTCGCGCGAGCGCGTCGCCTCGATGGGCGCGTTTGCCGTGCTCGCGGGCGTCCTCTTCAACTTCTCGATCGACACGACCGCGGTTCGACCCCAGGACGTGGCCGCGGGCCTGATCTGGATGACCCTCGTGTTCGGGGGCCTGCTCGGCGTGGGTCGCACCTTCCACATCGAAGCCCAGGACGGGGCGTTGCAGGGCATCTTGATGTCCCCGACGCCCAAGGACGCGGTCTTCCTCGCCAAGGTCGTTTCGAACTTCGTCCTGCTGTTCGCCGTCTCACTCCTCGTGCTCGGGGTGTTCGCGCTCTTCTTCGGCGTCGACATCCGCGCCAACCTCGGCTGGGTGGTTCTGGTCCTCGGCCTCGGGTCGCTGGGCTTCGTCGCGGTGGCCACGCTTTTCGCCGCGATCTCCACCGGCACCAGGATGTCCGATACCCTGCTCCCGATTCTGGTCTTCCCTCTGCTGGTCCCCATGATCGTATTCGGGGTGGGCTCGACCGGGCGGCTGATGGCGGGACGGCCCTTCTCCGAGGTCGAGGGCAACGTCAGGATGCTCGGGGCGTTCGCGTTCGCGGCTGTCGCTGCCGGGGCGGTGCTCTTTCGATTCGTTGTGGAGGAATGATGACCACGGCAGGTGTGCGACGCGGTGCGATGGGGCTCACGCTGCTCGGTCTGGCGGCGCTGATCGGCCTTTTCTGGCTGTCCTTCTTCTGGGTCTCGACCGAGGCGACACAGGGGGTCGCCCAGCGGATCTTCTACGTCCACGTTCCGGCGGCGTGGACGAGCTTCCTGGCGATTGGAATCGCCGCGTTGTGCAGCGCCGTTTATCTGTGGCTTCGCGACGACCGCCTCGACCGCGCGGCCATGTGTGCGGCGGAGGGCGGGCTCGTGTTCGCGACGATCGTGCTGACGACCGGGCCCCTCTGGGGCAAGATCGCCTGGGGCACCTACTGGACCTGGGAGCCTCGGCTCACGCTGACACTCCTGTTGTGGTTCATCTTCGCGGGGTACTTCATGGTTCGCGGGGCGACCGACGACCCGGACAAGGGGAAGCGGTTCGCCGCGGTCGTCGCGATCGTGGGTGCGCTCGACGTCCCGTTCATCCACCTGAGCGTGATCTGGTTCCGTTCGCTCCACCCCGAGCCGGTCGTGGTGAAGCCGGAGGGCCCGACACTCCCCGCCGATATGCTCACCACGCTCATGGTCGGCCTGGGTACCTTCACCGTTCTTTTCTTCGGACTCTTCCTCTTTCGATATGCGCTGGAAGGGCTTCGCTCCGAGGCCGACCTCCGCGCACGTCGGACTGCGACCTGAGACCATGACCATACAACCGAGCCCTCGCCACTCGCTCCCGATCGGACGCGTCCTCGGGGCGTCCTCCTCGCTCCTAGCCGCTCTGGCCGCCTTCATGCTGTTGGGCATCGCGGTGCTGGGGCCCGACGTGTTGGG
>JBDHDM010000104.1:0-11353 GCA_039591515.1 Gemmatimonadota bacterium | reverse complement strand
ACTCAGTCCACTCTTCCTCCTCGCCGGCGCCGCGATCGCCGTACCGATCTATCTACACCTCTTCCAGCGACACGAAACGCGTCGCATCAGCTTCCCCGCGCTGCGCTACCTGGAACGCACGGAACGAGAGCACGCGCGGCAGATCCGGCTGAGACAGATCTTGCTGATGCTCACGCGGATCGCGGTGCTCCTCCTGATCGTAGGGGCCGGCGCTCGCCTGTTCTTCGCCGGGCGGGGGGCCTCGCATCCCCCGACGGCGATCGTGGTCGTCCTGGACAACTCGATGAGCAGTGGGCTCGTCACGGGTGAGGTGCGGCTCCTCGACGAGCTCAAGCTGCTCGCGGACCGGACCTTCGACGAGGCCACCAACGAGGACCGATTCTGGGTCATCCGAGCCGGCGAGCCCTGGGTACCGGCCATCCCCGGGAACGCTGCCGAGGCGCGCGCGGCGGTGGAGGCAACGGAGGTCAGCGACGCCGCCGGCGACCTCAGCGCGGCCCTCGTGAGGGCGACTCGCCTTCTCGAGACCTCGACCATACCGGACCGCGAGATCCATCTCCTCTCGGACCTGCAGGCGACGGCCTTCGAAGCGTCGACGGCAGCACCGGCCGGCAATGTGCCGGTCGTGGTGTGGGACGGCGGGGACCAAAGCACCGTGAATCGTGCGCTCACCCAGTTGACCGTCGGGGGCGGCTTGCCACCGCTCGAAGGGCAGCGGACCGAGGTCACCGTCTCGGCGCTGCCAGCCGGATCCGAGGACGATACGACCCACGTGCCGGTCCGCCTGGTGGTCGACGAGCGGATTCGAGGGGCCGCCACGCTGCCCCCTGGCGCCCAGACCAGTATCACGCTCCCGCCAAGCGGATCGGGGTGGATCCGCGGGTACGCGGATGCCGATCCGGATGCGCTGCGGGCGGACGACCGTCGCTACTTCTCGTTCCGCTCCCGCCCAGCCCCGGAAGTCGCCGTGGCCGGAGATCCGGGGGTGTTCGTCGTCGAGGCGCTCGCCGTGCTCGAGGACGCCGGGCGTGTCCGCCGCTCCGCCGTCGCCGGATCTGCCGTGCTCTTCTCGGCCGCGGGCGAGGGGTTGAATGATCGGGCCGGGGATGTCCCCGCGCTGGTCGTACCTCCGGCGGACGCGACCCTGCTTCCGGCGCTCAATCGCTCGCTCGCCGAGGCGGGCATCCCCTGGCGGCTGGATGCCTCCGCTCGCAGTGGGGAGGCCGACCTGGGAGGCGACCGACTCCCCACCCCGCTGGAGCGGGTCCGGATCCGCGACCGGTACGAGCTCCGGCTCGAGGGCGATCCCCCTGGCCCGACGCAGGCGATCGCGGAGGCCGACGGAGAGCCCTGGGCGGTGGAGGGCACGGACGTCACCGGACGGCGGTACCTCGTGATCGGTTCCGCGCTGGACGCCGACGGGACCTCCCTGCCCGTCTCGACGGGCATGCTGCGCTTCGTCGACTGGGTGGCGAGCGAATGGTCCGGCGCCGGCACGTCGCCGCCGGAGCTCGAGACCGGCGCCCACCTGTCCGCGCCGGCCGCCGCGACACATGTGCGCTTTCCGGGTGGCACGGAGGTCGAGATCGACGGCACGCGCACGGTTCGGGGAACGGGGGAGGCGGGCATCTACACGTTCCTGGCCCAGGACACGGTGGTCTCGATGGCCTCTCTGAACCCGCCGCCGTCGGAGTCGCGACTCGCCCGGCTGCAACGTGGCGACTTGGCCGACCGGGTCGGCGCAGAGGTCACCAGGGTCGACCGACCGGGCTCCTGGGACGGGGCCGTCTTCCGGGCCCGACAGGGCCCCGAGCTGTGGTGGCCGTTTCTCATCGGCGTCGTCCTGCTTCTCGCCATCGAGGCGCTCATGGCGACATCGGGCGAGCACCAGCCCCGCGTCGCTCGGTCGGCTGGACGCGCCCGGGGAGCCCATGGAGTCGACTAACGCGGTACTGCGCGGAATCGCCTCCTCGCCGGCGTTCGGAGCGGTCTCGAGCAGCCTCCCGTCGCCCGGAGCCCGCACGGTCCTGGGTGGCGCGATCGGATCGCTCGGTCCGGCCGTGGTCGCGGCCCTGCACCGCTCGCATCGCGAGCGCGTCTTCGTCGCCGTCGCCCCGAGCCCGCGCGATGCGGTCGCCGTCGAGGCCGACCTGGAGACACTCCTCGACGGCGATGAGGAGTCGCACCTCTACCCACAGAAGGAGGCGCTCCCGTACGAGGAGTCGGAGACGCACGTCGAGATCGGGGGCCTCCGGGTCGAAGCGGTCGAGGCGCTGTTCGCCGGACGCACGAAGGTGCTCGTGACGACCGCACGAGCCCTGCAGGAGCGCGTTCCCATCCCAGCCCAGCTGGCCGAGCTGCGAACGACGTACCGCGTCGGAGACGAGGCCACGTTCGTCGAGCTGCCGTCCAGCCTGGAAGCAAGGGGCTTCGAGCGGGTCTCTCTCGTGGAGGAGGTCGGGCAGTTCGCCGTTCGTGGCGGGATTCTCGACGTCTATTCGGTGTCTGCGGGCGACCCGGTGCGTATCGAGTTCTGGGGCGACGAGATCACGTCGATCCGGACCTTCGACGTGGCCAGTCAGCGCTCGAGCGCCGAGGTGCAGGAGACCCACGTACTGCCGGTCGACTTCCGGCGGGCCGCCGCCCCCGGGGATACCGCGGTCTCGCGCTCGCTGCTCGAGCTCCTCCCGACCGACGCGCTGGTGGTGCGCCTGGGTGCATGGGAGGTCTCGAGTGAGGCCGAACGGACCTGGAATCGGGTCTCGACGCTCTACGACAGCCTCGTCGAGTCGGGTGCCACCCCGCCAGAGCCGGAGGCCCTCTTCCTTCGCCCCGACGACATGATGGCGCGGCTCGAGCGCCTGCCCCGCCTCGACCTGATACCGGACGTGGACGTGACCCCGGCGATCGAGGCGACGAGCATCCCGAGGATCGACCGGGACATGGCTCGTCTCGAAGGCTACCTCCGAGAGGGGGCGGCACAGGCGCAGGAGACCATCCTGCTCTGTGACAACCGGGGGCAGCTCGAGCGCCTCGAGGAGATCCTCGGGGGGCCGAGCCGACTGCCCTACGGCACGCGGCTCGGGCTCGGGGCGCTGGCCGGCGGCTTCGAGCTCGCCTGCACCGATCCGCCGCTCCGGATTCTGAACGACCACGAGATCTTCCGGCGCCCGCGCCGCGTCCGACGCAGTCGCCGCTTCCGCGGCTCCGTGGCTCTCGAGAGCCTCGCACAGCTGACGCCCGGTGACTACGTCGTCCACATGGACCACGGAGTCGGCGAATTCAAGGGGCTGGAGCGGCTGACGATCGGCGGCCAGGAGATGGAGGTGCTCGCCATCGAATACGCCGGAGGAGACCGCCTCCGCCTGCCCGTCTCCAAGCTCGACATGATCGAGCGTTGGGTCGGGGAGTCCGACGACGCCCGACCGCCCACCGTGCACCGGATCGGCGGCAAGCGATGGAAGAACCTGAAGCAGCGCACCGAAAAGGTCATCGAAGAGATGACCACGGAGCTCCTCGAGCTGTACGCCCGTCGGCAGGCCGCAAGGGGGCACGCCTACGGCTCCGACACGCGCTGGCAAATGGAGATGGAGTCGTCGTTCCTGTACGACGACACCCCCGACCAGCGCCAAGCCACGCAGGACGTCAAGCGCGACATGGAGTCGGACAGACCGATGGACCGACTGGTCTGTGGCGACGTGGGATACGGGAAGACCGAGGTCGCGATCCGCGCCGCGTTCAAAGCGGTGCAAGACGGGAAGCAGGTGGCGGTCCTGGCGCCCACCACGATTCTCGTGGAGCAGCACCGCCACACCTTCGAGGAGCGACTCGCCGACTATCCCGTGCACGTGGGCTCGCTCAGCCGATTCCGCACGCCCAAGGAGCAAAAGGAGCTCCTGACCCGGCTGGCGAGCGGCGATGTGGACATGGTCATCGGGACGCACCGCCTCCTGTCGAGCGACGTGGTCTTCAAGGACCTGGGGCTCCTCATCGTGGATGAAGAGCAGCGCTTCGGGGTCAAGCACAAGGAGCGCCTCAAGAAGCTGCGAGCCACGATCGACGTACTCACGCTCAGCGCGACACCGATTCCCAGAACGCTGTATCTGTCCCTCTCGGGCATCCGGGACCTGTCACTGATCCGGACCCCTCCGCGGGATCGGATGCCCATCTTCACGAACGTACTTCCCTGGAGCGACCAGCTCCTGGCCGAAGCGCTTCACCGGGAGCTCGACCGAGGCGGACAGGCCTTCTTCCTCCACAATCGCATCGACACGATCTACACGATCGCCGAAGAGATCGGCGCGCTCGCCCCCGAGGCCGAGATCGGCGTCGCGCATGGCCAGATGCCCGGCGCCGAGTTGGACGACGTCATGAGGCGTTTCGTCGACGGCGACATCGATGTCCTCGTCTGCTCGTCGATCATCGAGAACGGACTCGACGTACCGAACGCCAATACGCTCATCGTCGATCGCGCGGATCGGTTCGGACTTTCACAGCTCTACCAGATCCGCGGACGCGTCGGGCGTTCAGACCGCCGGGCCTACTGCTATCTGCTCGTCCCCGATGACGTCACCGAGGACGCGGAGCGTCGTCTTCGGGTGCTCGAGCACTACACGGAGCTCGGATCCGGCTACTCGGTGGCGTTGCGCGACCTGGAGCTGAGAGGGGCGGGCAACCTACTCGGAGCGGACCAATCGGGATTCGCCGCCCAGATCGGGCTCGACGCGTACATGCGGCTGCTGCGCAAAACGGTCGAGCGCATCGAGAAGGGCGACGAGATCGAGGACTGGCCCGACCCCGACATCTCTTTGGACGGCCCAGCGTACCTGCCGGACACCTACGTTTCCGAATCGAGCCAAAAGCTCCATCTTTATCGACGCCTATCCAAGGCGAGCGGGCGAGTGGAGGTGGAGGACCTCAAGGCCGAGCTTCTGGACCGTTTCGGTCCCCTGCCTACGGAGGCCCTGCGTTTGCTCGACTCGGCCGGGCTCCGGATTCTGGGTAGGTCGCTCGGACTCGAACGAGCCATCGTCCGGAACCGTTCGGCGCGTCTGACCTTTCGAGAAGGTGTGGTACCGAGAATGGCCGTGCTCGAGGGTCCGCTCACGCAACGCCAGGCGCGCATGGACGTACTTCGGGTGCATCCCCTCTCCTTCCAGCTGGAACAGCAGGGATCCGAGCCGATTCTCGAGACGGTGCTCGTCGCGCTGTCCGCCCTGAGCTCGGCCCGACGGAACGCGGCCTAGAGCCGAGAAACACGAACAAGAGGACCGATGATCGTGAAGAGCAGCAAGTCCCTACGGGCGATCGCCGCCGTCGGAGCCGCGGCTGCCGTCGCTGCGTGCGCCTCCGAAGCGAGCGACGAGGGCGTGGTGGCGCGCGTGGGCCCCTACCGCCTGATGGTCGACCAGGCCGTCGAGCTACTCGTCGACCAGGAGAACCTGGCCGCCGAAGCCCGCGTGGTCGAGTCACTGGCGGAGCTCTGGATCGATTACACGCTGCTCGCCGAGGCCGTGTATCGCGATTCCCTCTTCTCGGACCTCGACCTCGAGCCTCTGGTCATGCAGCAGGTGGCTCAGGCGATGGTCTTCCAGCTGAGGGATTCCGTCATCCAGGTCGACACCTTCATCACGGAGGACGAGCTCCGGGTCCGCTACGAGGCGGAAGCACCGGCGGTCGAGGTCCGGGCTCGACACATCATGCTCCAGCCCCCGCTGCAGGCATCCCAGGCGCAGCAGGACAGCGTGAGGGAGGTGTTGGCGGGTCTCCGCGAGCGAATCCTCGGTGGTGAGAGCTTCGAGGCCCTCGCTGGCCAGTTCAGCCAGGATCCGGGCTCCGCGCGCAACGGAGGCGACCTGGGCTACTTCGGGCGCGGGGACATGGTTGCGCCGTTCGAAGAAGCCGCGCTGGCGCTCCAGCCGGGTGAGGTGAGCGACGTGGTCACGACGCCCATGGGCTTCCACCTCATCCGACTGGACGAGCGGCGAGTTCGGGGCTTCGAAGACGTGGCTGCTCAATACCGCCTGCAAGTCCAGGCGCGCATGGTGCAGTAGGCGGAGTCGATCTTCGTGGCCGGCCTCACGGACCAGGCTTCGCCCCAAGTCACGGAGGGCTCCCTCGACATCCTCAGGGAAACCGCCGCGAACCCGGGGTCCCGGCTGGCTGGCCGTGCCGAACGGCGGGCCCTGATCGAGTGGGAGGGCGGCTCCGTGACGGTCGGCCGCGCCCGCGAGCTCCTCCAGCTCGAGCCGGCCCAGCTCCGGAGCCAGATCGCCGAGGGCTCGCCCGAGGAGCTCGAAGCCTTCCTGGAGAATCTCGCCAGGCGCGAGCTCCTCGTGGCCTCGGCCGAGGCGGAGGGCCTGCGGCCTGGTCGAGACAGCGTCGATGTCCTCGTCGAGGACGCCCGTGGCCAGCTGCGTGAGGCGACCCGGATGCTCGGCCTGCTCGCGCTCGAACGGGCTCCCGGTGAGGAGCTGGAGGTGGCCGTGAGCCGAGCGGTGGAAGAGGCCCTCGCCGACATCCTCACGGGTGCCACACAGGTGGTGCCTCTCGGCATCGTCTCGTTCAGGCTTCGCGAGGGCCGCTCAAGCACGATTCTGGGGACGGGCGTCGGGCAGGTCATCGTCGACGTCGCCGAGATCCGCACGGCCCGCCAGCTGTCGCCGGTGGAGGGCATCGCGGTCGACTCCGCCGTAGCCGGTCGCGAGGAGGATCCGGGCCGGTGAGTCGGGCGAAACACGGTGCGCGACGTGGGTTACCATGGGGCATGAAGAAGCACCTCCTCCTTCCGGCCCTCATCCTCGCACTCCTGCCGGGCCCGGCCGCGGGCCAGCTCGGGGAAGAGGACATCGTGGATCGCCTCGTGGCCATCGTCGGTGACTCCGTGATCGTCGCGACGCAGGTCCAGGAGGAGATTCAGCGGATGGCTCTGGGTGGGGCTCCGGTCCCACCACCGACCGATCCCGGGTACGAGCAGCTCTTCCGCGACATCCTGGGCCAATACGTGGACCGTCTGGTCGTCCTCCAGGCCGCAGCCAGAGACTCGCTCATCCAGGTGGACGAAGCCTTGATCGAGGAGCGGGTCAACGAGCGCATCGACCAGCTGCAGGCCGACTTCGGCGGTCAGGCAAGACTCCAGGAGGCCCTCGCGGCCGAAGCGCTGACCCTCGCCGAGTACCGCGAGATGCTCACCAGCGAAGCCCGGACCGAGCACATCCAGCAGCTCTATTTTCAGCTGCACCTACGCGATGCCACGCCGATCCAGGTTTCGGAGGACGAGCTTCAGGAGCGCTTCCAGGAAGCGAGTGCCCAGCTCTCGCAACGCCCGCGGCTTCTGACCTTCCGGCAGGTCGTCGTGGTGCCCGAGCCGTCGGAGGGCGCGCTCGACGCGGCCCGTACCGAGGCTGAGGAGCTCTTCGAGCGCATACAGGCCGGCGAGGACTTCGCCGAGCTCGCCCGCGAGTTCTCCGACGACCCGGGCACGGCCCAGCTGGGCGGGGACCTCGGGTGGTTCCGACGGGGGCGGATGGTCCGAGGATTCGAAGACGCCGCGTTCGGGATCTTCGACGGCCTGGTGAACGAGGTCGTGGAGACCGAATTCGGCTTCCACATCATCAAGGTCGAGCGGTATCGGGCCGGTGAGCGCCAGGCGCGTCACATTCTGATCGTCCCCGAAAAGAGCGAAGCCGATGTCGAGCGAGCCCGCGAGCTGGCTCAGGACATCCTCGCGCAGGCGCAGGGCGGGACCCCGATGGCGGAGTTGGCGGAGCAGCACTCCGATCCAGCCGCTCCGGACTCCCTCACCTTCCCCTTCGATCAGCTGGGGGACCTACCTGCGGCGTACGGCATCCTCCGATCGGCGACGGGCGGTCAATACGTCGGCCCGGTCGAGTATCTGCTGCCGACCGGTGAGGCGAGGCTCGCGGTGATCTATGTGGTCGAGGTGCGCGAAGCTGGCGCCTACACGCTCGACGACGTGAAGGCACAGCTCACTGCGGTCATCCAACAGGAAAGGCAGCGCGAGCAGCTCATCGCCGCGTTGCGGGCGCGAACGTACATCGACGTACGGATGTAGGTGAGTCATCACATCGTCGTGACGCCGGGAGACCCTCGGGGGATCGGGCCCGAGGTCACCATCCAGGCGCTGGCCCACCTGGGCGCCGAGGGCGCCGATCCGGGGGTTACGATCCAGGGCCCGGAGGGCGAGCTCACCGTGGACGAGCTCTCGGACATCGCGGCTCGGGCCCGGTCGTGGTGGCCCGCGGACAAAGGCGTACCGCCTCCCCACCAAGCGCTGGACCCGGCCTCCGGACGGTTTGCCGCCGCGGCCATCGAGCAGGCGGTTCGCAGGGCCGAGGCCGGCGAGGTCCGAGCCATCGTCACCGCTCCGCTGCACAAGCCATCGCTCCAGGCAGCCGGGTGGACGGTGCCGGGTCAGACCGAAATGCTGGCGGAGCTGACGGGCGTGGAGCGCGTCGGCATGCTCATGGCCGCGGAGCGAACCCGTCTCGGCGGCCCCCTCCGAGTCCTGCTGGCCACCACGCACCTTCCCCTCGCGGCCGTACCCGAGGCGGTCACGGCGGAGCTCTTGATCTCCCAGCTCTCTCTCCTGTCCGAGAGTCTACGACGCGACTGGGGCATCGACGCTCCGGCGCTGGGACTATGCGCGCTGAACCCGCATGCGTCGGATGGAGGCCTCTTCGGAGATGAAGAAGCGCGGGTCCTCGAGCCGGCGGTTCGCGAGGCGCGCTCACGCGGGCTCGACGTGAGCGGCCCGTTGCCGGCGGACACCGTGTTCAGCCGAGCGCTCGAGGGTGCCTTCGACGCGGTGGTCGCGCCGTACCACGACGTAGGCATGGCCGCCTTCAAGACCGTATCCTTCCGCTCGGGGGTCAACGTCACGCTGGGACTCCCGTTCATCCGTACCTCCCCCGACCACGGCACGGCGTTCGATCTCGCAGGCACGGGCGTCGCGGACGCGTCGTCCATGGTCGAAGCGCTCAACCTGGCGTCCAGACTCGCGGAGAATCGCTTTGACACCCCTTCAGCCGACGTCTAATCTTGTCTCCCGGAGCAAGGTCTCGTCACGCACCGTGATCCGGTGATCAAACTCAGCCACGTCTCGAAGGAGTACCCGAAGCGCGGTCACGCGCTGAAGGATGTCTCGTTTCAGGTGAAGAAGGGCGAGTTCGCCTTCCTCACCGGGCACTCGGGCTCCGGCAAGTCGACGACCCTCCGGCTCATCCACATGGCCGACCGCCCCACGGACGGCGAGGTGCGCGTGAGCGGCTTTTCCTCCGAGCAGGTCACGGAGCGCGATATCTGGAAGGTCCGCCGCCGAGTAGGGTTCGTCTTCCAGGACTTCCGGCTCCTGCCCGGGCGCACCGCGCTCGAGAACGTGGCCTTCGTCCTCGAGGTCACGGGGACGCCCGCTCGGGTGATCCAGTCCAAGGCCCAGCGCCTGCTCGCGCAGGTCGGGCTTTCGCCCAAGTCCGGCTCGTACCCCAACGAGTTGTCGGGAGGTGAGCGCCAGCGGGTCGCGATCGCGCGGGCGTTGGCGAACGACCCCTACGTGCTGTTGGCCGACGAGCCGACGGGCAATCTGGACGACCGGGCGACCCGGGGCGTGATGGACCTCTTCTGGGACATCAACGCGAAGGGTATGGCCGTCCTCATGGCCACCCACGATCTCGAAGTCGTCCGGCGACACTCCGGGGCCCGCGTGTTCGAGCTGGACCAGGGCGAGCTCGTGTACGACTCACAAAAGGTCGACGGCAAAGAGGCCTCCTCATGAGCTATGCGATCCGGGAGGCGCTCGCAGCGTTCCGGAGGGCGCCGGTCCTCACGGGGCTGTCCTCGGCGATGGTGGGCTTCGCGCTGTTCGTCGTCGGCCTCTTCGCGCTGGCCACCTACAACCTCGGGCTTGCTTTGGCCGCGATCGAGGAGCGCGTCGAGGTCGTGGTCTACCTCCGTGACGACGCACGGCAGAGCGAGATCGACATGTTGCTCGAAGAGCTGGCCGGCATCGCCGAGGTGCGCCAGGTCAGCTACGTGTCGAAGCGCGACGCGCTGGAGCGGGCCCGCTCGGAGCTTCCCGAGTTCGGCGAGCTCTTCATCAATGCAGAGGTGAACCCGCTGCCGCAGTCGCTCGAGGTCGAGCTTCGAACGGGGGAGCGCAGCAGCGAGGCCGTCGACCGGATCGCGCGCGCCGCCACGGGCTATCCGTTCGTGGAGGACGCGCAGTACGGCCAGGAATGGGTGGACCGGCTCTTCGCGCTCAGGCGAATCGGACTGGCGAGCACTGCCGTGCTCGGAGGAGCGTTTGCGCTCGTGGCCGCGCTCATCATCGGCACTGCGCTCCGGATCGCCATCTTCGCCCGGCGCGAAGAGATCTACGTCATGCGACTCGTTGGCGCGAAGAACGCTTTCATCCGCCTGCCCTTCCTCCTCGAGGGAGCTTTCGCCGGGTTCGGAGGCGGGCTCCTGGCATGGGCGATGACCTACGGCACCTATCGCGGTGTGTACGCCTACATCTTCGAGCTCGCCTGGGTACCCGGGAGCTGGGTCCTGCTCGGCCTCTTGATCGGGAGCGCCTTTGGCATGGCATCGAGCGCCCTCGCCATCCGACGCCACCTGCGGGAGGTGTGAGTTGCCGGGCGGGAGGTGCGTACGGTGGGGTCGGGCTCGCGGTGTCGTAGCCGCAGGCTCGATTCTCGGATGCCTCCTCGTCGGCAACTCGGTCGTCGCCGCCCCACTCACGGCCCAGGAGCCGAACCTCGATCGTGAGATCCGGGAAAGCCAACTCCGACTCGAGCAGATACGGGAGGAGCGGGCACGGCTGGAGCGGGACATCGGTGACTACCGTAATCGCGTGCGAAACGTCGCCGAGGAGCTCGCGAACGTGGAGCGGCGGCTGTCGGCATCGCGCTCCGTGCTGGCCGAGGTCGAGTTCCAGTCCGAGACGACCTCCGAGCAGGTCCGCATCACGACCATGGATCTCCTCCACTCGCGGGAGAACCTCGCCGCGAGTCAGGCCGTCCTCCACCGGCGCCTTCGGGACATCTACAAGATGGGGCCCTCACACACCGCGCAGGTGCTGCTGGGCGCTCGGTCGTTCACGGACCTGCTGAACCGGTACCGTTACCTGGAGCGCATCGCCGCCTTCGACCGGTCGCTCGTCGACCGGGTCAGGACCCTCGAAGCAGAGCTGATCCAACGGAACCGCGAGCTGCGAGACCGAATGGCGCTCCTCGGCTCGTTGCGCCAGGAGCGGCTCAGCGAGGTCGCGGAGCTCCGCTCGGTCGAGGGAGAGCACCAGGTGACGCTGCAGCAGTTCCGTGCCCGTGAGCAGAGT
>JBDHDM010000103.1:0-11453 GCA_039591515.1 Gemmatimonadota bacterium | reverse complement strand
CGATCCCGATGCGTGCGGCACTCATCGCCGCGGTGGTCATCGTCATCTACACGGGCTTCTTCCCCGCGTCGGCGCTCGACTTCGCCAGAGCCAGCGTGGATGGCCTCGGGTCCCTGAGTGGCGGTACGCTCGGGCTCGGACAGTGACCTGGCGAGATCACCAACGCATGAACGCAAACATTTTCCGGCAGTATGACATCCGTGGCGTCGTCGGACAGGACCTCGACACCGAGGTCGCCGAAGCGGTGGGCCGCGCCTTCGCCTCGTACGTTCGCGACGAAAGCGGGAATGGTCGGCCCCGTATCGCGGTGGGGCACGACAATCGTCTGTCCTCTCCGTCTCTCGCAGAGGCCCTCATTCGCGGCATCACGCGGGCCGGGGCGGACGTGCTCGACGTGGGGACCGTGCCGACGCCGGTGCTCTACTGGTCGGAGGCCACGTTCGGGACCGACGCCGGAGCGCAGATCACCGGCTCGCACAACCCACCGGAGTGGAACGGCATCAAGATGACGTGCGGACGCGCGGCGCTCTACGGCGACGCGATCCAGGGCTTGCTGAGCCGAATCCAGAGTGACGCGCTGGACGTCGGGGCCGGCAACACGGAGCGCATCGAGGTTCTGGACCGGTACGTCTCCGACGTGGCGGGCCGCTTTCGGATCGCTCGACCCATGCGGGTGGCGGTCGACTGTGGCAACGGGAGCGGGGCGCTCGTGGCGACGCGCCTTCTGGAGGCGATGGGCGTCGAAGTGACTCCGCTCTTCTGCGAGTCGGACGGAACGTTCCCGAACCATCATCCCGACCCGACCGTGGACGAGAACCTCGCAGACCTCATCCGCGCGGTTCGGGAACAGCCTCACGACCTGGGGGTTGCCTTCGACGGAGACGCCGATCGTATCGGCGCCGTCGACGAGACCGGCGCCATCGTCAGGGGAGACCTCCTGCTCCTGCTCTTCGGGCTGGATCTCCTCGAGAAGCGGGGGCCGGGTCAGAAGCTGGTCTTCGACGTGAAGTGCTCGCAAGCGTTGCCCGAGGTTTTCGAGGCCGCGGGCGGTGAGCCCATCATGTGGAAGACCGGCCATTCGTTGCAGAAGGTGAAGATGAAGGAAACGGGCGCACTTCTGGCCGGCGAGCTCTCGGGCCACATCATGGTCGCCGACGACTACTACGGCTTCGATGATGCGCTGTACGATGCGTGCCGGCTCATCGAGCTGCTCAGTCGGACCGAGCGACCGCTCTCCGCGCGCGTCGCCGATTTTCCCGCGTACGTCTCCACCCCCGAGATCCGCATCGAGGTCTCGGAGGAGGAGAAGTGGGCGATCGTGGACCGTGCGGTGGAGCACTTCTCGGGCCTTTACGACGTGATCGATGTGGACGGGGTCCGCGTCTTGTTCGGTGACGGGTGGGCGCTCCTCCGAACATCCAATACGCAGCCCGTGATCGTCGCACGCTTCGAAGCCCGCTCCGAGGAGCGGCTCGAGGAGATCCGGGACGAGGTCGCCGCCTGGCTCGGAGGGCAGGGCGTCTCACTACCCTGAAGCGCGCGGTTTCCAACTATGAACTCCCGACCCTCCGACGCGATCGCCACCCTCCGCGGCGGACGCCTTATCCTCGCGGTGATCTTCGGGATCGCGCTCGCGGCCAGCCTGGGTCGTGCGCTCACGAACCTGTACGTCGAGGTGCTCTGGCAGGCGCAGGCCGGATACCTGGCCGTGTTCTGGAAGAGGGTGGCCTGGGAATGGGGCACGCGAATCCTGGCCGGCGCGCTGGTGACCGCGCTGGTGTTTCTCAATCTCAAGGTCGCGTCGACGACGTTGGGGGGCATCCAGATCCGTCGACGCTTCGGGAACCTCGAGATCTCCGAGCAGATCCCACGGCGGTACGTGATCTGGTCGATGACGGTGGCGGCGGCACTCATCGGGTTCTGGTTCGGCGCTTCGGTACCCGTATCGATCGGCCGTCAGGCGCTCCTCGCCGCCTCCGCGCCGGCGTGGGGAGCCACGGAGCCCGTGCTGGGGAAGGACCTGGGCTTCTACGTCTTCTGGTTCCCGGTGCTGCGCAGCGCGGTCACGTACGGAATGATCGTGGCGTTTCTGATCTTCACGCTCGTGACCGCCGGGTACGCCGCGACCGGTGCCGTTTCTTGGGTGCGGGGCCGGTTCGAGTCGCACAGCGTGGCCCGCATCCATCTGGGTTCCGTCCTGGCCGCGTTCTTCGGCCTGTTGGCCCTCCAGCTCTGGTTGGGCCGCTACGAGCTTCTGCTCGATGGAAACTCGGACGTGCAGAGTATCTTCGGGTACGCGGACCACCACGCACGCATGCCGGCCCTCCAAACGCTGGCCGTGCTCAGCCTCGCGGCTGCGATCGGGACGGTGTGGGGCTCGTGGCGCAACCGAGTCTGGCCGGTGGTCGCTTCGGTTGCAGGGGTCGTGGTCGGGACCTTGCTCATCGGCAACGTCTATCCGTCGATCATTCAGGGTTTTCGTGTGGAGCCGAACGAGCTCCAGCGCGAGACCCCGTATATCGAGTACAGCCTCGATTTCACGAGGCGCGGCTTCGGCCTCGACGCGACGGACCGGCGCTCCTTCGCCTATTCGTCGTCGGCGCCCGTCGATTGGGGGCGGGCGGCTGAGCAGTTTGCGGGCCTGCCCGTTTGGAACACGGACCCTCTTCGCACCACGTTCCAGCAGGAGCAGGCGCGGTTCAGCTACTACGATTTCGATCGAGTTGCCATCGATCGGTACCCCTCCGCCGCGGGCCAGACACCGGTCGCGATCTCGGTACGGCAGATCGATCCGCGTGGGATCCAGGACCCGAACTGGCAGAATCTCCGACTCAGGGAACGCTACGTGGCGGGGCTGGGAGCGGTCGCGAGCGTGGCCAACGACCTGACCGAGGACGGCGGTCCGACCATGCTCCTCGAAGGGATTCCTCCCGCCGTCGTGCCGAACGAAGCGGGGATCGCCGATCTCGTGCTGGAGCGCCCGGAGATCTTCTTCGGCACGCGGCCCCAGGCCCAGCCCGACTATGCCGTCGTGACCCCGGGGCCGGACCAGTACCGGTCGCCGGAAGCGGGCCAGGGCGTACCCGGTGAGGACTTCCCGGAAGGGATCGCGCTCACCTCCGGCCTCCGCAAGGCGCTCCTGGCGTGGCGTTTCCGCACCGCCAATCTGCTCTTCTCCTCCGAGGTCAACGAGGAGAGCCGTCTCGTCCACCGTCGGCAGATCGTCGCGCGTGCGGCCGCGATCGCGCCCTTCCTCAGATTCCCCGAGACGCCGTATCCGGTCATCCACGACGGAAGAGTGGTGTGGATTCTCGAGGGGTTCACGGGCACGAGAGCGTATCCGCTCTCGGCCACGCAGGAGTTCGGCGTCCGGCGCCGGTTCGTCCGGTACATCCGAAACAGCGTGAAGATCACGATCGACGCTGTCACCGGGGACATGGCGTTCTACCGGGTCCCCATCGACGATCCGTTGGCCGATGCCTACGAGGCGGCATATCCCGGGCTCTTCCGATCCATGGAGGAGATGCCCGACGAGCTCCGGGCCCACCTGCGCTATCCTCGATCGCTTCTCGACCTCCAGGGCCGGGTCGTCCTCCAGTATCATCAGGAGACTGCCCCCGCCTTCCACGGCCAACAGGACGTGTGGCAGGAATCCCAGGAGTTCGCCCAGAGCACGACGCCCGTGCCCTACGAGGCCGAGTACGGCATCTATCGTCTCCCCGGAGAGGACGAGGCGCGGTTCCAGCTGACCACGGTGTTCGTGCCGTCCGGCAGAGAGAACCTCGTTGCGATCTTCGTGGGCCGGACGGACCGGATGGGCAGACCCGAGACCGTTCTGATGGACGTCCCGGTCGCCGATCAGGTCCGGGGGCCGAGGCTGATCGAGTCGACGATCGAGCAGGACCCGATCATCTCCCAGCAGCTCTCGCTGTGGCGGACTCAGGGCAGCGAGGTGTGGACTGGCCATCTGCACGTCGTGCCGGTGGGGGAGCGAATCCTCTACATGGAGCCGGTCTTCCTCGCCTCCTCCGATGACGCGATCCCGCAGCTCGCGCGCTTCGTGGTGAGTGACGGGCGCGCCGCCGTGATGACCGAAACCCTCACGGGCGCGCTGGCGAGCCTGGCCGGCGCGACGGGTCTCTTCGTGGCGGATACCGCCCCCCCCGAGGAGGGTGGCGTCCCCTCCTCCGACCCGCGGGCCACGGTGGTGTGGCCCGCGGCGGCCGAGGCGCTGCGCCTCCTCGATCAGGCCGAGGAGCGGGCCCGTGAGGGCGATTGGCGGGGCTTCGGGGACGCCCTCGACGAGCTGCGCGCCCTCCTGGAGGGGCAACGGGGACAGGGGCGCTGAGGGGCACTGCCACGCTACGCAGCGAAGCCGGCCCCCGCGGCGTTGATCGCCCCAGGGGGCTCTGGTAGCTTAGCGTGCTCCGGGTCCGCGGCCTCCGCGCGGGCTCCCGCCCATCCAGCCCAGAACGTATGGACATCCACGAATACCAGGCGAAAGAACGCTTTGTGGCAGCCGGGATTCCGGTCCCTCCGGGGAGGATCGCGATCACCGCCGACGAGGCGCATTCGATCGCAGCCGAGTTCGGCGGAGCCGTCATGGTGAAGGCCCAGGTACACTCGGGTGGGCGAGGCAAGGCCGGGGGGGTCAAGTACGCCCCAGACGCGGAGGCGGCGCGAGAGCACGCGCAGAACATCCTCGGGATGGACATCAAGGGGCTCACCGTGGAGAAGGTCCTCGTGACCCCGGCCGAAGACATCGCTTCGGAGGCATATGTGGGGGTGCTGGTGGACCGGAACAGCCAGGCCGCGACCTTCATGGTCTCCGCCGAGGGTGGGATGGACATCGAGGAGGTGGCGGCCACCCAGCCCGAAGCCATCCGAAAGCTCACGGTCGACCCACGGTACGGCCTGCTCCCGCATCAGGCCTATTGGCTCGCGAACTTCCTGTACGAGGACCCGGCCCATATCAAGCAGGCGGCCAAGGTCGTCGGTCAGCTCTACCGATCGTTCGTGGACTCGGGCGCCTCGATGACGGAGATCAATCCCCTCATCACGACACCGGACGGGGCCGTGAAGGCGATCGATGCGAAGATGAGCATCGACGACAACGAGCTCTTCCGTCGTCCCGAGGTCGCCGAGATGCGGGATACCTCGGCCGAGCCTCAGGCGGAGATCAAGGCGCGCGAGGCAGGCCTTTCGTACGTGAAGCTCGACGGGGACGTCGGTTGCTGCGTCAACGGGGCCGGACTGGCGATGGCGACGATGGACCTGGTGAAGTACTACGGCGGCGAGCCCGCGAACTTCCTCGACATCGGGGGCTCCTCGAACCCGGACAAGGTGGTCGCGGCCCTCGAGATCATCACGTCGGACCCCAACGTAAAGGCGATCCTGTTCAACATCTTCGGTGGGATCACCCGCTGCGACGACGTCGCGAACGGGATCGTGGAGGCGACGAGCCGACTCGATATCGGCGTCCCGATCGTCATCCGACTCACGGGCACGAATGAAGCGTTGGCCCTCGAGATCCTCGAAAAGGCGGGGTTCTCCGCCTACACCTCCATGGACGATGTCGTGGAAAAGGCCGTCCAGCTAGCCAACGGAGAGGGCTGATCACGATGTCGATCTTCATCGATTCCAACACGAAGCTCGTCGTGCAGGGCATCACCGGCCGCGACGGCTCGTTCCACACCCGTCAGATGATGGAGTACGGAACGGACGTGGTCGCGGGGGTCACGCCCGGAAAGGGAGGCCAGACGTTCGAGGGGCCCGACGGCTCGAGCGCGCCCATCTTCAACGCGATGGACGAGGCCGTTGCCGAGACCGGTGCAAACACCTCCGTCGTCTACGTCCCGCCGGCGTTCGCCGCGAACGCGATCCTCGAGGCCGTCGACTCGGGCGTGGATCTGGTCGTCGCGATTACGGAGGGTGTGCCCGTTCTCGACATGGCCCGGGCCCACGCCTACGCGCGGGACCACGGTGTTCGCATCCTGGGGCCCAACTGCCCCGGCCTGATCTCCCCAGGCAAGTCGAAGGTCGGCATCCTGCCGGCGCAGATCGTGGCCGAGGGCCCGATTGGGGTCGTCTCCCGCTCCGGGACGCTCACGTACGAGGCCGTGTTCCAGCTCACCAGCGTCGGGCTCGGGCAGACCACGTGTGTCGGAATCGGCGGAGATCCGCTCATCGGTACGAACTTCATCGACTGCCTGGAGGCGTTCGAGGCCGATCCCGACACGACGGCCGTCGTCATGATCGGCGAGATCGGAGGCACGGACGAACAGGAGGCGGCCGAGCACGTGCGTACGAAAATGTCGAAGCCGGTGGTCGGCTTCATCGCAGGCCAGACGGCGCCGCCGGGACGCCGCATGGGTCACGCCGGGGCCATCATCAGCGGCTCGGCGGGCACCGCGGAAGAGAAGATGAAGGCGTTCGAGGAGAACGGCATCGCGGTGGCCCGCCGCCCCGCGGATATCGTCGGGCTCATTCAGGACAGCCTGGCGTAGCGTCGGCTTGTTGCACGCATGAATCCGACCCTCCTCGTCGAGCAAGCCCTCGAGGCCGTCCAGTACCGGGTCTACCCCGACACACCGTTCTCGGAGGTCGTCGACTTGATGGTGCGACGCGGCGTACGGGCCGTGCCGATCGTCGGGGAGAGCTACGAAGTCCTCGGCATCCTCACCGCCGGGGACGCGCTCCGGGAAGTCGTCAGTGATGGGCGAGCCGAGGAGTCGACCGCATCGGGCAGCGCGGAGCCTCTGCGAGCTCGTGACGTGATGACGCGAGCGGTTCTCTGCGTGTCCGAGACGCAGCCGTTGGTCGACGCGGCCCGAATGATGGCCAGCCGGAAGGTGCAGCAGCTGCCCGTCGTGCGAGAAGGTGAGCTGATCGGGCTGGTCACCCGCGAGGGGATCCTCCGGGCGCTTCACAAGGAACCCGCTGAACAAGACAACAAGAGAGACGAAGACTCATGAGCCAGACACTGGCGATCATCAAGCCCGATGCCGTGGGATCGGGGAAGGCCGGCAAGATCCTCGCACATCTGGAAGGGGCCGGGTTCGCGGTTCGCGCCCTTCGGCTCGTCTGGCTCAACCAGGCCCAGGCGGAAGCGTTCTACGCGGTCCACGAAGGGCGCCCCTTCTACGACGAGCTCGTGGCATTCATGACCTCGGGGCCGGTGATTCCCATGGCTCTGGAAGCCGACGATGCCGTCGCCAGGCTTCGGGATACCATTGGCGCGACGGACCCGGCCGAGGCCGCCGAAGGCACCATCCGCAAGCTCTACGCGGAGTCCAAAGGGCGAAACGCCATCCATGCGTCCGATTCGGACGAGAACGCGGCTGCCGAGATCGCCTTCTTCTTCTCGATGCACGAGCGTTTGGCCGGCTAGCGCCAGACGTCGGACTGCGGAGCCCGATGCCGGACGCTTCGCGGGCACTTTCGCTGGACAATCTCCCTCTTGTCGCTAGCTTTTACCGCTATGCTCAGAGTCGATCTCGGGCAGTTGGACCGTGAAGGCTCCGTCGTCGTCGAGGCCAGTGTTTCCGCCGATGACGGGCTGTGGGAAGGCACCGACCTTCGGTGGACGGGTGACGTAACCGTCGAGCTCCGGGTGACGTTGGCGGGCACGGGGGAGGTCGTCGCGCGGGGACACGTGCGCGGCAGGCTTCGCCAGGAATGCCGACGGTGCCTGAGGCTCGTCGAAACGGATGTCGTCGAAGACCTGACGATGGTGTTCGTCGAGGAAGGCTCCGAAGACGGTGAAGAAGGTGGTGCCTACCCGTTCGAGTCCAGGGGCGCGGAGTTGGAGCTGGGTGAAGCAGTGCGCGAGGAAGTGGTTCTCGCGGTGAATCCATATGTGGTGTGTGATCCCGAGTGTAGGGGTCTCTGTCCGAAGTGCGGCGCGAAGCTCGACGAGGGCGAGTGCGGGTGCACGGATGACGAGGCCGATCCGCGGTGGGCGGCGCTCAGGGACCTGAAGAGCGAGTGAGACGATGGCCGTACCCAAGAAGCGCACGTCCAAGCAGCGGAAGCGCAAGCGCCGGACCCATTTCAAGGCCGAGGGCGTAACCGTCCACGAGTGCCCGAAGTGCGGGGATCCCAAGCGCCCGCATCGAGTGTGCCCGACGTGCGGACACTACAAGGGCCAGCCGGTCCTCGACATCGTAGAAGACTGATCGTGGACCGCCGGGCAACGTCCCGAGCGGCGATCGACCCGCATCTGGCGATGACCTGCTGCCGGGCGACCCCGTCATGCGCATAGCGCTCGACGCCATGGGAACGGACCTCGCACCGGGGCCCGAGGTCGCCGGTGCGATCGAGGCAATCCAGGCCTACGATGGTGATGACATCGAGATCGTGCTCGTCGGCGACGAGTCGCTGATCCGGTCCGAGCTCGAGCGTCACTCCCACGTGCCGCACCAGATCAGCGTCCATCACGCCCCGGATCGCGTCACCGCAGACGACTCTCCAGCGTCGGTGGTCCGGAGAAAGCCGGGTTCCTCGATCGTCGTGGGGCTCCGCCTTCACAAGGACGGGGAAGCAGACGCTTTCGTCAGCGCGGGCTCCACGGGTGCGGTGATGGCATCATCCCTCTTCACGCTGCGGCCGTTGCCCGGCGTCGACCGTCCTCCGGTCGGGGCACTTCTTCCCACGGCCAAGGAGCTGTGCCTTCTCCTCGACGCCGGCGCGAACATCGGGTGCAAGCCCCACCACCTCATCCAGTTCGCGCATTTGGGCAGCGTCTACGCGCGCGACGCCATGGGACGGCCCGAGCCGCGCGTGGGTCTGCTCAACATCGGTGAAGAGCCGGGGAAGGGCGACGAACTGACCGTGGAAGCCTACGAGCTGCTCGGGGTCGAGCGAGGAATCAACTTCATCGGCAATATCGAGGGCCGCGACATCGTCGGAGGCGAGTGCGACGTGATCGTCTGCGACGGCTTCGTCGGCAATATCCTGCTCAAGTTCTACGAGTCGGTCGCCGGCTATGTCGTCGACCTCCTCCGCGCGGAGCTCCAGGCCGCGGAGGACAGCAACATCGACCTCGACCATGTCTTTCGCGTGCTGGACTACGCGGAGTATGGTGGCGCACCCCTGCTCGGACTGGGAGGCGTCTCTATCATCTGTCACGGTGGGTCGCCGCCCAAAGCGATTCACAACGCGCTCGCGGTCGCTGCCCGGGCTGTGCGTTCGGGATTGGTACGACACAGCGAAGAGGACCTGCGAATCCCCTCCTAGGGAGGATCGGACATGAAGACACCCCAGCCGATCGTCGAGATCGCCGGCACCGGGCGCTATCTGCCGGACAACGTCGTCACGAACGACGATCTTGCGCAGCGAATGGACACGTCCGACGAGTGGATCCGCACGCGCACCGGCATTCGGGAGCGCCGTATCGCGCCGGAGGAGATGACCGCAGCGGACATGGGGGCCGCCGCCGCGCGCGTCGCGATGGAGCGGGCGCAAGTCGAGCCCGGCGAGGTCGACATCCTGGTGCTGTCGACGGCCACGCCCGACCGCTGGCTCCCCTCGACGGCGTGCGACACCCAGGCCCTGATCGGCTGCGATCACGCCGTCGCCTTCGACGTGATGGCTGCCTGCACCGGCCATCTCTACGGCCTCAGCGTGGCGGAGGGATATCTGGCCGCAGGGAGGGGGGAGGTGGCCCTGGTCGTCGCGGCCGAGAAGATGAGCGCGATCGTGGACTGGGAGGACCGTACCACGGCCGTGCTCTTCGGCGACGGCGCGGGGGCGGCCGTCCTCAAGCCCTCCAATGGATCGGGACGCGGCATCCTCTCGTCGCACCACCAGTCCGATGGAAAGCTGGCGGAGCTCCTGTACCGCCCGGGTGGCGGGGCGGTGGAGCCGCTGAGCCAAGCGGTGCTCGACGGCGGTCGCCATCTGCTGCGGATGCAGGGACGGGAGATCTTCAAGAACGCCGTGCGCTCGATGGCAGAGGCGTGTGATGTTGCGCTGCAGAAGGCAGGGCTCACCGCGGCGGACATCGACCTCCTCGTCCCCCATCAGGCCAACATCCGAATCATCGAGGCCACCGCGAAGTACGCCGGCATCCCGATGGACAAGGTCTACGTCAACGTCGGGAGCTACGGCAACATGAGCTCCGCGACCGTCCCGATCGCCCTCGACGAGGCGATCGAGAAGGGGCTGGTCGGACCCGGGTCCACGGTCCTCACCGTCGCGTTCGGTGCGGGCCTGACCTGGGGCGCGATGACGATCCGGCTCTGACCGCGCCGACGCGTCATGCCACTCGCACTCATCTTCCCCGGCCAGGGCTCTCAACACGTGGGGATGGCCACCGAGCTGTCGCGCTCGGAGCCCTCTGCAGCGGAGGTGCTGGGCACGGCGGATGAGGTCCTCGGCTTCCCGCTCTCGCACCTCATGGCGGAGGGCCCCGAAGACGAGCTCACGGCCACGCGGAACGCGCAACCGGCGCTCCTCACCCATTCGGTGGCGGCACTGCGTGTGCTCGCCGATCGGCTCGGCGGCCCGGCCTTCGCGGCCGGTCACTCCCTCGGCGAGTACAGCGCACACGTGGCCGCCGGTACGCTGAGCTTCGAAGACGCGCTCCGGGCCGTCCGGGCGAGGGGGGAGCTGATGTACGAGGCGGGGCAGGCCCGCCCGGGCACGATGGCCGCGATTCTGGGACTCAACGACCACGAGGTGAAGGAGGTGTGCGCCGCGGTCGACGCGGGCGTCTGCGTTCCGGCGAACTTCAACTCGGCGGGCCAGGTCGTGGTGAGCGGGGACGTGGACGGCGTGGCTCGGGCCATGCAGATGGCGAAGGAAGCGGGAGCAAAACGAGTCGTGGAGCTCAAGGTGTCCGGAGCCTTCCATTCGCCGCTCATGGAGCCGGCGGCGGTCGGGCTCCGGGAACACCTCGAGTCCGTCGAGTTCCGGGATCCCACGTTTCCGGTGATCTCGAACGCGACGGCCGAGCCGATCGTGGAGGGAGCGGCGGCGCGCGAGCTCTTGGTGAAGCAGTTGACGTCACCGGTTCGTTGGGGTGCGTCGGTCCGGACCATGGTCGACGGAGGCGCCGATCGGTTCCTCGAGCTCGGTCCGGGGAAGGTCCTCACCGCGCTCAACCGTCGGAACGCCAAGGGACTCGTCTCGAAATCCGCCGGTGAGCCCGACGACTTCGCCGCATTGGAGGCTTGAATGACCACGCGTGAGCTGGAGGGAACGGTCGCCGTCGTGACGGGCGGGTCGCGCGGCATCGGCCGAGCGATCGCAGAGGCTCTGGCCGAGGCAGGTGCGCTGGTCGCGATCGTAGGGCGGAACGGGGACGCCGCCTGCGCCGCGGCCGAAGGGCTCCCGGGCGACGGGCACGCCGGCTACGCCTGCGATGTCGCCGACTCGGGGCAGGTGAACGCCACGCTGGCGGACATCGAGGCAGGCCAGGGGCCGGCCGGCATCCTGGTCAACAACGCGGG
>JBDHDM010000102.1:0-22692 GCA_039591515.1 Gemmatimonadota bacterium | reverse complement strand
TTATGCTTCGGGCAGACCCCGAACCCGAGGAGCTCGATCATGGCCCCGCGCCCTCTCGAACTGATCAAGGGCACGCTGGACGTCCTCATTCTCAAGACGCTCAGCTCCGGCCCACTGCACGGGTACGGGATCTCTCGATCGATCCGCGATGTGACCGAGAGTGACCTCGCGGTGGAAGAAGGTGCGCTGTATCCCGCGCTCCGCAGGCTGGAGAAGCGGGGATACCTCGAATCGGAGTGGGGCGTCACCGACACGGGGCGCGAGGCGAAGTTCTACCGGCTCACGCGCGCGGGGAGGGCCGAGCTCGAATCCAGCGTGCGCGCCTGGCACCGTTACGTCTCGGCGATGGCCCGTGTGCTGGGCTCCCCGGCGGGTGGTTGATGGGTGAGCAGCGGCGCGGGTCCGTGTTCAGTCGGATCTCGCCCCGCGAGGACGCCGATCGGGAGATCCGGTCGCACCTGGCGTTGAGGTCCGAGGAGCTCGAGCAGGCGGGGTGGGGGCCGGAGGAGGCGCGGCGAGAAGCGGAGCGCCTGTTCGGAGACCGCAGAGCGATTGCGGACGAATGCAGGCGACTGACGGAACGACACGACAGGGCGGTGAGGAGGGCGAAGATGTGGGGATCGGTGTGGAACGACTTGCGGTACTCGGTGCGTGGGCTCGCGCGCAGCCCGGGCTTCACCCTGGCCGCCGTGCTCACGCTCGGTGTGGGGATCGGGGCGAACACTGCGATCTTCTCGGTGGTGCACGGCGTCTTGATGAAGCCGCTCCCCTACGAGGAGCCGGAGGCACTCGTCCAGGTGCGGGAGACGACGAACCGGGGCGGGACGATGGCGGTCGCGTGGGCCAACTTCCTGGACTGGCACCAGGAGAGCCGCTCGTTCCAGGGACTGACCGCGTACGGCGTGGGCACCACCACCGTCCTCGGCGGGGATCGTCCGCTCAGCGTCCCCGTCGCGACCGTCTCTGCCGACTTCTGGCGGGTCTTCCGGGTCGCTCCCGTCCACGGGCGCGTGACGACGGCTGAAGACCATCTCGAGGGCGCCGAGCCGGTTCTGGTCGTCCGACAGAGCTTCTGGGAGAACGAGCTGGGCGCGCTTCCCCTCGACCAGCTCACGCTCGAGGTCCAGGGCCGGCGGGCACGTGTGGTCGGGGTCGTCCCGGCGAGCTTCGACTTCCCAGGCGGGGCCGAGGTGTGGAGCACCGCCGAGCCGCTGGGCAACACGTCGCGCACGTCGCACAACTGGAGGGTCGTCGGCAGACTCGAGTCCGGGACGACCGTCGAGCGAACGCAGGAAGAGGTCGACGCGCTCACGAAGGTGATCGTGCTGCGTGAGCCGGACGCGGATCCCGACTTTCTCGCCACGGGCGCTTCCGTGGTCGGGCTCAGGGAGCGCCTCGTCGGTTCGTCGCGTACCCCGCTCTCGCTCCTCTTCGGTGCCGCTGCGCTCGTGATGCTGGTCGCGTGCACGAACCTCGCCAGCACGCTTCTCGCTCGCGGCACGGCGCGTGCTCGTGAGCTGCAGATCCGCTCCGCTCTCGGGGCGGGTCGGGGCAGGGTCGTCCGTCAGCTCCTGACGGAAAGCCTGGTTCTCGCGTCGTTGGGTGGCGCGGTCGGAGTCGGGCTCGCCATGGGTTTGACACGCGCCCTGCGCGCGATCGGACCCACGAGCTTGCCCCGCGTGGACGAGATTGGTGTCAATGCCGTCGTGCTCGGCTTCGCGGCCGTCGCGGCCCTCGTGTCGACGCTCGTGTTCGGCCTGATTCCGGCGGTCCGGCTCACGCGGAGCGACACGACCATCGGGTCCGGGGCAGGGCTGCGAGGAAACTCCGTCGATCATCGGGGGCCGGTGTGGAAGCTCCTGGTGGGGACCGAGGTTGCCCTCGCGCTCGTGCTGCTCACCGGCTCGGGTCTGCTGGTGCGCTCGTTCCAGCACCTGCTCTCCGAGGACCTGGGATTCGACGCCGCGGAGGTGGCCACGATGCCGGCCGCACTGTCCCGGCTGAAGTACGAGACCGAGCACGATCACGCGCGTCTCTACGCCAGACTCCTCGAAGAGCTGGAGTCGCATCCGGCGGTTCGCTCGGCCGGGCTGATGAGCACGATTCCCGCTTCGGGCGTTCTGCCCAACTACCGGCTGGAGCTGGACGGCGACCTCAGCAAGCACACGGTCGCCGGTTATGTCGTCGCCAGCGCCGGCGCCTTCGAGGCGCTCGACATCCCGCTCCTGCGCGGCCGACACTTCGCCCGGCGAGACGGTCCCGACGACGCGCACGTCGCCATCGTCAGCGAGTCCTTCGCCGAGCTCACGTGGCCCGGGGAGAACCCCATCGGAAAGCAGGTGACGGGCGGCGGGATGGACAACTTCTGGGAGGAGCGGCGGTTCGCCGAAGTCGTCGGTGTGGTGGGGGACGTACGCGTACGGGACGTGGCTGAAGCGCCGTATCCGACGATCTACTTTCCCTATGCGCAGCGCCCTTTCCGCATCCAGTTCGGTGCACAGCTGGTCGCCGAGGCCGAGGGGGGCGACGCCGGAGCGGCTGGAGTCGCCTTGCGGGAGACGGTGCAGCGGCTCGACTCGGACGTGCCGATCCGGGTGGTGCTGCACCAGACCGTGGTGGACGATGCGCTCGCCACGCGGCGGTTCGTGATGCTGCTCCTCGGGGGCTTCTCCGTGGTCGGCCTCCTGTTGGCCGGCGTGGGCATCTACGGTGTTGTGGCTTACTCGGTCGCGCGAAGGACGCGCGAAATGGGGATTCGGGTCGCGTTGGGGGCGGATCCGGCCTCCGTGGGCCGCATGGTGATGCGGTCCGCGCTGCGCCTCGTGGGCGGCGGAATCGTCGTGGGCATCGTGGGCGCCATCCTCTCGTCACGCCTTCTGCAGAGCCTCCTCTACGAGGTACAGCCCGGTGATCCGCTGACCCTGGTCGGAGTCACGGCGATTCTGGCGCTCACGGCTGTGGCGGCGAGCTGGTTCCCGGCCAGAGCGGGGACCCGGACCGATCCGATGGTGACGATGAGGGCGGAGTAGCGAGGGCAGACGGCTGCTCGGAGCAGGGGATTTGTCCGCGGCGGGCTCGTTGAGGCCCGACGACCCGCCGTTAGATTCCGCCTCGCCGATCTTACTGCCCGGGTCGACCAGAGCCACTCCCGAGCCCCTCGTTCATGCGCAAGGTACTTCTCGTCATCCTCGACGGTTGGGGTCACTCGGACTTCCAGGGTGCACCCGACCGGGGCAACGCCGTCGAGCTCGCGTCCGTGCCGGCCTTTCGGCGTCTGTACGAGCGTCGCCCACGCAATCGTCTGACCTGTTCCGGCGTCGACGTCGGCCTTCCGGCCGGCCAGATGGGCAACTCGGAGGTCGGACACCTGAACCTCGGGGCGGGACGCGTCGTCTACCAGGACATCGCCCGCGTGGACAAGTCGATCGAGGACGGGTCTTTCGCGAAGCAGCTGGCGTTGCCGGACGTCGTCGCTCACGCCCGAGAGACCGGCGCCGCCGTCCATCTGGTCGGGCTCGTTTCGGACGGCGGCGTACACAGCCATCTCCGTCACTTCACGGCCCTGCTGGATCTCCTCCCGGACGACGTCGACGTGCGGTTACACTGCATCACGGACGGCCGGGACACGTCACCGACGGGCGGTGTCGGCTACCTCGATACCCTCAGCGCCCGCTGCGCGGATCGAGAGCGCTGGGCGGTGGCCACGGTTTGTGGACGGTACTGGGCCATGGATCGCGACCGGCGTTGGGATCGTACGAAGCGGGCCTTCGACCTGATCGTGTCCGGTGAAGCCGCTGTGTGGGCGGACGACACCTCCTTCCTCGAGCGGAGCTATGCCGAGGGAGTCACCGACGAGTTCGTCGAGCCGACCGGCATGAGAGGGGTGGGTGAAGCGGGTGTGCGACCGGAGGACGTGGTGATCCTGTTGAATTTCCGCGCCGACCGGATGCGGCAGATCACGGCCGCGCTCGCGGTGCCGGAGTTCGACGCCTTCACTCGACCCGCGGATCTGCCATCCAGGGTCGTGACGATGACCGAGTACGAAGCGGGCTTGCCCGTTCGGGTGGCCTTTCCTCCGCAGAACGTGAGGACCGGACTGTCCGAGTACCTCGCCGGTCTCGGCCTGACCCAGCTCAAGGTCGCCGAGACGGAGAAGTACGCGCACGTGACCTACTTCTTCAACGGCGGGGAGGAGGCACCCTGGGAGGGAGAGGACCGGACGTTGATTCCGTCGCCCAAGGTGGCCACCTACGACCTTCAGCCCGAGATGAGCTGTCGGGAGGTGGCCGACGTGGTCATCGAAGGCCTCCGGGGTCCGTACGCCTTCATCCTGGTGAACTTCGCCAATCCCGACATGGTGGGGCACACGGGGGTGGTCTCGGCGGCGGTGAAGGCCGTGGAGGCCGTGGACGCCTGCATGACGGACGTCCTGCGCGCCGTGGACGAGAACCCGGAGTGGGTGGCTCTCATCACGGCCGACCACGGCAACTGCGAGATGATGATCGACCCCGAGGGCAACGTGCACACCGCGCACACGACCGAGCCGGTCGACTTCCTCGTGTACGATCCGCACGAGCGGGACGCGGAGCCCCCGGGAGCTCCGCAACCCGACGGCGCGACATCGGCAGCGGACCCGACGGCGCGGTGCGGGCTGGAGCTGAGGAGCGTGGGACGCCTTGCCGACGTGGCGCCGACCGTCCTGTCGTTCATGGGGATCGACCCACCGAAGGTCATGACGGGTGAAAGCCTGCTTCGCGGCGAAGCGACGAGCGTCGGTCGGGGCGGCGCCTGATGGAGCGCGAGGAGCTGCTCGAGCGCGCCCTGGCGATGGGGGAAGAAGGGGACTGGCCCGGCGCGGCCGAGCTTCTGCGGAACCGGCTCGACGAATTCGACGACGATGCCGCGGTGCACTGCTGGCTCGCCGTAGCGGAGCGTGAGCTCGGGTTGGATGGCGTGGCGTACGAGCGCTTCAAACGGGCCATCGCGTTGGATCCCGAGGACCCGTACGTGCTCGCGACGGCGGGCGACGGGATCGCGGCCTTCGACGACCCCGATGCGGAGAGAGCCCTCCGCACGGCCGCCCTCATGGCTCCGCACCTCGCCATCACTCGCATGTCGTACGGGGCATACCTGTCTCGTGAGGGCTTCGGCGAGGAGTCGATCAAGGAGCTGTCTGCGGCGCGAGAGATCGATCCGGACGATGCCCAGATCGCGTACGAGCTCGGCGTCGCCTACGCCTTGCAGGGGGATCACGATCGAGCCAGCGATGCGATGGCGGACGCGGTCCGGATGGATCCGGAGGACGGGTGGACCCGCGTCGTGTTCGGGCTCGTCCTGCTGGAGGACGGTCGCATGGAGGAGGGGGCCGGGGAGCTCGTGTCCGGGGCCCGTCTCCGGGAGGACGACGTGGAAGCACAGCTCGCGGCCGCGCTGGCCGCGGGTGCGACCGGTCGGGATGGAACCGCCTACGAGATGCTCGAGCGTGCACGGATCCGGGCAGTCGAGGCGGATCTCGCTCTCGTCACCGGCGTGGAGGAGCGTCTGGACGGGGGCCCGGAGCCCGCGAGCACCCTGTTGATGGACGACCTCGCGCCCGATCTGCTTCGCAGCCGGCTGAGCGAACGTCCGTAGCCCTTCGAGGTACCCAACGCAGGCCCACCCCGCCCGCCCTATCGAACGGAGCCCCTTCGTGCCCTCGCTGTCCATCCCCTTCGAGCGCCATCGGCTCGACAACGGCCTCCGGGTCGTGCTGGCTCCGGATCGGACGATTCCCGTCGTCGCGACCAATCTCTGGTACGGCGTGGGTTCCCGGAACGAGCCGAAGGGCAAGACCGGGTTCGCTCACCTCTTCGAGCACATGATGTTCCAGGGATCGGCCCACGTCCCGAAGAACAAGCACTTCGAGATGATCGAGCGCGTGGGCGGTGCCAGCAACGCAACGACCTGGTTCGACCGGACCAACTACTTCGAGACCGTCCCCTCGCACCAGCTGGAGCTGACCCTCTGGCTCGAGTCCGATCGTATGGGATGGATGCTCCCTGCGATGGACCAGGAGAAGCTGGACAATCAACGCGACGTGGTGAAGAACGAGAAGCGCCAGCGATACGACAATCAGCCGTACGGGGATTGGAGCGAGCGACTCCAGCGGCTCGTGTACCCCGAGGACCATCCCTACCACCACACCGTGATCGGCTCGATGGAGGACATCGAGGCGGCCACGCTCGATGACGTCGCGTCCTTCTTCCGGACGTTCTATGTGCCCGACAACGCTGTGATCACCCTTGCCGGCGATATCGATCCGGCCGGGGCGCTGGAGCAGGTGAAGCGCTACTTCGGCGACATCGAGCCCGGCGGGCCCATCCCTTCGATCCCGGGCAACGCCGACGTGGCGCCCCTGATCGGCCGCACCCTGCGCGACCACGTGCGCGCCGACGTTCCGCTTCCGCGAATCATCATGGGCTTCCGCACGCCCTCCTACGCGTCGGATGACTTCGCCGTGGCGGAGGTGGCGCGGGCGTTGCTCGGGGTGGGCAGGGCGTCGAGGCTGTATCGTCGCCTGGTGCGCGAGCGCCGCGTCGCGAGGGGGGTGGTGAGCTACGTGTTCCCGCTGCTCAGCGGCGCCTCGATGTTCCTGGTGTGGGCCACGGGGTATCCTGACGGGAGCCCGGCGGAGCTCGAGGCCGCGCTCTCGGAGGAGATCGCGGCGCTCGCCGATGCGAGGCAGAGCGAGATCGATCGAGCCATCGCGTTGGTGGAAACGGACCTCGTGCGCTCGATGGAGCGAGTCGCGGACCGAGCGGACCTCCTTTCGATGTTCGAGCTCTACTTCGACGATCCGGACCGGATCAACAAGGAGCTCGATCGACTGCGTGCCGTACGCGTCGAGCAGGTGCGCACCTTCACACGCGAGCGACTCGGCGAAGAGAACCGCGCCGTGGTCGTCTTCGAGCCGGAGTCCTCCCGATGACGACACTGGACCGAGCCAATCCGCCGGGTAGCGGCACGCTGCGGAGTTTCGACTTCCCGGCGGTCGAGAGACGCGAGCTCCCATCGGGCCTCGATCTCCGTGTGGCGATCATGAACCGGCTCCCGATGGTCAGCCTGAACCTGTTTCTCCGGGCGGGAGAGGCGGCGCTCGAGCCACAGGTCGCGGGCCTCGCGGTGCTGACGGCCGACGCGCTCGAAGGGGGCACGCGCGGCCGCGACGGGGCCGAGCTGGCCGAGGCGCTCGAGGGGATCGGCGCGAGGGTCTCCGCCAACGGGGGCTGGGAGGGCACGAGCGTCGCGCTGTCGTGCCTCGCCGAGCGCCTGCCCGAGGCGCTCTCGATTCTCTCCGAGATGGTGCTCGCTCCCGCGTTCCCGCCAACCGAGGTCGATCGGGCGCGTGAGCAACAGCTGGCGTCGATCCGGCAGCGAGCCATGGACCCCGCATCGCTCGCCACCGACACGGCGCAGGCCCGTTATTTCGACCCCGAGGTCCCGTACGCGCGCGCCGTCGACGGCACGGTCGCATCGATCGAAGCGATGACACCGGCAACGATGCTCGGGTTCGCCGAGGCGAACTACAGGCCGTCGTCGAGTGGGCTCGTGGTCGTCGGCGACGTGGACCCCGGCGAGGTCCGCGCGATGGCGGCCGAGCACCTCGGGGCGTGGGAGGGTGCGCCGGCGAATCGGGCCGACTTCACGGCCGCACCGCGCACCAGGGACCGGACCGTCACGCTGGTGCACCGACCGGGTGCGGCGCAGTCCGAGATCCGTGTGGGCCACGTCGGAGCGGCGCGGTCGATTCCGGAATACTACCCGCTTTCGATCGCGAACATGGTGTTGGGCGGCATGTTCACGAGCCGCCTCAACCTCAACCTCCGCGAGCAGAACGGCTTCACCTACGGCGTCCGATCGCGCTTCACCTTCAGAATGCAGGCCGGCCCCTTCCAGATCTCCACGGCCGTCGGGAACGACGTCACGGCTCCGGCTCTCGAGCAGATCATGCTCGAGCTCGGACGAATGGCGGAGGACGGCCCGTCGTCAGAGGAGGTGGAGGCCGCGCGTGACTACGCGGCCGGTGTGTTCGGCCTCCAGATCGAGACCGCGCGTCAGGTGGCGACGCGGGTCACCCAGCTGGTGGTGTACGACCTTCCCGACGATCACTTCGATCGGTACCGCGACGTCGTGCGCGCGGTCACCCGGGAGGAGGCCACGGACGCGGCCTCCCGGTACATCCGCCCGGACGAGGCCCAGATCGTCGTGGTGGGCGATGCCGAGGTCGTGGGCGAGCCGCTGCGTGCCCTCGGCTTGGGCGGCGTGGAGGTCGTGGACGGCTGATGCGCCGCCGGGGGGGCGCCGTGCAACCGGATCGGGGGTGCGTCGTATCCTACTGACAGAACGGCGGGTTCGTTCGAGATCCTGTCAGGGTGTCCACATTTCCGCCGCTCGGACGTCACATGGAGAGGACGCCCGGGTCGAGATGCCCCTGGTGGCAAGGGATTCCGTCACTGGCACGTCGTCTGCACCTAGCTGTGGTGTGACGGGAGTGCATCTGCCGATCCGGCCGATTGGCGCAACATGGAGGTGATGCGTGGCCAGGGCACGAGCGAAGAAGGACACGGAGCTGCGAGTGGTGCCGAGCGAGGCTCGGGAGCACCGCCTGCGGCTGGGCGAGATGACCGACTCAAAGGTCGTCCAGGCGTCCCTCGACGGGGACCCCAGGGCGTTCGGCGAGCTGGTCCGCCGCTATGACCAGCGACTCCTCAACTTCGTCTATCGGACCATCGGCGATCGCGAGCGGGGTCAGGACCTCGTACAGGAGACCTTCGTCCGCGTCTACCGGCACCTTCACCGGTTCGACCAGAGCAAGAAGTTCTCGACGTGGATCTACACGATCGCGAGCAACCTCGCGAAGAACGAGCTGAGGAATCGCTCGCGCAATCCGCTCGTGCTCTTCCAGACGCTCAAGAAGAACTGGGATGCCGACCACCGGCCGCTCGAGTGGGAGGATACGCAATACAAGCCGGACGACCTGTTCCGGAAGCGTCATCTCAAGTCGAAGGTCGAGGAGGCCGTCGAGCAGCTGCCGGAGCACCATCGCATCGTCTTCGTCCTTCGTGAGATGGAAGGGAAGACCTACGAGGAGATCGCGGACATCACGGGCTGCAATCTCGGCACCGTGAAGAGCCGGCTGAATCGCGCTCGGAACAACTTCGCCCAGATCATCGCACCGATGATCGACTGACGCGGATCGCCGAGGCGAACGTGGCAGAAAGCAACCGAGGGATGGTGGAGCCCTCGCCGGGTCGGGCCCGGCGGGGGCTTTCGTCCGGGGAACCCTCTCGTGACCGCACAGTATCACACGAGCACGCGATCCGGGACGCTGGTGCCCGGAGCGACTCTTCGCGGGTGTTGATGAACTGTACGGAAGTGGTTTCTCGGTTCAGCGAGTACCTCGACGGTACGGCGGCCGAGACCGACGTGGATGCGATCGATCGGCATCTGAGCGAGTGCGGCCATTGCGTCCGCTATCACAATGTTCTGGTCCACGGAACGGCGGTCCTGCGCCAACTGCCCGAGCCCGAGCTGCGCGAGGATTTCGGGCCTCGACTCCGGCACAGGCTCTATCACGCGGACGACGAACGGACGCTGCACGCGCACGCGTCCTCGGGCGCCCCGGCGATGACGGTGCTCGGCATTGCCGTTCTGCTCACGGCGGTGGCGTGGTCCCCGCTCCTCGTCTCCCGGGCTCCCGTCGTGCAGCTTCCGCCGATCGTGGTGAACCGAGCGCCTCAGCGAGCACCCTTCCGGCCTGCGGCCTCGCCCCCGGGGATGTTCAGCACCAAGTCCGACTCCGATCTCGGAGACGACCTCTGGGACGGGACGCTGCTCTACGAATACACCCCGCTGTCTCAACGTTACGGTGGGCGTGCGCGTGTCCGAAGGGTCGTTCAGAGCGATCGCTGACCGGGCGTTTCGCGTGCCGTCGAGAGCAACGAGATTCGACGGGTGAACACGCTCGATTCGGCGCCCGCATTCGGTAAAGAACTGGGCGGTGTCTTCTATCTCCACGGGGAAGACCACTTTCGCAAAGATCAGGCGCTCCGTTCCCTGATCGACGCCCACCTCGACCCGGCGACGTCCGACTTCAACTACGACCCGGTGCGTGGCCGTGAGACCGACTCGGAGACGCTCGCCTCCCTGATCGCGACCCCGCCGATGATGGCCGAGTGGCGCGTCGTCGTGGTGCGCGAGGTCGAGGGGCTCGCGAGCTCGAAGCACTCGAGAGACGTGCTCATGTCCACGGCACAGAACCCTCCGCCGGGATTGGCACTCGTCCTGAGCTGCACGGTGCCGGCCGGCTCGAAGGCGAAGTTCTATCGCGAGCTCGCACGTGCGGCGCGCTCGGTCGAGTTTCGGGCGATCACCGAGGCCGACGTGCCGGGCTGGATCATGAGCCGGTCCGAGGAGAAGCACGGGTTGGCGTTCGAGCTCGACGCGGCTCGCGCGCTGGGAAGTGCAGTCGGAACCGACCTCGGCGTGCTTTCGCAGGAGCTCGAGAAACTCGCGGACTTCGTCGGAGATCGTGGTAAGGTTACGGTCGACGACGTGAGGGCTGCGGGCACGCGCCTCCCGTCGCAAGATCGCTGGAGGTGGTTCGATCTGGTCGGTGAACGGAAGTTCGAGGAGGCCCGACGGGCGTTGCCGGTTCTCCTCGGTCAGGGAGAGACGGGCGTGGGTCTGGTGATCGGGCTCACGACCCACCTGCTGCGTGTCGGCATCGCGCTCCACAAGGGCGCGAACGGTCTCGAAGCGGCGCTGCCCTATCACCAGAAGTTCATGGCGAAGCGGGTGGCGAGTCAGTGCCGCGGCTGGACGATCCGGGAGGTCGACGCGGCGCTGGACGGCTTGCTCGACGTGGACCGACTTCTCAAGGCCAGCCCACACACGGACGAACACTTCCTCGAGTCGTGGCTCCTGGCGCTCCGGGTTCGCGCGGAGGCCGCATGAGGCGCACACTTCGGTTGTTCGCCGTTGCGGGCGGCGTGGCCCTCTCGGTCCCGGGACCGGCGCTCCACGGCCAATCGGAGCTCGAACGGGTCGAGCGGCTCACACGAATGGGTCAGACCGAGGAGGCTCGTGCGGCGCTCCTCGCGTGGTGGGAGGACGGACGCGCCGACGCGAGCCGTCGGGAGCTGCAGCGAGGGTTGTGGTTGCGAGGCCGCCTCACCGTGGATCCGGTCCAGGGTCGTATGCCATGGGCGACGACGAGGAGGCCCGCAGGTTCGTCGAAACCCTGGTGCGCGACTATCCGCGCTCCGAAGCGCGCGAAGCAGCCGAGGACTGGCTGGCAGACGCCGGCCCGGTGCCTCCGCCCGGTGACACACCGACCCGCGCGAGCCCGGAAGCTGCGGCGGCCGACACGGCGGCCCCCGGTCGTGCGGAGGAGCGGAGGGCGGATCCGCCCCCTGGCGATCCACCGGTCGAGCGCCGCGAGGCAGTCGAGGACGACCCGCCGTCTACGGAGCCGACGACGAACTACTACGTGCAACTCGGCGCGTTTGCGGAAGAGGAGCGGGCGGTGGCTCTGTACGAGGAGGTGCGCGAACGGGGTATCGACGTGAGGGTCGTCCGTGTCGAGGGGAGTCGGTTCACCCACGTCCGCGTCGGGAGGTTCGCCAACCGCGAGGACGCTGTGTCACTCCTCGAGGACCTCACGGCGGAGGGTGTCGGCGCGGCGCTCGTGCGCGACGACCGCGCGGAGCGGCCTGTCAGAGACTGAGCCGCCAGGATCCCGCGTCGGCCTTCCCGCGTCGGCGTCGGAACCACAACGACGTCAGATGGCGTCGATCACTCGCTTCATTCGGGCCTGAACGTCGTCTGCCAGGTCGCCCAGATCGTCGCGCCCCGACACGCCCAGCTGCAGGACCGGGTCGAGAGCGGCCACGACGGTGGTGCCCTCCTCGTCACCTTCGTACACGACGACGTTGCACGGGAGGAGGAGCCCGATGTCTTCCTCCTCTGTGAGCGCCCGGTGTGCCAGGGGCGGACTACACGCGCCGAGGATCTTGTAGCGCTTGAAGTCGAGGTCGAGCTTCTCCTTGAAGGCGGCCTGGATGTCGATCTCCGTGAGCACGCCGAAGCCCTCGGCCTTCAGCGCGGCACGGACCCGCGCCTCGGCGTCCGCCAGCGTCGCCTCGACTGTCCTCTTGAATCCATATCGGATCGTGTCGGTCATTTCGGGTCTCCGATGGTGCCGATGTACCGGCCCGGGATGGGGAAGTCCGGCCCTTCGGCCTGCCAGTAGACCGACACGACCCACCACCGGCCTCCGTCGTTCATGAGCTGAAAGGAGTTGATGCCGCGCTGGAACGGCTCGCTGTCGCTTCGACTCCGGTACGACTCGTACGTGCTGAACGCGTGGGCGATCAGACCGAACTGCTCCGTGGTGCGGCCGATCTCGGCCTCCACGAATCCGTTCTGCTCGAGCACGGCACCACTCCGCTCGACGTAGCTCTCGGGAGTCATGATGGTGCGGCGGACCGTGCCGTCTGGAGCTCGCCCCACGGCGCTCAGCGTGGCGCCCTCGGCGAAAAGGGAGTGCCAGCGGTCCCAGTCACGCGCCTCTCCGGCGTCCCCCGAGATCACGTCGTACACCGCGGTGATGATGGCGCCGATCGACGACACGTCTGCCGGGTCGGCCTCCGGCTCTTGTGCGTCCGCAGCGCGCGCTCCCACCCCGACGAGCGTCGCCAGGAGAGCTCCCAGCAGGAGGGCGGAGCCGGTCTTTCGGTCGCGCGAGATGGTCGTCCCTTCTCTTGGCGGTCGTCTACTCGGATGCTCTCCCTGCTTCACGTCTCCTCCTCCTCGTCGTCTCCGGAACCCGCGCCGGGGCGCGGTGCGCGCGCCCACCAAGTTGCTGCGGAGGCTTGAGTAGGCAACCCGGTGCTCTAACTTCTCCCATGGCCTCCGGTGAAACCCCTCTGATGCAGCAATGGCGGGAGGCCAAGTCCCGCCACCGCGACTCGCTGCTCTTCTTTCGGGTCGGCGATTTCTACGAGCTCTTCCACGGCGATGCCGAAGAGGGGGCGAGACTCCTCGGCCTCACGTTGACGTCGCGCAACAACGGTGCCGCCGCGAAGGTCCCGCTGGCCGGCGTGCCGGCGAAGGCGCTCGACGACTACCTCTCGCGGCTGGTCAAGATGGGACGGAGGGTCGCCATCTGCGATCAGGTTGAAGACCCCGCGCTGGCCAAGGGAATCGTGAAGCGCGAGGTGACCGAGACGGTGACGCCGGGCACCGTCCTCGCCGACAACCTGCTTGCCGAGCGACGCAACAACTACCTCGTCGCGATCGTTCCCGACGACGGTCTACAGGAGGGGGGGTACGGCGTCGCGTCGCTCGATGTGTCGACCGGTGAACTGGACGCACGACGGGTCCCGGAGGCGGAGCTGCGCGGCGAGTTGGGTCGCCTCGAGCCGTCGGAGCTTTTGCTGCCACGGTCGCTCTCCGAGTCCGTCGCCGTGGCCGCCGCCGTTCCGGCGGGGCTGCCCCGCACGGTTCGTGACGATTGGATGTTCGAGCGCGACGTGGCTTCGACGGAGCTGCTCGACACCTACTCGGTGCAGTCTCTGGACGGGTTCGGCTTCCAGAAGGCGGATGGTGCCCTGGTGCGGGCCGTGGGTGCCCTCGTCCAGTACCTGAAGGAGATCCGCCCCTCTGGCGTGTCCCACCTCAAGCCGGTGCGGATCCTACGTCCGGGGCGGGTCATGCTCCTCGACGAGATGACTCGCCGGAACCTCGAGCTCATCGAGCCACTCCGGCCGGACGAGCAGGGGGGGACGCTCCTCGACGTGCTCGACCGGAGTGTCACCGCGATGGGCGGCCGTCTCCTCCGTCGATGGATGCTCGAGCCGTTGGTCGTCGCCGAAGAGATCTGGGCACGCCAGGCCGCCGTCGCGGAGCTGGTCGATGGCCCGGAAATGAGGACGTCGCTTCGTGGGGCATTGGACGGTGTGGCGGACCTGGAGCGGATGGCGGGCAAGATCGGGACGCGGCGAGTCGGCCCTCGTGATCTGGCGGGTCTCCGCCGATCGCTGGCGCGCCTGCCGGACATTCGCACGGAAGCCACCGGCGCCGAGTCGGAGCTCGTCCGGGCGATGGGGGCGGAGCTCGACTGCCTGGAGGACGTGCGCGACCTCTTGGAGCGGGCGCTGGCCGACGACCCTCCGGCCGCGCTTCAGGACGGAGGCGTGGTCCGGCAGGGGTGGTCGGCCGATCTGGACGAGCTCCGCTCCGCGAGGGACGGGGCCCGGGACTTCATTGCCGGACTGCAGGTCCGCGAGCGGGATCGCACCGGGATCGGGTCGCTCAAGGTCGGCTTCAACAAGGTCTTCGGGTACTACCTGGAAGTGACCAAGGCCAATCTGGGCCGGGTGCCCGACGACTACGTGCGAAAGCAGACCCTGACGAACGGTGAGCGCTACTTCACACCGGAGCTCAAGGAGTGGGAGGAGAAGGTCTTCGGGGCCGAGGACAGGATCGGACAGCTCGAGACCGAGCTCTTCGCCGCGATCCGTGACCAGGTGGCCAGCTCGGTCACTCGACTCCAGTCGTCGGGCGAGCGGGTCGCGACCTTGGACGTTCTCGCGGGGCTCGCGCACCTGGCCGTCCACTCCGGTTACGTGCGTCCCGAGGTGCACACGGGCTTCGAGCTCGCGATCCGAGCCGGGCGCCACCCGGTCGTGGAGACGATGATGCCGCGGGAAGAGTTCATCCCGAACGACCTCGTCCTGGACGAGAGCGGTCGCATCGTCGTGCTCACGGGCCCGAACATGGCGGGGAAGAGCACGGTCCTTCGTCAGATCGGACTGATCCAGCTGCTCGCCCAGGTCGGCTCCTTCGTCCCGGCCGATCTCGCCCGACTGCCGGTCGTCGATCGGATCTTCACCCGGGTCGGCGCCTCCGACAACCTGGCTCGTGGCCAGTCCACGTTCATGGTCGAGATGAGCGAAACCGCGGCGATCGTGCACGGGGCGACGGACCGCAGCCTCATCCTGCTCGACGAGATCGGACGGGGCACGTCCACGTACGATGGGGTCTCGATTGCCTGGGCGGTAACCGAGCACATCCACGAGCACATCGGCGCCAAGACCGTGTTCGCCACGCATTATCACGAGCTCACGCAGCTCGGGGATCTGCTCGACGGCGTCAAGAACATGAACGTCTCGGTACGCGAGGTCGGTGACGAGATCGTCTTCCTCCGCCGCCTCGTCGACGGCGGCGCAGACCGCTCCTACGGCATCCAGGTGGCCCGCCTCGCTGGGCTCCCCGAAGGCATCGTGCAGCGGGCCCGGGAACTTCTGGCGGAGTTGGAGGGAACACATAGCGGTGGCGGAGAAGGCCTCGGCCGACACGGAGCCCACCGGCCGAAGTCGGAGGCGCCACCGCACCAACTCTCGATGTTCCAGGTCGAGCACCCGATGGTGGCCCGCTTGCGAGCCCTCGATCCGGATGACCTGTCTCCTCGAGAGGCCCTCAAGATCCTTTACGAACTGGGTAGCGTGACACACAGGAAGAACGATTGAGTCCGACTCGGTTGCTCACGCTGGCTGCGGTGGGCCTGGGAACCGTCGGCTGCGGCGCAGACGGTGAGATCGATCAGCCCCGGCCACTCTTTGCCGAGGTCCCCATCGAGTATCCCCTGCACATGTGGGATCAGGACATGGAGGGGAGCACGATCCTCCGCGTTCGGGTGGCGGACACGGGGGGCGTCGACAGCGTCGAGGTGGTCGAGTCCTCCGGATACGCCTCCTTCGACTCCGCGGCCGTGGCAGGCGCGCTGAAGCTCCGGTTCGAGCCTGCTCGCCGTGACGGCAAGCGCATCGAGGTGTGGGCGGAGGTGCCCGTACACTTTTCCAAGAGACCCCGTCCCGACACGTTGGGAATCGCCCCCTGAGCCGTTCGGATCGGGTCGCGACGCTCGCCGGCTGGGGCGCACTCAGATTCACCGTCACTCCGGAGCCCCGATGGCCGAGCGCCACCCTCGTCCGTACGACAGCGCCCTCGATCTGATCGGTTGGACCCCGATGGTGCGGCTCCACGCCGTCACCGACGGATGCTGCACTCCGGTCTACGCGAAGTGTGAGTTCACCGGGCCCGGCGCCTCGATCAAGGACCGGATCGGTGTCGCCATGATCGCCGCCGCCGAGGCGGACGGCACGCTGAAGCCAGGGGGGACCGTGGTCGAGGCGACCGGGGGCAACACCGGCCTCGCCCTCGCGATGGCCGCGTCGCTCAAGGGATACAAGTGCATCTGCACGATGCCCGACAAGATGAGCACGGAAAAGGTGAAGCTCCTCAGGGCGTTCGGGGCGGAGGTGGTGATCACGCCCACGGCCGTGCCGCCGGAGCATCCGGATCACTATCTCCAGAAGGCGCGCGCGATCGCGGCCGAGACACCGGGCGCGGTACTCGCGAACCAGTTCTACAATGCGGCGAACCCCACCGCGCACTACGAAACGACGGGACCGGAGATCTGGGAGCAGAGCGAGGGCCGTGTGACGCATTTCGTCGGGTCGGCCGGGACGGGCGGGACCATCACGGGTGTCGGCCGATTCCTGAAGGAGCAGAACCCGGACGTGCAGATCGTGGGGGTCGATCCGGACGGGTCGATGATCGCCCCGTTCTTCAACACCGGCGAGACGATCGAGGGACATCCGTACAAGGTCGAAGGCATCGGCAACGACAAGATCCCCGGTACACTGGATCTCGACGTGGTGGATCGATACCTGACCTGTGGAGACGGCGACGCGTTTCGAATGGCCCGCCGGGTGTCGAGGGAAGAGGGGCTCTTCGCGGGGGGCTCGGCGGGGCTGCTCGTGCATGGCGCGGTCGAGATCGCCAAGCAGGCCGATGATCCCGACGCGTTCGTCGTTACGCTCATTTGTGACTGGGGCGAGCGCTACCTGAGCAAGGCGTACGACGACGACTGGATGCGAGAGAACGGCTTCCTCGAGCGCCCACGGCGCTCGACACTCAGCGATGCACTCGGGGCCAAGGAATCGCGGGTGTCGGGACTCGTGACGGTGGAGCCGACGACGCCCGTGCGGCTCGCGCTCTCGGCCATCACTGCGCACGATATCGGGCAGCTGCCCGTCGTACGCGACGCGACGTGCATCGGATCTCTCACCGAGGCCCGGCTCATGAGCCTGATCATCGAGGACCCGTCGCTGCTCGACAGGCCAGTCGAGTCGGTCATGGGCCCACCATTTCCCGTCCTCGACGGTCACGTCGACGCCGAGGAGATCCGACCGCTTCTCGCTCGAGACAACGCGGCATGCCTCGTGAGAGACGGCACCGGGCTGGTGGGCATCATCACGCGATACGACGTGGTCCGGGCGTTGACCGCGTGAGGATCGCCGTCCTGCTCGGCGGCACATCCGACGAGCGTGACGTCTCGCTCGCGTCGGGGGCGGAGGTCGCCCGGGCTCTGCGTGAAGCAGGCCACGACGTGGTGGCCGTCGATACCGTGCGTGGTGCGCTCTCCGCTGAGGATGAGGCTCGCCTGCTCGCGGAAGGGGTCGGCGAAGCGCCACCCGAGTCCACCGCGCTCGTTGCGCTCGACGAGGGCCACACCGTCGCGCTCACCCGAGATCCTTCCCTCGGAGCCGTCGACGTCTTCTTCCTCGCCCTCCACGGGGGCAGTGGGGAGGACGGAACGATCCAGGCGCTGCTCGACGTGTCGGGGGTCACCTACACGGGGAGCGACCGACTCGGCTGCTCGCTGGCCATGGACAAGGAGGTCACCAAGCGCCTCCTGCGCGACGCCGGCATCCCCACGCCGGACTGGCTCGTCGGGCCGGCGACGGCGGACGATGTGGAAGCGTCGTTGGGCCTGCCCGTGATCGTGAAGGCGGCGGGCGGCGGATCGTCGCTCCGGCTGTCTCTAGCGCACGACCGCGCGGAGCTCGAGGCGGTGATCCGGGAGAGTGACACGTGGAACGACGTGGTGCTCTTCGAGCGGTTCGCCAGCGGGCGGGAGTTCACGGTGGGCGTCGTTGGCCAGGAGACCCTTCCCGTAGGGGAGATCGTCCCGGCCCACGAGATCTTCGACTACGCATGCAAATACCAGCCGGGGCTCGCAGAGGAGATCTTCCCCGCGGACATTCCCGAGGCGCTCTCGGACCGGCTCCGGAGCATGGCCCTCGAGGTCCATCGGGCCCTGCGGCTGCGCGATTTCTCGCGGGTCGATTTCATCGTGGACGACACGGGTGACCCGTGGTGCCTCGAGGCGAACGCGCTCCCGGGTATGACCGCGAACAGCCTGCTTCCCAAAGCGGCCCGCGCGGCCGGGATCGGATTCGCGGAACTGTGTGATCGAATCGTCCGGCTCGCTTCCGAGCGGCTCAAGCCTCATTCTTGAGGAAGGCCTCGGACCCGCGCCGGCGACCGTCGATCGTCCCGTGAGTGTCCGCTGGGCCTGCGGCGGTCGGTCAGGAACCTGCCCAGGGACGGGGGGTTCAAACCCCATCGGCGAACCGGATTCGGAGCGACCCGAGAACCCATGAGCTATCAGACGAGCCCAGGCTTCAATTCGTTCGGCATCGGGCTTGTGCCTACACCGATGGTGAAGAGGCTCCTGATTGCGAACGCTGTCGTGTTCGGGCTCCAGCTCGTCCTACGCGACTTCATGTTCGACTGGTTCGCGTTCCAGCCCAGGCAGCTGGTGTTCCGCCCGTGGGGTCCGCTGACCTACATGTTCCTGCACGGTGATCTGATGCACCTCTTCGGGAACATGCTCTTCCTCTTCTTCTTCGGTCCTCCCCTCGAGGCGCGATGGGGAGAGAGGGAGTTCCTGAAGTTCTACGCCGTCTGCGGCCTCGGGGGCGTGGCGCTCAGCTTCGTGTTCATGCCCGCCTCGATCGTGGGTGCCTCGGCCGCCGTCTACGGCGTGATGCTGGCCTTCGCGATGAACTGGCCGAACGCTCCGATCTACGTCTTCGGCATCTTCCCCGTGCTGGCGAAGTACCTCGTTGCCTTCTTCGGCGTTCTGGCGCTGTTGGGCGCCTACGGCAGCGCCCAGGGAAGCAACGTGGCGCACTTCGCGCACCTGGGCGGACTCGTCGCGGGTTACATCTACTTGAAGGCCGACTTCCGCTCCCGGGCCGTCTTGGACGGCGTCCGGCGCGCCACACGCAAGAAGCGTAGTCTGGCCATCGTGCCCGGAGAGGAGCACGACGAGGAGCGCGCGGCCCGTACGGGTCCGCGGCGCCGTCCGAAAGCCCGCGAGGAAGAGGCCCTCTACGACCGCGTCGACGCCGTGCTGGACAAGATCTCCGCGGAGGGCATGTCTTCGCTCACGGAGGCGGAGCTTAGATTACTCGACGAGGTCTCCAAGAAGCATCGTACCAACTAGGGCGGGCGCGGGCGCCCGCCCCTTCGCCCCTCACCCGCTCATCCGATGCCGCCGAACGTCCGAGTCTCGCTCCGCGCGCAGCTGTTGCCGTCCTTCGCTCTGATCGGAGCCTTGCTGACCAACGCCTGCGGCGGCTCCGGCCCGGCCCCGACGCCGTCGCCCCCGGCGACGGAACCTGCCGGGGTCGAAGCCCCTGGCGCAGAGACGTCGCAAGCAACGCCGAACCCCGGCCCGGGAGAGAACGTCGAGTCCCGGGGAACCACGGCGGCTCGGCCGCTCGTATTCGGCGTCGACCTCGACACGGTGCAGGCCGGCCGATTCGACCAGGGCAAGATGTGGACTTTCGAGTTTCCGCCCCGCGCGTACCTCGGAGAAGCGTACGGGCTGAGCCCAGAAGAGTCTTGGTTCCAAAAAGCGCGGCTGGGCGCGTTGCGGATCCCGAGCTGCTCCGCGTCGTTCGTCTCCCCGAACGGCCTCGTGATGACGAACCATCACTGCGCCCGGGAGTTCGTGTCACAGGTGTCGGGAGAGGGTGAGTCGCTCCTCGATGACGGGCTGGTGGCGGTCGATCTCGCGGACGAGCGGCCCGTGGAGGACTTCGAGGCGGATCGTCTCATCGAGATCGTCGACGTCACGGACGAGGTGAATGCCGCGCTGGATGCGCTGCCTGCCGAGGGCAGGGTCGCGGCGCGCGAGAGCCTGCTCGAGGAGATCGAGGCGCGGATTCTGGCGGAGCACGGCGGTGAGGAGTCCGGTCACGTCGTGGAGATGATCTCTCTCTACAATGGTGGGCGGACTTCTGCCTACGTTTTCCGTCGCTACGTGCATGCGAAGCTCGTGATGGCCCCGGAGCTCCAGATCGGGTTCTTCGGCGGCGACCCCGACAACTTCACATACCCCCGGTACAACCTCGACTTCGCCTTCTTCCGCATCTACGAGGAAGACGGCACGCCCATGTCGAGTGATCCGTACTTCGCCTTCGACCAGGACGGTCTGGAGGAGGGCGACCCCATCTTCATCATCGGCAATCCGGGCTCGACCAGTCGTCTGCAGACCGTCGCCGAGCTGGAGTTCCGTCGAGACGTCAGCGATCGGAGCGTCATCCAGCTCCTCGACTCCCGCATGGCCGTCCTCGACGAGTACATCACGGCGTTTCCGGAGGAGGCCGAGGCTCGCGACCTGCGGAACACGTACTTCAGCCTCGCCAACTCCCGGAAGGCGTACGGTGGGCAGGTCTCGGGGCTGGAAGACCCGGTCATCATCGCTCGCCGTACCGACACCGAGCGAGATTTTCGGTCGGCCATCGATGCGGATCCGACCCTCTCCGAGCGGTTCGGGACGCTGATCGACGAAATGGCGGACGTGCAGGCACGGAAGCGTGATCAGGCCGCCGGCTTCGGCGCGTTTCTCGCGATGACCAGCCCGGATCTGGCGTCGGCGACGCTCAACCGCGCCCTGGTGACCTTCCAGGTCATCAGCGCTCGACAAGGCGGCGCGCCGCCCGAGGCCATCGAGCCGCTCCTGGAGCAGCTCCGTGCCGTGCCCCACCAGGCCCCCGAGCTCGACCAGGCCTTCGTCGAAGCACGCCTTCGAGACTTCGTCGCCTTCTACGGAGAGGACGCCCCGTTCCTCACGACGATCCTCCAGGGCCAGTCGATCGCGAGCGTCGCCGCGTCGGTGGTTTCGGCGTCACAGCTGCAGGATTCGGCGACCGCGGCCGCCGGCGTGCAAGACGGCTCGATCGGGATCGACGATCCGGCGCTCGGGATCGTCCGCGGATACCTACCGGCCTTCATCGAATTCCAGCAGGTCGTCGGCGGCGCTTTCTCCGAGGAGGAGCGCATCGCGGCCGAGCTCGGACGGGCCCGCTTCGAGGTGTACGGCACGGACGTCCCGCCGGATGCCACCTTCTCGCTCCGCATCGCCGACGGTGTGGTGGCCGGCTACCCGTACAACGGGACGAGGGCGCCGGCGTTCACGACGATGTTCGGGCTCTACGACCGGCACTTCTCCCATGTGGGAGAGGAGGACTGGGATCTTCCTGATCGTTGGAAGGAAGCGCGGACCTCGCTCGACCTTTCGACGCCCATGAATTTCGTGTCGACCGCCGACATCATCGGAGGCAACTCCGGATCCCCCGTGCTCGACGCGGAGCTGGAGGTGGTGGGCGTCGTGTTCGACGGCAACATCGAGAGCCTGCCGGGCGATTACATCTACCTGCCGGAGCGCAATCGCTCCGTGACCGTGGACGCCCGCGCGATTCTCGAGGCGCTCGACGTCGTGTACGACATGGATCGACTCGTGCTCGAGCTCACGACCGGCGAGCTCGTGGAGACCGAGGAGCAGGCGGACGCGGCCCGACGCTGACGGGGCCACCTCGCCGGTTGGCCGACTCGGAGGGCTGAGCCGGGGCGGACGCATGAAGCTTCCGGTCGGTCGAAGGAATGGGCACCTTCGAACGTAGGGGGATTGAAGGCTCGTCCGTGCCCGCCGTTCGGCTCCCTACGATCGGCGGAGATGTTCGTGACCCGAACCTCGGAGGTTGAAGGTGGCCGGCAAGATCGGAAACAGCGTCGAGCTCATGAAGGCGAGCATGAACGTGCTCAAGCTCGACAAGGAGCTCCTCATCTTCCCGGTCATGTCCGGGATCGCCTGCGTTCTGGTCTTCGCCAGCTTCGTGGCGCCGCTCGCCCTGACCGGTGGTTGGCAGGTCTTCGAGCAGGGCGGGGCGGACTACTTCGGCATGACGGTGATGTTCCTGTTCTACGTGGTTCAGTACACCGTCATCTTCTTCTTCAACTCGGCCCTGGTGGGCGCGGCGCTGATCCGTCTCGACGGCGGAGATCCCACCGTGAGCGACGGGCTGGCCATCGCATCCAAGCGCATGGGCGCGATCCTCGGATACGCGGTCATGTCGGCGACCGTCGGAATGATCCTCCGGATGATCTCGGAGCGGGGCGGCATCTTCGCCAAGATCGCCGCCGGCTTCGCGGGGATGGCGTGGACGCTCGCGACCTATCTCGCGGTGCCGGTGCTGGTGACCAAGGACGTCGGCCCGATCGACGCGGTGAAGGAGAGCGCCGCGATCTTCAAGCGCACCTGGGGTGAGCAGGTCGCCGGCAACTTCGGTCTGAGCTGGGCGATGTTCTTCGCCTTCATGAGTTGGACGCTGGTGTCGGTCGGCCTCGTGTGGGCTTCGAGCCTGCTCGGCACCGCCGTGGTCATTCCCGTGGTCCTCGTGTCGGTGTCCGGGTATGTCTTCCTGGCCCTCATGGGGTCCGCGCTGGGCG
>JBDHDM010000101.1:0-11531 GCA_039591515.1 Gemmatimonadota bacterium | reverse complement strand
GATCGTGGCACCCTCGATCAGCACCCCGTCCGGCGAATTCTCGGCGATCACGATCACGTCGTTCGTGTAGCCACCGGTGCTGGTGAGGGTCACGGTGACCGAGCTCTTCTCATCCTGCGAGACTGTGAGCGAAATGGGGTCGACGGTGATGGAGATGTCCTGTGGGTTGCCGGGGTCGACGGGATCGTTGTCTGCGCATCCGGCGAGGGAAAGCGCCCCTACGATCACAAGCGTCGGCAAGACCGACCGGAGGCGATGGAAGCGCATGGAAAGGGTCCTGTCAAAGGTCTGTTCAGGCGTCAGGACGGCGTCGGTCGCCTGAGGCGAATGCACAAGAAGAAAAGAAGGGACGGTCTCAGGGCAAGAGCCTCTCTCCCTTCAGGAACTGCTCGATGTGCGCGACGATCTCCGGCCACACCGAAGTGCAGTCATTGTGCGCGCACGGGATGTCGACGACCTCCAGGCCCGGTCGAGCGGCGGCGAGTCGGGTCGCGTGCGCGTACGGGATCACGTCGTCGGCAGGTCCGTGCACGAGGAGGACCGGCCCGCTGAACGCCCTGACCGCGGCGGCCGGATCGAAGCGGTCGCGGACCAGAAAGCCCGGGACCCCCAGGGTCCGGGCCATCGCCACCGCCGACGCGAACGTGGATTGGAGCACCAGAGCAGCAACGGGACGGTCCAGTGCCAGGTCCGCGGCGGCGCCTCCTCCCATCGAGCGGCCCCACGCGACGATCCGGTGAGCGTCGACACCGGGGTCGCGGCTCAGCCAGTCGAACGCCGCGGCGGAGGTCTCCCGGATCGTGGCTCGGGAGGGACGACCGTCCGATCGACCGTATCCCGGGAACTCGACGGAGAGAACCGCGACACCCGTTGCGGCGGCCTCCCTCATCTGTCGAGGCCAATCGTCGATGAGCTCACCGTTCCCGTGGAAGAAGAGCGCTGCGGGGCGGGGGTGATCCGCCGACTCCGGGGCTCCGTAGAGCCACGCTTCGACACGCCCGAACGAGGTGTCGAGCCAGACTTGGCGGACGCCCGCCGGTGGGCGTCCCCGATCCGCCGACCGGAACCTCCCGGGGAATGCCACCGCCCGCTGAACCAGCAGCACGAATGCCCCGTACGAGATCAGGATCATCCCGAGCACGCGCGCGAGCCGGAGCGCGAGCCATGTGCGTCGAGACGGAGCGGCCTGAGGCGAAGAGCTCTGCATTCGGTCAAGCTGGTGCAGGGGACGATCTCTCGAAACCTGTCCAGCTCGAGCCCGTAGGGGCTGGAGCGCTCCGACGCGCGGATCCGGGGTGGGCCAAGGGAGGCTGGGTTGTGAGCTTGTTGACTGACCTCAGGTACGCCGGCCGGGGGCTGCTGAAGAGCCCGGGCGTCACGGCGATCGCGATCGTCGCCCTCGCGCTCGGCATCGGGCTCACGACGGTCATGTTCTCGATCGTGTACGGAGCCCTGCACCGCGGCCTCCCTTTCGAGGGAGCCGAGCGGATCATGCACCTCGAGCGGGCGAACCCGACCGAGGGGATCCAGTCGATGGAGGTCACCATCCACGACTACCGCGACTGGGCTGAGCGCCAACGCTCGTTCACGGAGCTGGGCGCCTTCTACACCGGCACGGTGAACATCCGTGGCACCGAGCGGGCCGAGCGGTACGCCGGTGGCTTCATGACCGCGAACTCGTTCGATATCCTCGGCGTTGCCCCCATCCTCGGTCGCTCCTTCCGGCCGGAGGAGGAACAGCCGGGCGCCACGCAGGTCGTCCTGCTCGGTTACCGCGTGTGGCAGGAGAGATACGGCGGGGCGCGCGATGTCCTGGGGCAGACGGTTACGGTCAACGGTGAGTCCGGGGAGATCATCGGGGTCCTGCCGGAGGGCTTCGAGTTTCCCATCCTGCAAGAGGTCTGGGCGCCGCTGCGCCTCGACCATCGGGCGCTCGATCGCGGCACGGGCTCGACGCTCGAGGTCTTCGGCAAGCTCGCCGAGGGCGTGTCACTCGATGCGGCGATGACCGAATTCGCAGGGATCACCGAGCAGCTCGCCGACGAGTTTCCCGAAACGAACCAGGGCGTCACGGCCCTCATGAAGCCGTACACCGAGGAGTTCATCGGAGACGAGGAGCGGGGCGTCCTCTACTCGATGCTCTTCACGGTCGTGCTCGTGCTCGTGATCGCGTGCGCGAACGTGGCGAACCTGCTCCTTGCCCGCGCTGCCGTGCGCACCCGCGATCTGGCGATCCGGAGCGCCATGGGCGCCGACCGCTGGCGTGTGGTCTTCCAGATGCTCGCGGAGGCGCTGGTGCTCGCGGTGGTCGGGGCAGTCTTGGGCACCGCGATCGCGTGGGTCGGGATCACGCTCTTCGACCGCGCCGTTTCCGCGACGGATCCGCCGTTTTGGCTCGTCTTCCGGCTCGACCTCCCGATCCTGCTCTTCGTGATGGGGATCTCGATGCTGGCAGCGCTCGTGGCGGGCATCATCCCGGCGGTAAAGGCCTCGAGCGCCGACCTGAACTCCGTGCTCAAGGACGAGTCGCGCGGCTCCTCCGGCATGCGTATCGGACGGCTCAGTCGGGTCTTGGTCGTGGGCGAGATCGCGATGTCGATGGCGCTTCTGGTCGCGTCGGGACTCATGGTGAAGGGGGTCGTGACCCTCGACAACGAGGAATACGCGATTCCGACCGAGAACATCTTCACGGCCCGGGTCGGAGTCTTCGAGGAGCGGTTCCCGGATGAGGAGGCGCGCGCCCGGTTCTGGGAGGACATCGAGAACCGCGTGGCGGAGCTCCCAGGCGTGCAGGCCGCCGGCCTTACCGGCTCGCTGCCCCTCACGGGCTCGTTCGGGGCACGGGTCTCCATCGACGGAGAGAGCTACGAGGCGGACAGAGACCTGCCCCTGGCGCGCTTCGCAGCGGTGACCCCGGGATTCCGCGAGACCTTCGAGGTCGACGTGTTGCAGGGACGTTGGCTCGAGCGCACCGACGGGATCGACGACCCACCGGTGGTGGTGGTCAACCAACAGTTCGTGGATCGGCACTTCCCGGAGGGGCAACCACTCGGCAGGCGGATTCGCCTCGGCGGCCTCGACTCCGATCGGGCTTGGCGGGAGATCGTGGGCGTCGTCCCGAACCACCGCATGGAAGGGGTCGGCGACCCTGGCGAAGAAGAGATCGACGCGCCCGGCTTCTACGTGCCGCTGGCCCAGTACGATCTGCAGTTCGTGTCGATCACGGCCCGGGCGGAGCGCGAGCCGCTCGCGCTGTCGGCGGAGGTGCGAGACGCGGTCGGGGCAGCGGATCCCGATACACCCATCTATTTCGTTCAAACGCTCGAGCAGGCGATGGAGCAGAACCTCTGGTTCTATCGCGTGTTCGGAAATCTCTTCCTCGTCTTCGGCCTCGCGGCGTTGTTCCTCGCCTCCGTGGGCCTGTACGGCGTCATGTCGTTCAGCGTCAGCCATCGGGTGAGCGAGATGGGCGTCCGGATGGCCCTCGGCGCCCAGGCCGCCCAGGTCATGACGTTGATCATGCGGCAAGGGATGGGGCAGTTGGCACTCGGCCTCGTCCTGGGCACGGGTCTCGCCGCGGTGATCGCCCGCGGGCTCACCATCCTGCTCTATCAGGTGGAGCCTTGGGACCCGGCCACGTTCGCGGGGGTCTTCGTCCTCCTCATCGTGACTGGACTGGGGGCGTCGGCGCTGCCGGCGCGGCGCGCAACGAAAGTGGATCCTATCGTGGCGCTCTCGTCGGAGTAGGTCGCGGGGGCGCGACCCTTTCGGTGGCGCGGTACGACGCATCGGTCTCGGACGGGCTGGACGGCGTGTTGACGTCGCGTGGCTGACGGATCTATTACCCCGCGGCGCCGCCGGCCTAGGGCGGCGCGGCGCGGATTCCCGTCGCAGTCCCGGCACCGCCCGGGCCCCCCTCGTATCGGAGAGCAGCCGAACGTGCGCAGCCTGTCATGAGCGGGGCCGAGGTCGTCGACGTTCTCGTCATCGGGGGAGGAATCGCCGGTGGGACGTGCGCCCTGCGGGCTGCGGACGCCGGACTCGACGTGCTCTCGGTCGTGAAGTCGTACGATCCGCGCAGCACGGCCACCGAGTGGGCGCAGGGAGGGATCGTCGCGGAGGGTGAGGAGGATCCGCCCGAGCTGCTCGTCGACGACATCCTCGAGGCCGGAGATCACATCGGCTGGCGCAGCGCTGCGGAGCAGTTGGCCGACGTCGGGCCGGACCTGGTCATGGAGCTTCTGGTGGAGCGACTCCACGTCCCCTTCGATCGAGAGCCTGGCGGGGAGATCGCGCGCACGGTCGAGGCCGCACATTCGCGGAACCGGATCCTGCACGTCGGTGACGCCACCGGATCGGCCATTCAGGAGAAGCTCACCGAGGCGATGTTGGCCAACGAGCGCATCCGCGTCGCGCCCGGCCACATGGCGGTCGACCTGATCACGCGGTCCCATCACGATCCCCACCCGAGTCGGGCCTACGCCGCAGATCGGGTCCTGGGCGCATACGTGCTCGACGAGAACTCCGGAGAAGTGAAAACCGTGCTGGCACGCTGTACCGTTCTGGCGACCGGCGGCCTCGGCGAGATCTTTCTCCATACGACGAACCCGACCGGATCGACCGGTGACGGCTTTGCGATGGCGATCCGGGCGGGCCTGCCGGTCCGTAATCTCGAGTACGTGCAGTTCCACCCGACGGCCTTCTTCTCACCGCGTGAAGAGCGCTTTCTGATCTCGGAGGCGGTCCGCGGAGAGGGCGCGTGGCTGGTCAACGCCTCGGGGGAGCGCTTCATGGCCCGGTACGCGCCCGAGCAGATGGAGCTCGCACCTCGCGACGAGGTCGCCCGGGCGATTCACGAAGAGATGGCTGCGACGGGCCACCCGTGCGTGTACCTCGATCTGGCGCATCACCACCGGGAATCACTCGATATCACGGCCCGCTTCCCCCAGATCCACGAGTTCCTCCACGAGCAGAACGTCGAGATCGTGCGGGACCGCATTCCGGTGGTGCCGGCTGCCCACTACGCATGTGGGGGCGTGCTCGTGGATTTGGATGGCAGGGTGCCGAACATCACCGGCCTCTACGCCATCGGGGAGGTGAGCTGTACCGGCGTGCACGGTGCCAACCGACTGGCCTCGACCTCGCTGCTGGAGGGGCTCGTGTGGGGGTGGAAGGCCGGGGCCGCGTTGCTGGCCGACGTCGACCAGGGGGGTGCGCCGGAGCTGCGCGAGGTGTACGCGCGCATCCCGGCCTGGGACTCGGCCGACTACGAGGAGGAAGTCGACCCGGTGCTGTTCCGCCAGGACTGGAACTCGATTCGCCACACCATGTGGAACTACGCGGGCATCGTGAGGACGATGAAGCGACTCAAGCGGGCCTGTGACGACCTCGGATATCTGAACCACCGCATCGAGCGCTTCTATCGCTCCACGCGACTCAGCCGGCTGCTGCTCGAGCTCCGCAACGGGATCGTCACGGCGCGGGGCGTCGCGGAGGCGGCACGCAGGAACCCGGTCAGCCGGGGCTGCCACTACGTGAAGAAGTAGGCGGCTCGGCTCAGCGCGGACGGAGGTCGGCGACCACGACGAGGTGGTCCGAAAGCCGGGCGGAGAGATCCGCCTCGAGGCCGAGCGAGGCGAGGAGCTCGGGGGGTAGGTCCTCCGTCGCGAAGACGAACCCCTGCGGGACTTCCAGGGCTTGCACGGACGCGAGGACGAAATCGAGCCGACCCGGACCGAACCATTCCCTCGGGTTGCGCCACGTCGCCTCCGTGCGCTCTCCGAGTCGGCGTGCCCGCACCGGCGCAAGCGCAGCCCCCTGCGCCCCGGCCTCACCCGAGAGGATCTCGAGTGGTGTCGACGATCCCACGAGATTGAGATCACCGCCGAGGACCACGGCGACCCTCGACGCGGTTCCGTCGCCCGCTGGCGTGGCTCGGTCCAACTCGGCGTCGACCGCTCGACGGACGGTGGAGGCCTGAAGCACCCGTAGCCGATCCTGGGGGCTGCCGGGCCAGCCGCCACTCTGCAGATCGAGCGCCACGAAGAGGAGGTCGCGGTCCCCGACGGGAATCCAAGCGCCGGCCGTCGAGAGCCCCTGGCTCGCCTCCCGGGCGAGGGCATCGTGCGCGGTTTCGGGGAGCTGGGCTGCCAGCGAGTCGACCGCGCCGTCCGGGTGCCGGAGCGTGAGCAGTCGAGGGATCGGACGGATGGAGTCCAGGCGTGTCGCGACCGCTGCTCGTTGGCGTCCGCCCGTGATTCCCAGGACGAAGCGCCACCGACCGAGCGAGCTCAGCGGGGCCATCTCGAAGAAATGACCGAGGTCGGCGTGCTCGATGTCCCCGGGGAGCTCGTCGAGCAGGAGCACGTCGGGCTCCACGGCCGCCAGGAGCCGAGCGAAATCGCCTGGCTGGCTGGTGAAGGAGCGGGTGGCCACGTTGAGCTGCGCCACGCGGACGTCGCCGGACCGGCGCGTAAGCCGCGTCGCCACTTCCGTGCCCAGATCCGGGTCCGCGACCCGACCGGTCCGAAGGCTCGTGAAGGAGTAGCTCGCCGCCGCCGTCCGGTCGAGCGCCTCACCGGCCTCGACGTACGCCGTGAGGATCTGCACCCGCTGATGCAGCGCGGGGAGGCCGGCGTCCGCGGACCCTCCGCGCGCCACACGAAGCTCGAACCGTCTCGCGGACGAGGTCGGCGCTGCCATGAGGTCGAGGGCGTACGGCGGCACGGCTTTCCCATCGTCTGCGGTGGCCCGCAGCGCGAAGCCCAGGCCGCGACTTCCCGATGTGGGGTCGGCCACGTGCGAGAGCTCCAACACCAGGTCGACGCCGGGAAGCCCCCAGCGGGGGACACCCGTGTCTCGTCGGTCATCCGCGTCGATGAGGATCATCACCGTGCCGGGGAGGGACTGCGCGCTGACTTCGTGCCCCATGTCGACCGACAGGTAGAGCCACCCCGGCTCGTCCCTCGCGTGGATCGCTCCGAGGTCGACGGGGCTCATCGGGGCGTCTCGGGGGTCGTCGGCCAGGAGCGCCGCGCCCTCCCAATCGTGGAAGATGCCATCGAGCACGACGGGCTCGGGGCCGGACGTCGAGGACCCACCGCGCTCCGGCCCGCAGCTGGCTGCCACGGTGCACACGCCGGTCGCCGTGCAGACGATCAGCATCACCCGTACGAGCCGGTGCTCAGCTGCCGAGCGCATCGACGACCCTCAGGCCCGCAGCTCGTACCGCCTCCGCGATGGCGAGCTGGTAGCTCGTCACGTACCAGGCACCGGCATCGGACTCCAGCTCTCGCGTCGCGCCGGCGAGCACACTGTCCGGTACGGTCTCCGACCCGTGGAGCGCCGCGACGACGGCCACGTTGAAGCTGTTTTCCAGCCGGTTCACCAGCTCGCCTCCACGGAGCGGGACGAAAGGCGGGGCGTTCGGACGAAAGTAGGCCCAAACATGATGCGCCGCCTCGGACAGGGCCTGCTCGAGAAGGACGAAGAGGTCACCCGTCCCTCGAGCGTCGGTCCACCGCGCCACCATCCTGATGCGCGCCGGCGCAGGAGGCTCCGCGGTGTACTCGGCGAGCCACTCTTCGAGCGAGAGCGGAGGCTCGTACGCATCGATCAGCCGCCGAGCCGATGCGCTCGAACCGTCCTCGAGCCAAGCGAGCACCTCCTCGATCCTCCCCGGGGCGGCCTCGCCCTCCATGAAGGTGGCCACGTCGTCTCGCAGGAGGTCGGGCGCGAAGGCCGTCCGAACCGCCGGAACCAGTCTCTCGAGCTCGGCATCCGTGAGGTCGGCCGCCAGGAGCGCGACCTGACGTGTGAACACGTCGGCGCGCGCGTCGAGGATCGACTCGATCTCGGTGGCGGTGAGGAGTCGGTCGACAGGTCGGGCGCTCGCCCCGGACGAAGCCGCTGCCCCCGGCGGGGGCCCGGTTGGTGCGCCGCCCCCTCGGGCGGAACCGACTCCTGCGGTGCACGCCGTGACGAGCACCAGGGCAGGGAGGACCGTCGCGCGGGCCGCGATGCAAACGTGCCGTCTTCGTTCGCGTGTGCTCACCGCGCGGCGTCAGTCGCCGTTCAGACTCTGATGCAGCATGTCGCCGAGCCAATGGCCTGCACGCTGCACCTTTGCCCGAACGTAGGGCAGGTTGTGGCGAGTCAGGGTCCCGTGCAGTGGCGTACGGTGGACGACCCGAATCCCGCCCTGTTCCAGAGCGTGGAGCTTCTCGGGGTTGTTGGTGAGGAGTTGGACCCGCTCGACACCGAGGTGTCGGAGAATGCCGACCGCCCCGTGATATCGACGCTCATCGGCTCCGAAGCCGAGCACGCAGTCCGCGTCGACCGTGTCGAGGCCCTCCTGCTGGAGGGAATAGGCGCGCAGCTTGTTGCCGAGGCCGATACCCCGCCCCTCCTGTTCGAGGTAGAGCAGCACACCTCCTCCGGCGTCGGCGAAGAGTCGGAGGCTCCTGCGCAGCTGCTCCCCGCAGTCGCAACGCAGGCTCCCGAAGAGATCGCCCGTGAGGCATGCGGAGTGGAGTCGAACGGGCACGGGGTCGGGCCAGTCGTCGGGCTCGCCGATGAGGATCGCCACATGCTCGGTGAGGCCGTTCGCTTCACGGAAGAGCATGAAGCGCACGTGCTCTGCCTGCTCCAACGGGACGGTTGCGTCACTTACGTACGTCACTTCGACTCGAGTGTCGTTCGCTCCCGCGAGGTCGGCCACCTGGTCGGCGGTCACGCCCAGGATCGTGCGTCCCGCCACCGCCGTCGCGAGGTCGGGCACGCTGTCGACGTCGGTCTCGGTCGCGATGGCGGCCGGAAGCATACGCGCGAGTCGGGTGAGCGTCAGGCCGGCTCGTTCGCCGGTACCCGCTTCACGCACGGGTAGGGACTCGAGGTCGACCGCGACCGGACTGGTGGCGAGGCGCAGGACCTCCGCTGCCGTCTCGCCGTTGAGCCCGACGCTCACCGCCGTTCTGGTCGGCTCAGCGTTGTCGGCTCTCACGCCCATGGCGGCAGCCCGATGCCCGGTGAGGATCAGCCGGACCGGGCCGCAGCCGAGCTGGTGGAGCGCACGAAGCGTGTCTTCGCCGAGGCCCTCTACCGCGGCCGCGAGAATGGGCCGCTCCGTCGCCGACGTCGGGGAGGTGATGAGCACGGGTCGGCCGCGCTGTAGGTCGAACAGGCCTCGCTCTGCTTCGTACATACCGACGGTCGGTGTCCTCTTGGGTGCCCGGCCCGGCTGGGCGAGAAACATATGACCCGCCCGCCCGGGCCGTCCAACCGGGTCGGCCGCGCCGACGGGACCCAGCTCGGCGGGCCTGAGGACTTCGGCTGGCGTCGTCAAGAGCCCAACCCGGGCGGCGGCGCGCCCGAGCCCGACGCTGCTCGTCCAACGTACGAGCGGTGCGCCCAGGAGTGTGCCCGCGAAGATGGGCGTGAGCCAGAGGAAGAAGGTCGGAGCCTGAGTGAGCGTGATTCCGGCCCAGGCGGCGGCGAGCACGGTTGAGCCGGCGGTCGCCGTCATCGCTTCCCTCCAACCGACGGCTCGATCCTCACGCTGCTGAGGGGCCCACGCCACGTCGTGACCCGTCAGGATCCCGAGAACGAAGCGGGTGTGATACAGCATCAAGAGCGGCGCCAGGACGACGGAGAAGATCGTCTCCACCACGCCACCGGTCACGAGGCGGACGATGCCGCCGAAGTCGGTGCGCCGCCGCACACCGGCGAGCAGAAGGCCGAGCGCCTTGGGCAGGAAGAGGATCATCGCCGTGACCGCCAGCAGCGGAAGGGCCGCTGTCCCAGCGAGCGACGCGAGAGCCCGCTCGAGCCCCCCTCCGGGGACCGGCTCCACCAGCACGGGCACGCTCGCCGGAGGCGCCAGCACGTAGGCGGTGCTCGCGAGGAGCATCAAGAGCCAGAGCACGGAGGACAGGTAGCCCATCGCTCCCATCACGAAGTGGACTCGAGCGAGGGGGTGGAGCCCAGGCATGCCGAGCAGGCGCAGATGCTGGATGCTGCCCTGGGCCCACCTGCGATCGCGCTTCGCGAAATCGGGCACATTCGCCGGGACCCCTTCCCAGCTGCCTCCGAGCCCCGAAAGGAGGTAGACGCCCCAGCCGGCTCGACGAATCAGGGCCGCCTCGACGAAGTCGTGGCTCAGCACCGGACCTCCCAACGGTGGACGGCCCCGCAAGACGGGAAGACGGCAGTGATCGGCAAATGGCTGCAACCGGATGATCGCGTTGTGGCCCCAGTAATTCGCGGCGTCTCCCTGCCAGAAGCTCTGGCCGGCAGCCAGCATCGGACCGTACAGGGCCGCGGCGAACTGGACGAAGCGCCCGAAGAGCGTCTCCTGACGGGCGGGCAGGGGGACCGTTTGAAGGAGACCCGCCCGAGGATTGGCCTCCATGATGCGCACGAGCTCCACGATCGTAGCCCCGTGCATCACGCTGTCTGCGTCCAGCACGACCACGAAATCGTACTCCCGCTCGCAGCGAGCACAGAACTCGGCGATGTTGCCGGTCTTGCGTCCCTTGTTCTCCGGGCGCCTCCGGTAGTGCAATCGGTGTGGCCGGTCAGCAGCTGCGCGTAAGACACGCCAGGCGGCCTCCTCCGCGTGCGCAGCCGCGGCGTCCGTCGTGTCGCTGAGCAGGTGGAAGTCGAACGAGTCCGCTTCGCCCGTCTTCTCGAGAGACCGCATCATGGACGCAAGGCCGGCCATGATCAGCTCGGGATCTTCGTTGTGCGCCGGCATGACGAGCGCGGTCCTGGCCGACAGGGTCCCATCCACACGGGCGCACCCGGTCGACGAGCCGTCGAGATCGACCACCCGCCGGCCGGAGGCGTCCAGCGGCCGGAGGGAGAGCGGGTCGCGCCGCACGACACCCAGTGCGAATCCGATGATCGCGTTCCAGAACGAGACGGAGATCCAGCCGAAGGTCGGAACGAATAGCGTCAGAATGCCGACCTCGAGCGCCGTGATGCCGGCATCCCGTACGATGTCGAGCATCATCAGGCTCCCGAGCATCGTCGTCGCCGAAACCAGAGCCGCGAATGCCCAGCGACGCCCCCTCATCCACGGCACGATCAAACGACGATCCCCCGGGTCCGGGGTGCCGAGACTCATCGCGTGGGCTCCGGGTACCAGACGTACGACCATGTTTCCGAGACCCGGCGACCGTCGAGCGCGAGATGCATACGCATGTCGGCGGGAGTCGCACCCTCGGCTTCGACGACGAACGAGGCCCGCCAACCGCGGTCGGGTAGGGGTTCGGCTCGAGCTTCACTGATCCGACCGACGAACGTCTCTGCCACCACGCGTATGTCGGACCCCCGGTCCAGACCCGTGAGCGGGCCACCGGCGAGGTCGATGACGAATCTGCGGGCGGGCGCGTCCCGGCCCGTGCCGCCACCCGGAAGAGCCGCGTGACCGCTTCGGGTTCGGACCACCTGGCCCAGCGACTGGGCGGGGTGGCGATCCTCGAACGTCGTGAGCGTATATCTGTAGCGGCGCTCCTGGCCCGATTCGAACG
>JBDHDM010000100.1:0-11619 GCA_039591515.1 Gemmatimonadota bacterium | reverse complement strand
ACCCAGGAGCTGCTGCTCGACTTGAAGGACCTCATCGAGTCCGAGCGTGTGCGTCCCGTCATCGACAGGACCTACCCCCTCGAGAGCGTGGCGGAGGCGATGCGATACCTGGAAACGGGGCATGCTCGAGGCAAGATCGTCATCGCCATGTAGTCCCGGCACCCAGATCACGAGACTCGCCTTTGTCGACGACACCAGGGTGGCTCGCAGATCCGAGGCTTGGTGGATGTACGCCGACGCGGCCAACCCGAGCAGGACCGTGAGAGACCGGCGATCGGGCGCAATTGGAGCATGAGCGGCCGGCCAGTCCTTACCGAGCGTTCCAGGCCACAGCGATGGCCAGCAGGCCCGTCATGAGGTTCGCTGCAGTCCACCCGAATCTCATGGGCGACCGGGTCGTAGCCGTCGCATGACCCATGCGGCGCTGGTTGCCCGTCCAGAACCAGAAGCTGATCGCGTGATACACCAGCACGACTCCAGGCACCCACGCGAGCGTGTATCCCCAGCCCGCGTCCATGAGCAGGCCGACACCCGCGACGCCGTAGATCCAGCCGACACATGCGTCGGCCACGGCGATGGCGTGCTCGTACACACGATGCTCCGGCAGCATGCCCCGCTCCTGGAGCCCGAGTCGGGTCGCGAGATTCCAGTCGAACAAGGAGAGCGTCTGGCCCACCCAATGGAAGACGAAGCCGACGAGTAGGACCAGCACCCCGGCCAGGACGTTGTCGTACGGGAAGAGGTGGGTCACGGTCGGATCGTCGTCTCGGTGCACGCCGGGGCGAACTGCTTCGGGAGCAAGCTAGCCAAGGAGCCGAACGAAGCAGTACGCCATTTCGAGCACACCGAACGCCGGGAACATCCCCCAGATGAAGACCCAATAGGTGAACGTGCTTTGGCGAAAGCCCATGTCCCGGTCCCATATGAAGATCGTGACCGCAGTGTACCAGAACGGCACGGACCCGATCAACGCCAACAGGAAGCCCCAACGCCGCCCCAACAGCATTCCGATGCTGCCCGCGGCCTGCAGAGGCAGCCAGAAGAACGAGTCGGCCCACGCGTAGCCCTGGTTGAACGCGAAGTAGGCCTTGGGATCGGTATCGTTCGGGTCGCCGCCGTAGACGTTCGCGATGGTCCACGCCGAGCGGGGGCGCAGGACGGCAACGAGCTGCGCAGCCCAGAGTACGCTGGTAATCAGCAGTCCGGAGACCGCGACGAGCACCGTCCACAGCGTGACTTCCACACTTATCTCCTCATCGCCCGCGGGCGGGCACCGGCTCCCTGGTCAGATCGTTTCACCCCGGAGCCTCACGCTGCTCGGTCTCGAGCTCGGCTGTCGCCTTCCCCGTGAGGCTCTTCGCAGAAGCCTGCGCCAGCCGAATCGTGGTCCCGGCTGTCACGGCGCCGAAGATCGCAACGAATGGTAGACCCGCAAGCAGGTCACCGAGGACGATCGGAAGGCCGGCCGACACGCGGGCCAGCGCTCCCACGAGAGGTGAACAGATCGCCGCGGAGACGTCGTAGGATGCTCTTCATGTGTCCCCTATCGCGCGCCGGGGCTTCCGGCCAGCGGGATCATCCTGGCACTCAGGTCGGGATCCGGCATGTCCGCGTCCAGGGGAAACATGGGCCGGTTGATCCGTCCGTAGGGCAGGCGATTCAGGTCCTGGTCCACGCCGCCGGGCGTCAGCGCCATGAGCCAGTCGCCCCGAATGTCGTACAGCTCGGGCACCAGGTATCCGATCTTCACGACGAGGATATCGGACCCTCTCGGATCGAGTCCCAGGCGTGTGAAGTCCGCCTCGAAGTGGTAGGGCTTGCGGCTCTTCGTGATGATGGCCCGCACACTGCCGACCCGTACCACGACCTCCGTTTCCGCGGCCGGATCGCCGTGCTCGATCGCTTCGACGACCCCCCGCAGGCGGACGGGTGGTGCATAGCGGCCATCCACGATCCCGCCGGCCACCGCGTCGACCTGGCCCCCGACCCCGACATCGACCGCCTGCTCCACGAGCTCCGGTCCAGGGATGGAAGCGTAGATCAGCGATGGTCCGTCCGGCGAACGGAAGTCCGGTCGCTCGAGAATCCGGGTCAGTGTCCACGTCACGTCACCGGCTCCTCCGGCCGTGGGATTGTCCCCCATGTCACTGATGATGAAGGGCTTCGCCGAGCTGACCAGGGCCGTCTCCAACGCCGTTTCCAACGTGGTGGTCGGGGCCACGAATTCGAACTCGTGCCGGACGCGCCAGAAATGCGCCGCTAGCTCTTCGGCTGCGCGGGACACCTGTGCTTCGTCGTCGCCGTATGCCATCACCACCGCGTGATTGCGCGGCTCGTCCGCCCACGCGTAGCCGATCCAGATGGCCGCGTCCGTCACTCCGTCGCGCTCCGTGATCGGCTCGACGCCGGCGTAGAGACTCTGGGCCGGTTCGATGCGTGTGCTCGTCTTCTCACCCGGCAGGAGGATGGGCACGGGAATCCATGCCTTGAACGCCGGCTTGCCCAGCCCGCGCTCCAGCCGGTCGAGGAGATTGTCGACGGCCCGCTGCTTGGACTCCATGGAGTCCTCGTGCGGCGCCATGCGATAGCAGGTGATCAGGTCGGTCTCACGCGCCAGCCGCTCCGAGACGTTTCCGTGCAGATCCATGGAAGTGGACACGAGCACGTCGGCTCCGACCACATCACGGATCCGGGTGAGGAGATCTCCTTCGGGATCGTCCAGCCCCACCACGCTCATGGCACCATGGATGTCGAAGAAGAGGCCGTCCAGCGGCAGCGCAGCTTCGAGGCGATCGAGGATCTCTTCGGTCATGTCCTCGTAGGCTTCCCGGGTCACGATGCCGCCGGGAATGGCCCGGCCGCGCAGCGTCGGCAGCCAAACCGCCCGATCCCGTGCCGGAGCGCCTCCGGACAGGAAGGGATACGAGGCGTAGATCTCTTCCCCGCGCGCGACCCGAAACCCGGCCATCGTCGTCTGCGCTGGCGAGAACGTCGACGACTCGATGGCGATCCCGGCGATGGCGACACGGGGAAGCCCATCACTCACCTCGCCACGGATCTCTTCCTGCGCCCGGTCGCTGCAGCCCACGAGGAGAAGGCACATCACGACCGATGACATCCTCTTCATGCCTTTCACGGACGGGCTCCAAGTCCACGGCTGATTCGCAACGCACGCTGGACGACCCAGCGGGCGGAATGTACGGCGCCTCCGTGCGGATCGGAATCTGGTCGCCGCACCCTAATCGCCGTGACCTTCACACCACGCGCGACCCGATTCGCTCCTCTCAGGGCCTCCCGCGCAGTCGCTTGCTGGAAGCGGGAAGCCCAACAAAGCTGATACAAGGCTCCCCCGACCGACACGGGCGAGGTCGGGCCTTTCCTCACGGCGCGAGACGGGAGCAAACACTTGGGGTGGACGTTCGGATGGCGGGTGACAGCGGGGATGGTGCACCTCCTAGGGGGGAGCCCGTCTACCCAGGAGGATCCGTGCCGCGGATTCTACGTGGTGCTCGACGAGGTCCCGCACGTGGCCTTGACCAGCATGGACGGACCGATCGAGTCGATGTGGAGCGGCGAGCCGACAGCCGTATGTGAAGTGGCGTTCGAGACGACCGATTCGACCCTGGCGGGGGAGGTCCCTCCTACCTTCGTGGCCGAGCCGGGAAGTGAGACGCATCGGGCTGGGTGGAGGATGATTCCGGAGATCGTCGCGGACGGGCCCGGCTCCGGAGTCCACGGAATTCAGAGGAACGGCGTCCGATGCGTGATTCGGTGGGAACAGCCAGCCTACATCGACGACGACGGGAACTTCGTGCGGAGCTCCGCCTTCAGCATGCGGATCCAATGCGGGACCACGGGTCTGCCAAGGGGCTCGGGACTGCGCCGGGCGCCAGCTCGACCGGTATCGGCGGGCGGACCGTGTTCTGAATCTCGACGCCTCGCGCTCTCGCCAGAACAGGCCGCTGCTACTGGTCCGCGTATCCTCTGTCCCACGTTCGAGTGGGGTCGTGGTTCCGAAGGTCCACACCGTACACGATGTGGGCCTTGAGCGGGAACAACACGTTGAGCCAACCGGCGTGCACCTCCTGCCACTCGCCTCGCCCCACCCCCTCGTGACTCAGAAACAGATCGGTGCCCCCGGCACCGTCGGGGGCAAGCTCGAAACGCGCCTCCGCACCGAAGTAGTCGATGGCCCAGACGTGGGGGGGCTCGCGGAGCAGAATCCTGGCCTCGTATTGGAGCCCGTTGACGAAGCGAAAGTGGATAGAGCCGTCGGCCTCCTCGGCGGATTCGGCCCAGAAGGCACCCCGTCCTTCGTCCGAGTCCAGCGCCGCGAACACCGTCTCGGTAGAAGCTTGCAGATGCATCCGCCAACGAATCGTCCCTCCCGCCTCGTCACCCCTCATGTCCGTCCGGCCCGAGGATGACCCGCGTCTCCTGCGGGCGCCCGGCACGAGAAGGGTCGCGGACTCACGTCCCACCTCCTGCCGGCGCCGGACGATGAGACTCCCGGTCCGTCGGTGGATCGAAGCTGACCGGAAGCGTGTCGTCGAACAGGTCGAAGTCGACCATGGTGACCTGCCACAGGTCACCGGGCTCGTAGGCAGCAGACCACAACCGCACGGGTCCGTACTGCTCCATTCGACCGAGGAAGTGGGTGTACGTGTGAGACTCCTCACGTCCGTACGCGACGGGGACCGCATCGTCGTCGAGGGCGATCCAGACCGCGAAGCGACCGTCCAGCCGGACGTCGAGCCGATTCCCTTCCCTCAGCTCGACCTCGAGCGACGAGTCGTTGGTCGCGAGCAGATGAAACACCCGCGTCGGTATCCCAGGCCAGAAGCCTCGCCATCCCGACACCTCGTCGACGGACCAAGGCGAGTGCTCTCCATCGCGGATCATCCAGCCCCCTGACTCGTTCAGAGCCTGGAGCTGGAGAGTGGAGTTGGTGGTCGTGCGCTCCATGATCCGCGGCCGAGCGAAGTCGACCCAATACTCGCGGACCGCCGGGAGTGGGAGACTCTCATCGTGGAGCACCTCGACCATGTGGAAGCCGGTCGCAGCGGCCCACGTCTCGCGTCCTCCGATCTGGTCCAGCAGACGCTCGACGACATCCGTCGTTCGCTGGCTCGAGGCCTCCTGCGCACCGAGCACGAGCGACACCGCACACAATCCGAGTACCACCCTCATCCCCTTCCTCCCGATCCGATCCCCTCCAACGGATTGGACTTCTACTGCCGGGGCGACCGGTCGGCAACCGAAGTGGCGCTAGGGCACACGAAGCACGCCCCCGACGGAGCGTGCCCGGAACGGCCTAGCGCCCCAAGAGTCGCCGACTCGACCCACAGGCGCTGGGTTTGTCCGGGACCAACCGTGCCGGCCCGCTTCCTAGCGGCTCGCGCCCTCTACGCCCAACCCAACTGTGCCAAGCTGAAGCCGTCGTTCCAGATCTTGGTCATGTGACGGATGCGATCCCCATCGAAGTCCATCACGTACACGTAGTCCGCGGAGACCCGCTTGCCGGTCGGGGGCACGGGCCCGCCCTCGCCGGTATGAGTGCCGCTGAACACCGCGAATGCCGATACGTTGCCTCGGTCCTCGTCCACGGAAAACGAGCGGAGCTCGTAGGAGCCGTCCGGCACCGGGCCCAAGAGGCCCTTCATCCACTCGGTATAACCTTCGAGTGTGTCGACATCGGCCAGGGCACCGGCTTGTGCGGAGAAGGTGGCGTCGGGATGACAATAGCCACTGCACCCCTCCCAGCCGCCGCCCGTCTCACAGGCGTCGAAGAACTTCGCAGCGGTCTCTCGCATCTCACTCATCCCTGGTCTCCTCATTCCTGGTTTCGGAATCGGCATCCGGCGCGCCCTACAGCTCGCGTTCAGCCTCCTCCACTTGTCGGCATTGCAGTTCTACTTTCCCGCCGACCCGTTAGCAACCGACGGGCGACGACCGGCTCGGACGACATGGCCCCTCTTCCTACTCGGAACGACCGACCGGCCGGATCAGCGCATCCCGCGATGCTGTCCACCGTCAACACTCAGGCACTCGCCGGCGACCCAAGCGGCCCTCGGAGACAGGAGAAAGACGGCAACGTCCGCCACTTCCTCCGGCGTACCGAGCCGACCCCATGGGATCGACGCGCGCACGCTCTCGTAGACCTCGGGTTGATCTTGCTCGATCCTCGCCCAGACGCCGCCGGGAAATACGATGGAGCCCGGCGCGATGGCGTTCACCCGAATCCCTAGCGGCGCGTTCATCACGCCCAGCTTCTTGGCGTGTGCGATGAGGGCGGCCTTGGCGGCCGTGTACCCGAAATCGGGGGACGGGTCGGCCTCGAGCCCGGAGATCGACGACACGAAGAGGACCGAGCCACCCCCGGCTTCCTCCATCCACGGCATGACCTGTTCGGCGGCGTGGACCGCAGCCATCAGGTCGACCCGCAAGCTGGCTTCCCAGTCGGCGAGGCCGGGCCCGACGGCGAGCGCGGACGCGTTGTGCACGAGTACATCGACGCTGCCCAAGGCATGGCGGGTGCCGTCGAGAAAGGCGGACAGCGCGTCGGAGTCCCCTACGTCACAGGCCCCGGCATGAGTCCGCACACCCTTGGCTGAAAGCTCCGACTCGGTCGCGCGGAGAGCCCCTTCATTCCTGGCGCAGATGGCGACGTTGGCGCCTTCCGCGGCAAGCCCCAACGCGATCGCACGCCCGATCCCCCGGCTCCCACCCAGCACGACACAGTTCCGGCCCTTCAATCCGAGATCCAATGTCCGCTCCGGTTGGTGTGGAACAAGTCCCCTACCCTACCCCGATCCCGCCTCGAGGCGCTTCAGGCGGCGGCGTGCGGAAACCGTCCTCCTGAGCCAGCTCACAGCTCTCGGAGCCAGAAGCGCTCCCACGCCGAGAACCGGGAGACCGAGATTGAGCCCGAGGGTGACAGACAACGTCATGGCCGTGAGCAGAAGCACGGATGCGAACCCGAGGGCCGTCGGGGTGAGACTCAGAAGCCCGAGGTATTCGCTCCTCGCCTCCTCGAGCTCCCAGCCTGCCAGCGTCGACGCGCTACGCGCGAGATCGTCCTCGCCGGTGGGGCCGCCCGGGCGAGTCATGCGGAACTCCCTGGTTGCCGACTCCATCATCGCGTCCTTGCCAGATCACCCAGCGAGCGGACTCCGCTCGGGCGCTCGGGTCACGCCTAGCCACTCGCACACGCCATCCTACATTCTCGCGTTCCGTGCCGATACACCCCCGGGACCGACGTGACGCCCGCTCGGACGCCGTTCACGCATCGAGGCGCAACACGTCGGCCGGATTCGCCTTGGCCGCCTGGTGAGCCGGCAGATAGGTGGCAACCGCGACGACGACGACGAGTACTGTTGCCGCCAAAGCCATCGTGGCGGGGTCTCCGGGATGCAGGCCCACGAGCCAGGGCTCCAGGGCTTGGGTCAACACCGCGGCGACCCCGATCCCGAGGGCGACGCCAAGCAGCGTCGCCGGTACCGCCTCCATGAACACGTGGCCGCGTACTCGGCGGGGCCCGGCGCCGAACGCGATTCGCACTGCAAGCTCGCGCACTCTTTGTCGAGCCGCATAGGCGACGACGCCGTAGACACCCGCGGACGCGAGCAGCAGCGCGCCCAGAGCACCGAGAAGGAGGAGCGTCGCGGCCGATCGGGTCGCCTTCATGGAGGCCGCAACGTGCTCATCCATCGTGAGCATGGACGTCAATCGCGCACCCCCTCCCGCTTCCTCGATTTCCTGTCGAATCGACGCGACAGCGCCTGTAGGATCACCGCTGGTGAGGACCACGTAGCGCATGGAACGGGGGTGCCGGCCGGTGCTTCCTTCGCCCACCATCGCCAGATAGACAGTGCGAGCGCTCTGTGGATCGTCCGTCAGGCGATGAGGCTGAACATCGCCGACGACGCCGACGACGGTGAGCCAGCTACCCGATCCCTCGATTCCCGACTGGAACCGCTCTCCAATCGGGTCGGCTCCGGGCCAGAGCTCTCGAGCCACCGAGGCGCTGATGACCACCGCCCCGTTCCGGTCCTCGTGATCGAGCCGTTCGATGCCTCTGCCCGCCAACAACGGTACCTCGAGTGCCTCGAAATACCCTTGCGTCACAGTGTTGATGACGACGCCCCCAGCCTCTCTCCTCCGGCCCTCGGCATCGTGCTCGGCATACAACGAGTTTCGAATGTGGCAACGATCGGTGATCGGTAGGCACCGGACCGCACCCGCGGATCGTACGCCGGGCAGCCGATTGAGCCCATCGATCGTGGCCTGATGGAATCGTGCCGCCTCCTCTCTTCGCAGTCCCGAGGCCACGGTGAAGACCAGCTTCTGCTCGGGAACGAAGCCCGGGTCGATCGCACTCAGGTTCAAGAGACTCCGCGCCATAAGCGCGCCGGCGGCGAGGAGCACCAGAGTCAAGGACACCTCTGCCGCTACGAGCACCCGAGCGCCATGGGCCCTGGACGGCGACACCCCGACTCCGGAGAAGCCCCGCTTCAGCTCCTCCGCCACCGACGCCGAGCGAACCAAGGGGATCAAAGAGAACACCACCGCCGTGGTCATCGAGACGATGATCGCGAAGCCGAGGACGCGCGCATCCAGTCCTACTTCAGGACCTCTGGCGACGAGCTCCCGCGTCATGACCCCATTGGGAACGAACCGTTCGACGACCGCCAGAATCAGGAGAGAGCCCACACATCCGAGCGCGCCCCCGGCAGAAGCCAGCACCAGGCCCTCCGCCAAAGACAGTCGCGCCAGTCTCAGTCGTCCGGCCCCGAGTGCCATACGAACGGCAATCAGCCGCCTTCGCCCCTCGGCCCGCACGATCAGCAGGTTGGCGACGTTGGTGCAGGCGATCAGAAGGACGATCACGGAGGCGCCGAAAAGCAGCCAAAGCGTGCGCTCCACGCCGGTGGTGCCCCAGCTCTCGAGCGGCTCGACCGTCGGATTGAGTCGGGCCTCCTCGACCACGAAGTCGGCAAACTCGCCGGCAAACACCTCCCCGACCCGAGGCAACAATGCGGTCAGCTCGGCTTGGACATCCTCGTCCGTCGAGCCCGCCGCCACCCTGGCGACACCAAAGAACCTGAAGGCGCCATACGGTTCCGAGGCGCTGAAGGGAGACGTTCCTTCAACCACGTAGGGCACCCACAGCAGGGTCGCTCCTGGGAACGTGAAGCCCTCGTCCATGACGCCGATGACTTCGTGCGAGCCACTCGTCAACTCGATCGTGCGTCCAACGATCGAGGGATCGGCCCCGTATTGGCTCACCCACAGGTCGTATGCCAGAACGGCGACAGCACGTCCGAAGCGCACGTCCTCTTCGTCGATCCATCGCCCCGCCATGGGCCGGACACCCAGCACGCCAGCGAGATCCGGAGTCGTCTCGGCGAAGGGCACCTCCAGATCGATCGCGTCGTCTCGGGACAGGTAGGTGCCGCCATAACGGAACAGGGCAACGTCGGCCAAGGAGCGACTCCGCGTACGGTAGTACGTGTAGAGTGCGGGAGTCATCAGCAGCTCTTCCTCGGGCTGCGCGGACGACCGATGACCGAGGATTACGAGCCGATCCCCTTCCGGAAACGGAAGAGACCGCTGCACGATGCCGTGCAGCAGGCTGTAGCCCGCGGTGGTCACACTGATCCCGAGCGCCAAGATGAGGACCGCGAACGCGGTGAAGCCCTTCGCTCGCCGGAGACTGCGGAAGGCGTACGAGAGATCCTGTCCCACGGAGCTCATGCGTGGCCGTCTCGCCCCTCGATCCTCATCACCAGCAGGCCTTGTAGTGTCCCCACGAGCCCGCTCGCCAAGAGGTAGAGTCCGAACCCCGCCGAAATGGCCAGTGCCATCGCCCCGGTGAGGACCGTCGGCAACGCGAGCGTCCACGCAGGCTGATTCTCGTTTGCACCGACCCAGGCGCTGATCCCGGCCGCGAGACTCGCCAACACGGCCACGCCGACGTCCGGGCGGGCGATGTCGGCCACCCAGAGGAAGCTGCGCCTACCGACACCGGGCGTGAGAGCGCCCCGCACGGCGTGGTACAGACCGATGAAGATCGGCGTCTGCAGCAGGGAGCTCCGCAGCACCCCCACGTCCACCGGCGACACCCCGGCCCGCTGATACACGGCCATCGTCTCCGCAGCCATGCGCTCGGGCGTGTCCGCCCATCGTTCTCTGACTCGGTCCAGCTCGGGGCGCAGCGCCCGGACGGCCCGGCCGTGAGCACGAGCTCGCAGCGAAAGGCGGACGGTGACCGGAAGGAGCATCAGGCGTACGAGGAGCGAAAGCGAGACGATCGCCGATGCGACGTGACCCCCGTAGAACTGTGTCAGCCAGAACAGTCCGACTTGAAAGAGCTCGAGAAACGCTCCCCACAATCCACTCATTCTCGCCCTCCTTTGAGAGTGACCTCCATACGAGATCAGCCCTGCCTGACTTCAACCACGACCTTCATCCACCTGGGATCGTCGCCGCCTTTCTCAATCGGAGTCAGGCGCCAGGCGTGGTTCGCTCACCTGACCGGGCGGCCTCAACGGCATGCCTGCCGCCCGCCACGCTCGGAGCCCGTCGATGACATCCGTCGCGCGACGTAAGCCGAGCGCCCGCAAAACGGCCGCAGCGAGCGAGGAAGCGTAGCCTTCATCACACAGCACGATCCACTGTACGTCCCAGCTCGTCGCCTCCGGGATCCGGCCCGAACTCTCCGGATGGAGTCGCCACTCGAGATGATTCCGCTCGACGATGATCGCCCCAGGGATCTCTCCATCGCGACGGCGCTGGAACTCGGGTCGAATGTCGACGAGAAGGGCGCCCCGCTGCGTGGCGGCATGGGCAACCGCAGGAGTCATTCGCTCCAACTCGGAGCGGGTCTCAGCAAGGTATCGGTCCAGCGAACTCGTTCTTGCTGTCACGGTGAGCCGGCCGATGCTCGGCGGGTATCTTGGGCAAATCAAGAGCCAGGGACGCGTTGCCCCGACGACTCTGCATTCTGCTGCTCCGCCGAGGGCTTGACCAGTGCGGGGGGTTATTCGCCGCCGTCGCACTGCCTACACGCGCAGCCGTTGCGCGCCATGGCCCGCCTCAGTGTGCCACGATCGGCACCAGTCGCGCGCGCACCACGTATTGGACGTCGAAGTCGTCCGTCACGACCGCCCACAAGTCGTCTCCTCTCACGACGGGTCGCAGCCAGCGATAGATCTTCAGTGAGTTCAGAACCGTCCGCCGGTACATGCCCTTCGAGGAATACACATCGAAGACCTCGGACTCCTTTGACCGGGCCCTCACCCAGAGGTCTCCGCCCTCTGATAGGAATAGTCCAGCCACCACCGGACGCGTGGGCGGTACCTTCGTCCAGTCTTGGTCCGCCGCACCTCGCGGCTCCAGAGACTCACGGACGAAGGCGATCGCCGAGTCCCTTTCGCTCGTCGCAATCGGTATCGACGGGCGGCGTGTCTCGATGATCAGCGTCGTGTCGCCCTCGGGCTGCCAGCGCGCGATGCGATAAGACGGGTCTCCGTATGCAGTCGACCAGATGGCTCCGGAAGGATCGATGAGCGTCTCCCCTTGGGGAAAGAACGGAACAACGTGGTAGCCGCCGGACCT
>JBDHDM010000099.1:0-11625 GCA_039591515.1 Gemmatimonadota bacterium | reverse complement strand
AGTCCATCACCGAGATGCGTCCGGCCGTGCTGTTGTAGTAGTTGTGCCCGAGGCCGATGGTATGCCCGACCTCGTGCGCCGAGAGCTGCCGAATCCGCGCGACGGCCCACTCCTCCAGCTCCGGCGGTGATTCGTCGCCGGTCGCGTACGGGGACAGCAGGCCTTCGGCGATCATGTAGTCCTGCCGAATCCGGAGGGAGCCGAGCGTGACCACGCCCTTGATGATCTCTCCGCTCCGGGGGTCGGTCACGGATCCGCCCGTGCTCCATCCTCGGGTCGACCGGTGGACCCAGTTGATCACGTTGTAGCGGGCGTCGAGCGAGCTGATCGAATCCGGGCGCATCTCGACCTGGAACGCGTTTCGGAATCCGGCGGCCTCGAACGCGTCGTTCCACCACCGGGCGCCGTCGAGCAGCGCGGAACGCACTGGCTCCGGAGTCCCCGGATCCAGGTAGTAGACGATCGGCTCGACCGGGTCGCTCACCGCCGCGTTCGGGTCCTGCTTCTCGAGGCGGTGGCGTCGGATGAAGCGTCGGGTCATGTCGTCGCCGAGCGGCGTCGCGTAGTTCTGGAACGTCACCGCTCCGTACCCGGCGCGCGGATCGAAGGCACGCGTCTCGTAGCCGTCGTACGGGCGCTCGCCGAAAGAGTGGTGGATGCGGATGCTGGCTGCTTCACCCGTGGCGGCCACCTGACCGACGCCCTCGAAGCCGCCCCCGCCACCGCCGAACCCGCCGCCCCCTCCGCCGCCCTGCTGGACGAACGTGAGCTCGACCTCCAACTCCGTATTGGTCGGGAACGCCCCCGTGAATTCCCGGTACACGGAGCTCCGACCGGTGTCGAGGCGGTACTGGCCCGGCCGCATGCGTCCACCGGCGTTGATCGGATCGCGCAGGAGGAAGTCGGACAGGTCCACCAGGACGCGCCCGCCGGTCGCAGCTTCGGCCGTGAATCCCCACAGCACCGAACGAGCGAAGGCGTCACGTACGGCCCTGACTTCGTCGGGGTTGTCGCTCTCCGCCCGGAAGCGGTAGTTGGGCTGGATCATCAAGATCTTTCGCCCCACACGCTCGAACTTCACGATGCGCGAACCGCGCAGAGCGCCCCGGTCGAGCCCCAGATCGTTCGATCCGAGGCCGGCGCCGTATCCCACGTAGTGGATCATCTCGGTGTCGAGCTGCGGGATTTCCATCCACAGTTGCCCGAGGTCGGCGTCCCAGTACAGGGGGAGCATACCGTCCATCCGCTCCAGTCCCGCGGTCTTCTCCTCGATGGTCGGCAGGGGCTCCGTGGCGTTGCCGCCGCGCTGTGCGGAAGCGGGTGCCGCCGACCAGGCGAGCGTCAGAACGAGGAGCGTGACAAGGCGTCGAGAGCGAGGGGAGGTCATGCTGTCTCCTGTGCGGTACGGGCTTCCACGGCGACCGTCGAGTCGGCGGGGCGAGCGCGCAACTTGGGACCGATGCGGTCGGTTGGCGACAGCCCGGTCGGACCCGCATGTTGCTGCTCCCGAATTCTCGAGTCGCCAGAGGCGCGATCAGGATGAGTGAACGCTTGAGGGTCGGCGTCATCGGCGCGGGCCGATGGTCGCGAACCGCCCATCTGCCGGGCTTTCTCCGGTCCCCGCTATGCGACCTCGTCGCGATCTGCGACCTGGATCGTGAGCTCGCGGATGCGCGTGCGGCCGAGTTCGAGATCCCGGACGTCACCACGAGCGCCGAGACCCTGCTCGAGCGCGACGACATCGACGTGATCGACGTCGTTACGCGGGGTGATCATCAGGATCTGGTGTTCGCGGCGCTCGAGGCTGGCAAGCACTGTCTCGTCGAGAAGCCGGTCTGCCACGACTACCGCGACGTTCTGCGCGCCGACGCGCTCGCCCGCTCGAAGGGACTGAAGACGAAGGTCGGACTGACGTTCCGGTACGCCCCCGCCGTCATGTACATGTTCGACCTGATCCGTTCCGGCTTCGTCGGCGATCCGTACGTGTTCAACGGCTACGAGCAGAACTCCCAGTGGCTCGATCCGGACAACCCGATGGACAAGCGCATTCACAAGATCAGGCCGGAGGGGGAGTCCGAATGGGGCACCGACCTCTCTCCCGAAGGGATCACGGTGAGCTCCCTCGAGGGATACGGCGCCCCGACCATCGACATCGGACTGGAGTGCATCGGGAGCGACCTGGTCGAGGTGGTCGGGAGAATGGCGAATATGGTCCCGTTTCGCCGAAGGACGAACCTCGATTCGGAGAGGGAGCGCATCAACATCGACGATGCCGACATGTTCATCGGGCAGGCCGCCAACGGTGCGCTCTTCTCGATGCAGTCGAGCTACGTGACGGTTGGCAACTATCCCGGGATCGAGGCGCGCATTTTCGGCTCGAAGGGAGCGATCCAGGTCCGCCTGGTCGAGGAGTTCGGAGTCATCCAGACCATCCACACCGCGGAGCCCGAGGCCGTCGAGTTCGTACCGCGCGACATCCCCGAGCGCTACTTCCCCCCGAGCTACGCGCCGGGCGATCATTGGGGCACTGCCTTCTATGGCAACCTGGTGCACAACTTCTGCGAAGAGATCCTGGAGGGGGGAGGGGTGAACCAGGGCGACTTCGCACAGAGCGCTCGCGTTCAGGAGGTCATCAATGCCGTCGCCCTCTCGCATCGGGAGCGTCGTTGGGTCGACCTTCCGCTCGGTGACGAGGTGGAGGGTGGCCAGCAGAGTCCGTACTAGATGAGCGCCCAGGCGCTCCACGTGCCCCCGAAGGGAGACGAGCGAGCATGACGGCCCGTACACTGCGGTGGGGGGTGATGAGCACGGCCAACATCGGTCGCGCGGCGGTGAACCCCGCGATCCAGGCTTCGGCGAACGGAGAGCTCGTGGCCGTCGCGTCACGCGACGCCGAGCGTGCACGGAGCTTTGCGCGAGAGCACGGGATTCCCGAGGCCCTCGGATCGTACGAGGCTCTTCTGGACCACGAGGGCGTCGACGCGATCTACATCCCACTGCCCAATAGCATGCACCGGGAGTGGGCGATTCGCGCGGCCGAGTCGGGCAAACACGTGCTGTGCGAGAAGCCTCTCGCGCTCGACGCGGTGGAATGCCACGAGATGGAAGCCGCTGCCGAAGGGGCCGGTGTCCTCCTCATGGAGGCCTTCATGTACCGATTCCATCCGAGGACCGAACGGGTCGTCCAGATGGTCCGTGAGGGCAGGGTGGGTGAGGTCGGTGCGGTCCGGAGCAGCTTCACGTTCCGTCTGCGCAACCCGGACAACATTCGTCTCGATCCGGCGCTCGGGGGCGGGGCTCTGATGGACGTCGGATGTTATTGCGTGAACGTGTCACGCACGATCGCCGGCGAGGAGCCGTTCGAGGTCCAGGCGACGGCCCGGTGGACGGATCGCGACGTCGATGAAGCCCTCACCGGGATTCTGCGCTTCCCGACTGGGGTGGTGGCGCATTTCGACTGCGCCCTCACGCTCGAGCGGTGCGAGGGCTACGAGGTGGCCGGGACCGACGGCCAGCTGCGCGTGCCGGCGGCGTTCCTTCCGGGCACCGGCGACGTCGCGATCATCGAGTCCCGGGGGCCCGACGGTGAGACGGCCCACACGGTCCACGGAGACGACGAGTACCGCCTCATGATCGAGCACTTCGCGGACTGTGTCCTCCACGATCGTCCGCTGAGATACACTCCGTCCGAAGCCGCCGCGAACATGCGGGCGATCGACGCGCTCTACCGATCGGCGAGGGACGGCGGAGCGCCGAAGACGCTCTGACGGGCCTGGATGCAGGCAGGCCGAGGTGCCTCCGCGTCAATCCTCGAGTCCGAGGTCGGAGGCCTCCACCTCCAGCCACGCCAGCGCGTCGCGAAGATCGCGGAAGATGCGTACCCGCCCGGCCTTGTTCGCCTGGGCCGCGTACATGCGCGAGACCGCATACGCGTCGTCGTCCGCGACGAGGATCGCTCGGCGGCTCGACGGCCCGAACGCGCTGTGTCGTGCGAGTCCGCGCACGCCATCGGCGGAGACGGCGCTGCGCGCCCGGCGCGCGTCCGAGAGTTGACGCATGGACGGATCGAACTCCGGGTCGGCGCGGAGCGACTCGTTGTGCCGGCGCCCGTCCTCCAGTGTGACCGCACCTTCCCACGTCGAGAGCACCAAGCGGAGCTCCGGGACGATCCGGTACGTCACCGGCATGATGCGTCGTCCGAGCAGTCGCTCCGGCGCTCTCCGGGGGTGGCCGGCGTGGCGGGGGCCCGCCGCTCGGTCGTGGATTCCTGCCGGTCGCTCGACGCTCGCCGAAGCGCCAGTCGGCCCGAGGCCGGCTCCCCGCAGTCGCGTATCGAGACGGGACCTTCGACGGTGCCGCCGCCCTGCTCGACGGTGAGAATGCCCTCGATGACCCCATCGCACCCGCCCGGACTCACGTACGTGATGCGGACGCGGAACAACTCGTCGACGATGACTCCCTCGACCTGGCCGACGATCAGGACCGGCACCGAGACCTTGAAGGGGCCGGACACCGCGCCCCTTCGTCCCGTGGCGAGGGAGACTGTCGCGTCGAACGGCTCACCTTCGAGATGCACGCGCCCGTAGTAGTCGCCCGAGAGGTTGAATGCGTATCCGGCGTCGCCCGGCCCCGGTCGCGTCGCGCAACCCGAAAGGGCGGTCACGACGACCAAGGGTATGAGGGCCCCGACGAGCGTTCGAACTCGTGGCTGCATCCGGGCGTCGAAGGGAATGGGCACGTGAGGCTCAGGGGACCGTCGCGGAACCCTGAATGGGGTGCGACCCGTATAGTATGAGATGATGATCAAACGTCTACTCCGATCTCGCTTGGCGCTGGTCCTTGCGCTCGGCGCCGACCTCCTTCTCTACGCCGGCCCGCTCGGCCCTTGGGAGTACACCGCCTCCTCGTTCGAGGCTGCGCTCGCGCTCCAGGAGGAGGTGACCGACGACTGGCTCTCCCGTGAAGGGGTGGTGGGAACGGCGATCGGGGTCGACGGCTCGGGGCAGGCCGTGCTCAAGGTCTACCTGACCGCGCCGGCGGTCAGCGCCTTCCCGCGTTTCGCCTCCGGTGTCGAGATCGTTCCCGAGGTCACGGGTAGGTTCACGGCGCTTCCCGCTGACGACGCCAGTGCCGTGGATCCCACGCAGTCGTTCCCACGACCGGTCCCGATCGGGGTGAGCACGGGTCACGGCGACGTCACGGCAGGCACGATCGGGGCCCGAGTCACCGGCGGCGGCGAGACGTTCGCGCTGAGCAACAACCATGTGTACGCCGCGAACAACATCGGCAAGCGCGGGGACAACCTGCTGCAGCCCGGGGTGGTGGATGGAGGGCGTGATCCGGACGACGTGATCGGCACGCTCCACGACTACGAGCCCATCCACTTCTGCCAGGGGATGGTCTGCCAGCCCAATTGGATCGACGCAGCGATCGCACTCACGACGGTCGACGACGTGGCGGAGCACACGCCCGAGAACGGGTACGGGAGCCCCCGCTCGGCGTCGGTCGAGGCGAAGCTCGGTCAGTCGGTCCAGAAGTACGGCCGAACCACCGGGCACACAGTCGGTCAGATCAGCGGGCTCAACGCGACCATCGATGTGGGCTACCGGTCGGGGACGGCCCGATTCACGGACCAGATCGTGATTTCGGGAGCCGGGTTCAGCGCCGGGGGCGACTCCGGCTCGCTGATCGTCACGAAGGGAACGCTGCTCGGTGACCGACGGCCGGTGGGCCTGCTCTTCGCCGGCACCGCCACCACCACGGTCGCGAACCCGATCGATCTGGTGCTCGATCGCTTCGACATCCGCATCGACGGTAACTGAGCCGCGTGGCCGAGCACGACATCAAAGCCGCCCAGGCGGAGCTCAACGCCACGGTCCTGGGACGCGACGGCGTCAGTGGCACGGCGATCGGCCTGCACGGCGGCAGCCCGTGTCTGAAGGTCTACGTGCGCGATGCGAAGGCGGCCCGGGGGCTACCCAAGCGAGTGCGGGGCTTCCGCGTCGTTACCGAGGCGACGGGCGACTTCAGGCGTCTCTGACGCCTCCCGGTCCGCGCGGTCAGTCGTTGGCGACCGTGAACTCCACCGTATCCACCACCCACGGCTCGAGCGGGAAGTGGGCGCCGTCGGCGACGACCGCGATGAGCCGATACGTGCCGGGCTCGACGTCCTCGAAGACGAAGCTGGTCGATGCATCGCCCATGTGCACGATGCTACCGGGGACGGTCGGGATCGGCTGGTCCGCAGGCGTGAGGTCGGCATTGAGGTAGAGGTGGTGATGTCCGGTGCCCGACGTCATGTCACCTGCCGGGAGGATCTCCACCGTCGACGACAGCGTCACGTTGATTTCGGTTCCGTTGATCAGTGCCCCGTTCATGGGCGTCACGATCGTGACGGCCCCGGCGGAGGGCTCGGCAGCCTGTTCAACGGTGTCTTCTGCGGGCTCCCCGCCGCAGGCGACCAGCACGAGCGGCAGAAGGAGCAGGAGGGTCGCGTTCTTCATAGGTGATCGATACGGGGACAGCGTGGGCGTGGGCGGCACGGTCGTGACGCTCGTCGAGAAACAAGAAGGTCTGCCCCGGCTGCGCAACCGTGTGGCGGGTCCCGAGCCGTACCCTACCGCGGCGAGCGAGTCGACTCGGGCGGGTCCGTGACGTCCGTCGCAACGCCCTCTTCCTCCTCCGGTTCCTCCGGTGGGCGAGGCCGGCTCATCTTCAACGTGACGCCGCCGAAGAATCGGGAGCCGCTGCGCTTCACCTCGTGCGCACCCTCGAAGAGGTAGTCGGTGATCGCCTGATCCCAGGAAAGCCCCGCTTTTCCGACCAGCTCCATCCAGGGCCCGTAGGCCGTCTCGTCCGGCGCTTCCGTCGTGCCGCTCCAGATCGTGACCCGAGGGTCGAAGCCGCCCCCGCCCCCTCCCCCGCTGCCGCTCGAGCCCTTGAGCGGCATCTCGATCATCACGCTGTCGGTCATCGGAAGGTTGAAGACGTCGGGGTCGAACTCGGCGCCGTAGCGTCGGTACCGGGCGTACGCGCGCTGGTTGAGGTCGAAGACGTCGCGATTGGAGTTGATGCCCCGGGTGATGTATTCGCGGATGGTGAAGGCCGCGTCCTTGTGCCTGGGATGATCCGGACTGTCGACGTAGCCGAACCCGGGCATGAACCAGCCCTTGTTGAAGCCCCAGTTTCGCTCCGTGACACGGCCTCTGCGTACCAGCCCCGTGTACTCGGAGAAGAGCTGGACCACCTGGTGGGAAGGGTAGCCGTGCGGGTTGAGGAAGATGTCGGGCAGCCACGTCTCCCAGAGCCTCCCCCGCACGGTCGACTCCGGATAGATCGGGTGGTCGCTTCCGCCACCGGAGGTGGCGTCCTGCCCGAGCGAGCCGAGATAGCCCGCGTGCAGGATGTAGTCCGGCGTGATGCGGTATAGGTCGTACGCGGTCTGGGCCCCGTCGGGGTTGGTGAACGGGTGGACGACCACGTTCACGCGGCCGAGCTTCGGCCTCTGTTCCGGGTCGGTGAGAAGGAGCTCGGCGTGCCGGAGCACGTGACTCGTGCTCGACACCTCGTTCGCGTGCTGACGAGCGGAGTACACGACCGTGGGTTTGAACGTCGTCGCCTTGACGTGCGACCAGTGGCTGGCGGAGATCGGCGGCATCAGGTCCATCGCCCAGATGTCCTTGCCCAGGTAGCTCTCCCCAGCCTTGTACATCGTCGCCTCGGGGAACGCGGCGGCCATCTTCGCCAACATCTCGTGGCCCTCCGGAGGCGGAATCGGAGTCTCCCACTGGACGATCCGCGATCCGTCGTGCGCCCAGCCGTCGGGCACGAGGCTCTGCCAGTCCGGCAGCGGCGCGGGTACACCGTTGGCCGCCAGCGTACCGACACGTCGCGCCTCGGGGTCCTGCTCGTGCGTCCACTCGGCCCACACGGTCAGCGCGCCCAGGTCCGGGAACGCGAGGGCCGACGGGTACAGCCCGGCGCCACGCAGTGCCTCGATTTCCCGCATGGTGGCGACCACTTGTTCGGCCGACACCATGCGCTCGTCCACGGCGATCTCACGGGTCGTGGCGACCAGGCTGTCCCTCAGGTCGCGATCGGTGTCGACTCGGACCCGGAGGGCGAGCTCCAGAAGCCCGGGCGTGTCCGCGCGCACGACCGCCCGTCGCGCAGAAGGCCGCGCGAGCGTCGTCTTCGGGATGTCGAGGCTCAGCTCACGGGCCTCTCCGTCGACCGTCTCGTACGAGAGGACGACCGCGGGTCTCGGGGTCGCGAAGCCCGTGAGCCTCACCTCGGCCCGCGCTCCCGTCCCGTCGTCCTTCGGCCGCATGATCGGGAGGATCCTCCCGGGGAACTGGATGCCCTGGCCTCGGGAGTTTCGGCCGAGCACGTCGAAGAACTCGATCGTGCCGAAGTAGATCTCCTCGTGGAGTGCGTCCATCGGTGCGTGGATCTCGTTGTCGACGTCCAGTCGATAGTCCGGCTCGCTCATCTCCAGCTCGACGGTCAACTCGCCGAAGAACGGTGCGTCCGCGCTTCCACCCCGTGGGAGGCCCTCGTGGACCCCCATCACGTGGTCGTACGTGGCCGGCAGGACCGTGGCCTGGAAGTAGTCCCAGAACGCCTCCGGGTCCGTCACGATGCGCTCGTCCACGATCGTGCGGTCCCCCGCGGTGGCTCGGAGCCATCCGGTGGTGACCCGCACGTGCTCGTAGTCCTGGAAGCGGTCGAAATACGGGCGCATGACCCAGGTCGGATCGAACGTGTCGGTCAGGATCTCCCGGCCGGCGGAGTCGAGGACCGACACCGCATAGGTCGGGCCCTCGAGGACCTGCTCGAAGCGGATCTGCCCGACATCGAGGCCCAGCTCTCGTGCGAGGACTTCGTCGATGGGGAAGATCTCGTGGAGCCAGCGAACCGGCGTGTGGATCGCTTGCTGCGGCCACGCCTCGGGCGGGTCGTTCCGTCGGAAGCGGATGACGATCTCTGCGACGTCACCTTCCTCGATCCGAGGTCGGACGCGGTCGTAGAGCCAGGAGTACCCTTGCTTGAACGCCGAGAGGACCTCTACCTCGGTTCCCGCGGGGTCCGCCCCGGCGTCGATGAGCGCCGCGCGCGCCTCGTCCGCGAGCGCTTCTCGCAGGGCTGGAGGCTCGGAAAGCCGAGCCTCCAGCCGCACGCTCTGGCCGGCCACGTTCGGGAGCACCCTCGACTGCATCGCGTGCCAGAAGCGCTCGACCTCGGCCGGGAACGTCACCGACTCCTGGAGGATGGTGGCGGCGTTCTGCACGTCGCGATCGTCGATGGTGACGGCGACCTCGGGGAGGCCCAACCATGTGGCCGCCCGCTCGGCCACGTACTCCCTCAGACCCGGATCGGCCTTCTCGACCGAGACGAGCAGCGTCGCGGATCGGAGCGCCTCGCCCTCCAGCCCTTCGGCCAGCTTCTCGAGCTTGTACAGGCCGATTGCCGCTTGGCCGACGGGGGCGTGCCCGGACAGCGCATCCCAGAGCTCACGCTCGACGGTTCCGATCGTCGGGCGGTCCTTCGCCCTGGCGTCGATGTGGGGCAGCGTGGTCGCGACCCGGGCCAGCGCCGCGTCGGCTCCGGCTTCGTCCGCGCCGGTCACCACGAGGGCCGGCTTGCCGCCGAACGCGTCCGGGACGAGCTCGATCAGCCCCGTGCCGGGATCGAGTCCGGCCACGTCGATCCGCCCGCTGTCGGCGAGCTCGTCGGTGAGCTCGTTACGGACGCCGGCGAGGATCATCGTCGGCCGGCCCGCGGGTCGGTCCAGTGTCGTGGCCGGGTGAACCAGGGGGACGGTCAGACCCGTGCTCTCGAGACCGAGTCGTGCAGCGAGCTCGGGCAGCGAGCCGATACCGGCCTCACCGGGCACCACGATCGCGTCTACACGGTCCGGAATCGGGCTACCGCCGAGCAGCCCGTCGCCGGTGTAGAGGTTGGAGAGGTCGAGATCGTCCTTCCCGCCACTCCCGGGCCGTCCGGGGATGGGCCCCGGAGCGTCGGGCTCCGCCCTGCCCGGCAGGCGCAGGGCTCGACCTCCGGCGATGCGTACCTCGACTTCGCCGAGCCCTGTGTACGAGAGCGCATCCGCGCCCTCCCCGTTCTCGGCGGTCGCAGCCGCATCCGTCGCGCCCTGCGCGTCGCCGACGTCCTCCTCTGCCTCGACGTCCGGCCCCCCTCCCGCGCTGTCCGGCGTGGCCGCGCCAGGTTCGGGTCGCCCGTCGACGCGGGTCAGGTGCTCGAGCGCCGCGGCGGCGGCCACCGGATCGACGTCGCCGAGGTCGACGACCAGCCGGGTGATGCCGTCGGTGCCGCCGCGCGCGCGCGCCTGCGACAGGCGCGGTGTGCCGGTAAGGCCTGCGGCCCCCAGCGCCTCGGTGAGGTCCTCCGACACTCGTCGCACGTGAGGAGCGGAGAGCGTCCGCGTATGCGGCAGAACACCGGCGAACAGGCGTGCGGCGGCCCGTAGGCCGTCGTCGTCCCCTCCCAGCACGAACAGCCACGTGCGGCCCTCGGCCCAGGCGACCGCGACGGCGCCTTCCCCCGTGTCCAGCGACGTGGGATCGACCGGGGGCGTGGGCACGCCGGGCTCCGCGAGACCGCTCCGACCGATCACGATCGGGATGCCACCGGCCGTCCCTCGTTCGATGGGGAGGTCGATGGCCATGGTCTCGAAGCCGAGTCTGGCCGAGACCTCGGCCGCTGCAGCGATCTCCGCGGGCGAAGGTGACGAGCCCGTGACGAGAGACGCGCCGACTCGGTCGGGCACGCTGTCCCCGTTCGTGTCGAGGAGCAGGGCCCCGAGCTCGAGGATCTCCCCGAGGTCCGGACCCGGCTCTTGGCCCAGGACGGGGGTCGACCCGGCAAGGCTCGCCCAGCAGAGGGCGATCGCGGTGACACGCCGGCTCACGCGGAGCGACGAGCTCGGGGGGCGGGGGCGTTCCGCGTACATCGTTGTCTCCGTCCGGGTGCGGCCGTCACCGGAGTCCGTCGATCGGACCCTCGAGGGCGGTGACTGTGTTCCCGGCGGGGCCCCGGCGCAAGACGATCCGGCCGCCTCCCGGTCAGGATTCGAAGTCGAGCGCCACGTCCAGCGAAGGGGCGGAGTGCGTGAGCCAGCCCACCGAGATGAGGTCGACGCCGGCCTCGGCCACTTCTCGGACGGTCTCGAGGGTGATGCCCCCGGAGGCCTCCAGCAGGACGCGTCCTCGCGCCCGCTCCACCGCGGACTTCATCTCGACGGGGTCCATGTTGTCGAGCATGACGACGTCGGCGCCGGCCTCGATCACGGCCTCGAGCTCATCCAGGTGCTCGATCTCCACCTCGACCGTCATCGAGTCTTCCACGTGTGTGCGGGCACGCCGGACCGCCTCGGCAGCCGACCCGACCGCCTGGATGTGGTTGTCCTTGATGAGCACCTGGTCGTACAGGCCCATCCGGTGATTCGACCCCCCTCCCGCGAGCACCGCTCGTTTCTGCAGCGCGCGGAGCAGCGGGGTCGTCTTTCTCGTGTCGACGATGCGCGCCCTGGTGCCTTCGACGCGCTCGACGAGAGCCCGGGTCGCGGTGGCGACGCCCGAGAGCTGGCCCACGAGGTTCAGG
>JBDHDM010000098.1:0-11680 GCA_039591515.1 Gemmatimonadota bacterium | reverse complement strand
TGCGTGAGGCGCCGGAGCGCGGCGGAGCGACGCTCGATCAGGTACAGATCACCGTCGCTGGCCGTCACGCGCCAACGGCGGTCGGGCGAGATGTCCCCCTGGGCGAGGAATGGCCGAGCCCGCGTGGCCTCCTCGGCGCCCACGCGTACCGGCTCGCCCCCTTCCGCGGGGACGAGGTAGAGCGAGCGACCGGCGTCCCATTCCATGCCGCCGGGTTGCCACTGGAAGTACACCGTCTCCGAGTCGTCCGACCACTGAATCTGGGTCGGCGCCCTGCCCACGTTCTCCTCGGCTCGCATGATGCTGCGAATCGAGAGCGGGAAGGTCTGGCCGGTCACGGACGGCGGGACGTAGTCGGCAACGGATTGCGCGGCCAACGGATCGCTCGATGCCAACGCGGTCAGGGACGCCGTGAGGACGAGGGGCACGAGCGAGAGGCGGAGAAGCGATCGCATGGTTCAGTCTCCCAGGCAGATGCCCAACGAGCGGGCGGTGGAGATGACGTCGTGGTCGAGCGGCACCTTCTTGATTCGGGATACCGCTTCCTCGAGCGGCACCGCGTGGACATCGGGCGGGTCCAGGGCGACCATCGTGCCGAAGCGCCCTTCCGCGGCGAGCTCGACCGCCGCCGCGCCGAACCGCAGTGCGAGCAGACGGTCGTACGCGTTGGGTCCGCCTCCTCGCTGAAGGTGGCCGAGCACCAGCTCACGCGTCTCACGCTGCGTGGACTGACGAATCTCCTCGGCCACCAATCCCGAGATCCCGCCGAGTCTCTTGGCGTCCCCACCACTCTTCTGAAACACCGGCTCCCCTCCGATCGGAAAAGCGCCCTCGGACACGACGACGATCGCGAACTCCCTCCCGCTCTCGTATCGCTCTTCGACCTTCCGAGCGACGGAGTCGATGTCGTAGGGGATCTCTGGAATCAAGATGACGTCGGCGGTGCCGGCCACGCCTGCGAAGAGCGAGATCCAGCCGGCGTTGCGGCCCATCAACTCGACGACCATGACCCGCTCGTGCGCCTCGGCGGTCGAGTGGAGCTTGTCGATCGCGTCCGTCGCCGTTTCGACCGCGGTCTGGAAGCCGAAAGTGATGACGGTCGCGGCGAGGTCATTGTCGATGGTCTTCGGGACGCCGATCACCTTGAGACCCTTCTGCGAGAGCTGGTGCGCGATGTCCAGCGAGCCGTCGCCCCCGATCGCGATGACGGCGTCGATGTCTCGGCGTGCGAACTCGTTCACCACGCGTTGCGTCCGATCCTCGTACGTCACCGATCCGTCCGCGGCTCGCACAGGCCACTTCCCCGGATTGCCTCGATTGGTGGTGCCGAGAATGGTTCCGCCGAGGTGGGTGATCCCGCGTACCGACCGGTGGTCGAGACGCACGACCCCATTCTCTTCGAAGAGGCCGTCGTAGCTGTCCTTCACGCCGTAGACCTCCCAGCCCAACTGCTCGGCGGTGAGGACGACGGCCCGGATCACGGCGTTGAGGCCGGGAGCGTCCCCGCCACCCGTGTTCACGGCGATTCTTCGTACGGAGCTCATGTCGGATTCTCGGCGGGCTCGGAGGGTTGTGAACAGGACCACGGAGGTGCAGGTCCGCTGATGTACGGAGCAAGCGATGCGACGGCAAATGCGGCGTGGGGCGTGAGCCGGTATCTTCCTGATTCCGGTTCTTCCGGGTGGACGCCCCGGCTGCCACACCGACCGGCGTCCGCCAGCCCGGCGGGTGCCGGTGAGCCGGCCCCAGCGGACGATCGGAAAGATGAGCACGGAAGCGACGACCAGACTCAGCCACGCGCTTCGCAGCCGCTACCGCATCGAGCGTGAAGTCGGCGCGGGCGGCATGGCGACGGTCTACCTCGCGCGTGATCTGCGCCACGACCGGCGCGTGGCCGTGAAGGTCCTTCGCCCCGACTTCGCGGCGACACTGGGCAGCGCGCGCTTCCTGGACGAGATCCGCATCGCCGCCCAGCTCACGCATCCTCACATCATGCCGGTTCACGACTCCGGCGCAGCGGATGGCCTCTTCTACTACGTGATGCCGTTCAGCGAGGGCGAGTCGCTGGAGGAGCGCCTCGAGCGTGAGGGCGAGCTCCCGATCGAGAGGGCGGTGGCGATCGTCGAAGAGGTCATCGACGCGCTCGGCTACGCGCACCGGCAGGGTGTCGTCCACCGGGACATCAAGCCCGGCAACGTGTTGTCGCACGGTGACCACGTCATGATCGTGGACTTCGGGGTGGCGAAAGCGTTGTGCGACGCGTGCGTCGTGGCGGGGGGGGGTGAGACGGAGGTGACAGCCGAGGGCATGGCCATCGGCACGCCCGCCTACATGGCGCCCGAGCAGGCCGCGGCCGACCCGTCCGTCGATCATCGAGCCGACCTATATGCGGCGGGGGTCCTCGCGTACGAGCTTCTCGCCGGCCGCCCCCCCTTCGAAGGGGGCGCGCCCCAGTCCATCCTTACGCGACAGATCACCGAGGCTCCGCTACCGATCCGTCAGCTGCGGCCGTCCGTGTCGCCCGAGCTCGGGGCGTGGGTCATGCGGAGTCTGGAGAAGCGTCCCGCCGACCGGTGGCAGTCCGCCGACGAGATGCTGAAGGCGCTCCGAGCCATGAGCTCGGTCTCCGTCTCGACGAACGGCACCGATCTGGACTCCGCGGAGGGAAGCCCTTCGGGAAGACGGGGCCGGGTGGTGGGGGCGATGGCGGTGCTCGGCCTGGCGATCGTGGGGCTGTGGTTGGCGTTTCGTGGCCCGAGCCTCGACGAGGAGGCCCGCGCCGTGGTCGGCATCTTCGAGAACGTCACGGGCGATCCTGCACTCGACCCCGTCGGCTACATGTTGCAGGATTGGCTGACGGACGGCTTGCTTCAGAGCGGGTTGCTCGAGGTCGTACCCACGATCACCGCCCGACAGGCCGCGATCTTCATCGACCAGGAAGCGGACCGAGCCGGCGGTCGGGACCCGATCGCAGCCCTGTCCGACGAGACGGGCGCGGACATCGTGATCTCCGGGAGTCTGTATGTCGACAGAGACCGACTCCGGATCCAGACGTCTGTCACGGACGCCTCAGACCGTGATGAGGTCCGACTGGTGAGCTCGATCGACCCGGTTACGGGTCCGGTGGACAACGTCTCGCCCCTTTTCGATCAGGTCCGAGAGCGGCTGCTCGGATCGATCGCGACCGGCCTGAATCGCCGCCTGGCTGCTCAGGTCGGCGAGAGCGAACGTGCGCCGACCTTCGAGGCGTACGAGGCGCTCAACCGTGGCCTCGATCACTACGCGGCGCGCGAGTACGACGCCGCATCCGAGCTGTTCCTGCGGGCCTTCGAGCTCGATGACACGTACGTGGTGCCGCTCGTGTACGCGTCCCTCTCGCTGCGAAACGCCAACGACTGGCCTCGCTCGGACTCCGTCGTCACCATCCTCGAAGCCAGGCTCGACGAGCTCTCCGAGTATCAACGGCACTGGGTGACGTATTCGCGGGCGGTGCTCGAGGGAGACCTCGAGCGGGCGCGTCTCACGATCCGGCGCGCGTCGACGCTGGCACCGCAGTCGAAGGCCGCGTACAACTGGGCGCTCATCTCCGTCCGTATGGGACGCCCTCACGAGGGGAGAGAGGCGCTGGGCTCGCTCGATCCCGACCGCGGGGCGATGCGCGGGATCTCGAGGTATTGGCACCGACAGATCGAGGCTGCCCATGAGCTCGGCGAGCACGATCAGGAACTCGCGCTCGTGGAGGAGCTGGAGTCGAGGTATCCCGGCGAGCGCTCGATCTTCTTTCAGAAGGTGTGGGCCTTCTCTGCGCTCGGCTGGACAGAGAACCTGAAGTCCGTGTTCGCCGAAGCGGTCGGGTCGGGTGTGCCGTCCGACGTCATCGCGGTGCGATATCGGAATGCGGCGACCGACCTGTTCATCCACGGCCATCGCGAGGCCGCGAGGGAGTTCGCCCGCCTCGGCATCGAATACATCGACTCGAGAACCACCGGCCGTGGGCGGGGCAGCGCGTTCGACCCCGGACCGATCTCGCTGCAGGCTCGTCAGCAGTTGATGTATCAAAGGGGCCGCCTCCTCGAGGTGCTCGGTGAGCCCGACGAGGCGCTGGCGATCTACCGAGACCTTCAGGAGCAAAGCCCGGAGGCGTGGTTCTTCCGTGCGCACTCGGGCGTGGTGCTCGCTGAGCTGGGTCGGATCTCGGAGGCGATGGACGTGGACCGGTGGCTCGAGACGTACGAGGTCCCCTACGGCCGGGGGGGCGCCACGCTGTGGCGTGCGGGTATCGCTGCGCGCCTCGGCGACCACGGGCGCGCCACCGCACTCCTCGATCAGGCGCGTGAAGAAGGCACGTATTGGACCGAGATTCACCCGGTCTTCCATCTGTACGACGCGATGGGATCGTACGAGCCCTTCGTCCGCTCCATGGAGCCGAGGGGCTGACGCCTGGATCCGAGGTGGGACTACGCCCGGCTGCCACCTCGGGGCTGCACGTCGTGGAACGTCAGCTCCTTCTCCTGCTCCACGCTGCGCTGCAGGGTCCACTCGTTGTCGAACAGGATCAGCGTGGCTCCGTCCGCGTCCTCGACGCGTCGCCGGCCGTACGCGTTCGCGACCTTGTCGATCGCGGCGTCGGGCCCCATCACCCAGCGGGCACAATGGAACGGCAGACGTTCCAGCCGTGCACGTACCCCGTACTCACGCTCGAGACGGTCCAGCAGCACGTCGAACTGTAGGACCCCGACGGCGCCCACGATCGGCACCGGACCCGTGATCGACGGTGCGAAGAGGAGGAGGATGGTGCCCTCCTCCGCGAGGTGGCGTAGGCCGCGGTCCAAGTGCTTTCGCTTCAACGCGTCTTCCATGTGAATCTGAGCGAAGTGCTCGGGGCTGAAGCGCGGCACGCCCGGATACTCGATCGACCGACCTACGGCGAGGCTGTCGCCCACCCTGAGGTTTCCGCGATCGAGCAGCCCCACCACGTCGCCTGCGACCGCCTCCGACTCGGCGGCTCCCCGCTCACGCGCCAGAAACTCCTGCGGACGGGCGAGCCGAATCGAGCGACCCGTCCTGGACACGACGGCCTCCGAGCCTTCATCGAAGGACCCGGAGCATACGCGCAGGAACGCGACCCGGTCACGGTGCTTCGGGTCCATGTTCGCCTGCACCTTGAACACGAAGCCCGAGAAGGCGGTGGTGGTCGGATCGACGGGCCCGTCGCCGCTCTCTCTCGCGGTCGGCGCGGGGGCGAGGGAGAGAAAGCGCTCGAGAAACACGTCCACGCCGTAGTTGGTGAGGGCGCTGCCGAAACAGACCGGGCTCGCCTCACCACGAAGGACGGCCTCGACGTCCGGCTCGGTACCCGCCACCTCGATCAGCTCGATGTCCTCCTGTAGCTGCGCCACGGCCGAGGAGCCGATCGCCGCCTCGAGCTCCGGCGCGTCGAGCGCGTGCAGCGTGGCACGCGGGCGGGAACGCCCGTGATCGTCGGTCTTCTCATACAGCCACACCTGCCCGCGGCTGCGGTCCCAGACGCCCACGAGCTGACCGTCGCGGCGGACGGGCCACGTCGTGACGAAGCAGTCGATGCCGAGCTCGGCCTGCACGTCGTCGAGGAGCCCGAGCGGATCCTCTCCCACGCGATCGCACTTGTTTACGAAGGTGAAGATCGGAAGCCGCCGCTTCTTGCACACGCTGAAGAGCTTCCGGGTCTGGGCTTCGACCCCTTTGCGGTTGTCGAGCAGCATGATCGCGCTGTCCGCCGCGGTGAGTGCCCGGTACGTGTCTTCGGAGAAGTCCTGGTGGCCCGGCGTGTCCAGCAGGTTGATGCGGAAGCCCTCGTAGTCGAAGTGCAGGACGCTCGCTGTGATCGAGATCCCTCGCTCCTGCTCCATGTCGAGCCAGTCGGACGTCGCGTGTCGCTGAGACCGTCGGGCCTTGACCGAGCCCGCTGCCCGGATCGCGCCGCCGTACAACAGGAGCTTCTCGGTGAGCGTCGTCTTCCCCGCGTCGGGGTGACTGATGATGGCGAACGTCCGCCGACGTCCGATCTCTTGCTCGAGCGGAGACATCAGAAGACGAAGGTGTGCGTGTACTTCAGCGTGAGCGCCCGCTGGTTCTCGAAAGGAAGGGTCGGTACCCCGAGGATCTCGCGCTCGAGATTGAGCCCCTCGTTCCAGACCAGCCACAGGTCCTGGCCTTCCCGGAAGTTGTAGCGGAAGCGCGTGTTGGTGCTCAGAAGGTCGTTGAGCGAGTTGTACTGCACGAATGCGTCGACCGAGAACTCGGTGTTGAAGGCGCCACGAGCCGTCACGCGCACCAGATTCGAATCGAACGCTTGTCCCCGCTCTTCGAAGCGGATGCGATTCCACTCCCATCCGCCGCGGAGCTCGAGATGCTCGTCCACGCTCCAGCCGAGGTCGGTGCCCACGGCGAGCCGACGCCCGTCGAAGAACTTGCCGGCGGTGAGCGTGAGATTGGGACGCACCGCCCATCCCCTCGGCGCTCGGAACTCGGCCACGCCCTCCGTGAACCAGTACGACCCGGCCGGGATGCTCGCCTCCGGGGACAGCTCGAACTCCGCCAGGACGTCCTCGTACTGGCTGTTGGACGACAGCTTGAAGGTCGTGCCGGGCTTCGTCTCGACCTGGATGAACGGATTGATCTGCGCCGTTTCGACCGCCCGCTCGATGACGAGGCTGTCGCCCGTGATTCCGTTGCGAGCCCAGAGGTTGGCCTTGGTGCCGATCCAGACCCTTCGGAACGACGAGGCCTCCCCCGGAAACCACTGGTAGTTCCAGTCGCTCTGCCCTCGGGTGAAGTTCGCCCGCGACTCGAATCCCACGCCGGGCACGTATCCGGCCCCCGAGTAGGTGAAACCGTGCTGATAGCTGAGCCCGCCGAGCCGCCGCCGGGTCCAGTCGAAGACGACGCGGCCCGCGTCGAAGCCGCCCGGCGTCGCGTCCAGGAGCGCGTCGCCGCCCTGGAACGTCTGTAGCCACTTGAGCGTCAGGTACTCGTCGCCGAAGAGCCGAAGGAGCCCGTCCGTGCCGTAGGTCACGTTGTACCGACCGTCCGCAGCGAGACGGGAGGTCGACATGGCACCCACGAAGGAGTTCTCGTTCAGCAGCCGCCGCTTGAGTCGCAGGACACCGAAGTTCTCGGAGGCGGTGGCCCCGGAGGCCGCGGTCTGCATGTTGATGAGGCCGAGGTCCCACGTGCCGACCCGGCCGACCAGGCGTGCTCCGCCGTAGATGGGGATCGGCTCCCCGGAAGCGCTCAGGCCGATGCGCCGCGAATAGAACAGCGTTCCCCGTTCCGCGCCGGTCTCGAAGCCGAAGATGCCCGCCCGTTCCTGGAAGAACGGGCGTTTCTCGTCGAAGAAGAGGGAAAAGCGGGTCAGGTTGACCTGCTGCTGGTCGGCCTCCACCGCGGCGAAGTCCGTGTTCACGGTCAGGTCGAGCGTGAGGTTCGGAGTCGGGTTGAGCTTCATGTCACCCCCGATCTCGTACTGCTCGCTCTTGGCGTAGCCCCACTGACCGGCGTCTTCGTCGAACTCCGCCGAAGTCGAGGCTCCCGTGAGCCCGTAGGGGGTCAAATAGACGGGGCTCTGCGGCTCGATGTTGTCGAGGCGGACGTCCTGCCACGCGGATATCTGGGTGTATGGGAAGTCCTGCGGGATGGCCGGGTACGTCCATCGAGATCCCGTGCCCGGCTCGTAAGCGTACACCATCATGCCCATCACGACCGAGCCGTCATCCGCACGCTCGAAGCGTAAGGAAGAGAAGGGGATACGCATCTCGCCGAACCACCCCTGGTCCGTGAAGCGGGTCTCGAGGTCCCAGAAGGCGTTCCACGACGAGCTCCGCGGTCCGCCGGCGCCTCCCCGACCTCCGCCCTCACCCTGGGCGCCCCCGCCGGTGATCGTCATGTCCATGCGCGCGCCCATGGGCAACCCGACGAACCGGACGGCGTTCTCGTTGTCGTTGAAGGTGTCCAGGAGGATTCCGAAGCCATCGTCCCCGCTCCAGCGGTCGCGGGTCAACGAGAAGGCGCGGATGTCGCTCGGGTCGTCGTGGAAGAAGCGCCCCGCGATGTAGAGTGCATCGTCGTCGTACGCGACCAATACCTGGATTCTCCGGTCGCTCGCACCCCGGAAGGTGGGCTCGTACATGGTCAGCGTGACAGGCTCGACCCCGTTCCACGCCCGCTCGTCGCTGAGACCGTCGAGGGTCACCGCTCCGCCGAGGCGCGGCAGAGACACGATACCGGAAGCCTCCGGCGCCTCCCGGCCTCGGCCGAGTGCCGCCTCCGCGACCGAGAAATCGGTGGCGTCGAGGCCGCCGGGATCACGCACCTGTGCGGCGGCGCGGGATCCGGCGTCCGGCGCGATGAGGAAGGCCGCCACCGAGAGTCCGGCGACGGCCGTGCGTACTGATGTCATCAAGGGTCTCAAGTCGTCACGCTCGGGGTGCGCCCCCGTCCCGTTCCCGCTTATTGTCCGGCGCGATCCCGATTCTGCGACGGAGGCTGCATGCTCGAGCAGATCATCCCGTTCCGATATCTGACCCCCACGCAGCGCCAAGCGTTGTTGGCGGACGCCACCGAGGAGGTCCACGGCCCAGGAACGGTATTGATCGAGCAAGGAGATCGGAAGGACTCGCGGGTCTTCCTGCTGCTCGAGGGCTCCGTTCGCGTGCGGGATCCGAACGAGGCGGAGCCGGGCCACACGAAGGTCATCACGGCAGGCCACTACATCGGGGAGCGTGCCGCGCTGTTCGACGAGCCACGCTCACTCGAGGCCCGGGCGATCGGCCGCACCCGGATCTTGTGCATTCCCGGCGAGCGGTTCCTCCGCCTCGTCCACGAGTCGACCGGCTTCGCTCAGGCCCTCGGGGGCATCCTTCGTAGCAAGCAGGCCATCTTCCAGAGCTTCACCCGCTTCCGCGTGGCGCTCCTTCAACAGATCGCCGAGGGAGCGGTGGATCTGGAACGCCTGCTTCCTCTCTACGAGGCGTTTCAGCCGGCGCTGCACCCGCGTGTCTCGACTCCCGACGCGCTGGACGTGACGGCCCTCGCCTACGCGGTGCGGCGGTTGCCCGACAACGTCACCCGCACGCTCGCGTTCTTTCTGACCGACAAGCTTCCGGACCTCTACGCCGACGCCGCGGAACGCTTCACCGAGGTGCCGACCGCCGCCCGGCGCCGCACGGTCTTCGAGATGTTTCCGGGCAAGTCGATGGTGCTCATCCGGGACGGACGCACGGACGTGCTCGACTTCGTGTGCTGCCTGTGCCTGTATTCGATCGAGGCTCGGAAGCTGCGACGCCGCGTGCGCGGCGCAGGTGGTCTGGACTCGATCGCCAAGGGCGACATCGAAGCGCTCGAGATGGTCTGGCCGGAGAACACGGAGGCTCGCATCCGCGAGGTCGCGCTTCACCACGAGGACTTCCGCATCGAGGTGTATCGGGAGGCGAACGACTACAACAGCGCGCACGCCGAGACGTGGTGCAAGCAGGTCGCCGAGGCAACGCGTCGACTCGTCGGATACGACCCGGCCGATCTCCCGGCGGACTTCGCTGTTCACGTGGTGAGCAGCAACACACATTCGGTGCCCAACTGCCTGAGCCCCTGGATCGGGCGCGAGGCCGAGCGGATCGTCGAGTGGGCGAGAGCCACGGGTCACGATCTCGCGGACGACGGGTGGCACCATCCACACGATCTCGCCTACGCAGTCGCCCCCGACTTCATGGAGGCGTTTCCCGAGCAAGCGCAGATCCGGGCCGAGGCGGAAGAGGCGGCGGGCATCGTAGAGCTCGATTGGACCGCCTTCACGGGCATCGCGGTGAGGCTCATCGACACGACGCGCGTGGCGTGGGAGGACACCGATCCCGGGATCCCGTCCGCAGGGCCGTCCGGGCCGTCGCTGATCGTCAACATCGACTACGCGTTCGGCCAACAGGCTCAGAACATCATCGCGAACCTCGCATCACTCTTCGGTCACCATCTGCGCAGCGTGAACGTTCTCGGCAAGGCGGGCGGGCTCGTTGGCGAGCGGGGGCACGTCGCCGTGGCAACCGGCTTCGTCGACGTGCGCGAAGACCAGTTCCTCCCGGTTCCGGGGGGAAACGCGGTGGACGTGGAGCGCCTACGGGCGGCGCTACCGGGCCGTGAGGTGCACGTGGGCAACATGCTCACGGTCATGGGCACGCTGTTGCAGAACCGCACGATGCTGCACTTCAACCGTCACATCTGGCGCTGTGTGGGGCTCGAGATGGAAGGGGCGTGGTACCTCCGACACATCGAGCAGTCGATGAGCCGCGGGTCGGTCCCCGACGACGTGAAGCTGCGCTTCCTGTACTACACGTCCGACCTGCCCCTGCGGCACGATGCCAACCTCTCCGCGCGGCTGCGTGCCGTCGAGGGGGTGCCCCCTCTGTACGCGACGACGCGTGAGATCCTCCGGGGTGTCCTGGAGAGCTGAGCCGCGAGCCACCGGCGGGTTCCCCAGCCGCGGCCGGCTCCGGCAGCTCCGGCTCAGAAAGCGCGCGGGACCGGGACCGGACGCGCTGCGACGCCCCTCCGTGCGGGGATTGCCCGGATCAGGCGCCCGTCACCGGGATTCGGACCCGGGTATTCTCCCACTCCAAGAGCAGCTCGCCGTGCTCGAAGCGATACTGGAGCGTCTCGACGAATTCGTCCATCGATTCGGGCGTGGCCGTGAAGGAACCCACCTCGGAAGCGCGAACACTCGAGTCGATCGGGATGCCCCAACGCTCCCAGCTCGAGTTCAGGAAGAACTCCCACTCTTCGCCGCTCGGGATCGCATAGAGGGAGTAGCTGCCCGCCTCGAGCGCGACGCCGCCCACCGTCGCATTCCCGGCGAGGTGGATCGTCGTGGGCTCGTTGGCGCCGATGCGCTCCGGCTGACCGTAAACGACGAGCCCGCCCATGATCTCACGTCCGCGGGCGGAGGGAGCGCCGTAACAGAGTAGTGCCTCGGTTTCGCCGGCCATGAACGGGGTTTGCATCAAGGGGCTCGGCCGTTGCTGGGCCTCCGCGAGCGTCCCACGGGCGATATAGCAGGACGGGCTATCGCCGGCTGCCACGTCCATCTCACTGCTCTCGGCCTCGTCCATGGTGTCGCCCCCACAAGCCGCGAGCACGAGCCCGCCGAGTGTCAGGACGGGGAGGGTCATAGAACGACGCATGCTGTCTCCTGAGAATGGTCTGTCGGAATTTCGGGAGACCGGAAGCTACCCGGGCCCCTGGGCACGGCAAGGCGTCTCACCCTTCGCGAGACGCTCGGGCGGTCGCGCCGCGAGGTGTGCCGAAGCCGAATACGATCGAAGCGCACGGACGTTCCCCGCGCGATGGGAGTTCTTGCTCGACGCCTACGGCCTGCCTATCAGTACGGGGCACGCCGCGCCCTGGCCGGAGGCCCCGACAAACGTGGATCACGAGCCGCGACTGGCGGTCGAGTCGATCGCTGGCCACCGCCCGTATCAGGAGGACTCCGTCTGGGCGAGGCACATCGCGGACGGACGCCTGCTCCTGGCCGTAGCGGACGGGATGGGTGGACACGCCGCCGGCGAGATCGCGAGCGCACTCGCGCTCGAGGTTCTCGTGGCCACGCTCGAGTCGGGGGGGGAGATCGACGCCGCGTTCGTGGCGGCGAACGACGGTG
>JBDHDM010000097.1:0-11707 GCA_039591515.1 Gemmatimonadota bacterium | reverse complement strand
GGCCTGCGCGGACCCGATGATCCCGGGTAGCGCCCCCAGCACACCGCCCTCCGCACAATTGGGCACCAGTCCCGGTGGGGGCGGCTCGCGAAAGAGGCACCGATAACACGGCCCGTCCGGGGTCGCGAACACGGACACCTGCCCCTCCCACCGGAAAACCGATCCGTACACGTTGGGCTTGCCCAGAAGCACACAAGCGTCGTTGACCAGATAGCGTGTGGGAAAGTTGTCCGTCCCGTCGACCACGACGTCGTAGTCGGCGAGGATGCGGAGCGCGTTGAACGAGGTCAGCGCTTCGTCGTGACGCACCACCGTCACGTGGGGGTTCACCTCGCCCAGACGGTCCTCGGCGCTGTCCAGCTTGCTGCGCCCGACGTCCGACGTGCCGTGAAGAAGCTGGCGCTGGAGGTTGCTCGCGTCGACCACGTCGAATTCCACGATTCCGAGCGTGCCCACACCGGCGGCGGCGAGATAGAGGGCGACCGGAGACCCGAGACCCCCTGCGCCGACGCACAGGACGCGGCCGGCCTTCAGCCTCTGTTGGCCCTCCAGTCCGACCTCGGGCAGCGCGAGGTGCCGTGCGTATCGATACAGCTCCTCTCGTCCCAGCTCCGGGCCCGTCATCGGACGGCCTCCGCCATGCCCCGGCGCCCCCCCTGCGCCACGACCTGGAAGGCCGCCGCATCCTCCTCGAGGCGGCTCTTGATGCCGGGGTCGCGGCCATCGAGGATCACGATATCGGAGAGTTGGAGCGCGAGCAGATAGTACTGCCACGGGATCATGAGGGTGGACCGGTCCTGCCAGATCTCCCGATCACGAAGGCCCCGAAGCTCGTAGACGTCATCGTAGAGTCGGAGAGACCGTTCGGCGTCGTACCAATCCGCCCCGTACTCGGGGGATCCCCGGACCATGCCGAGGTGCGGGTCGGTCTCCAGGTTGCGCAGCTCGAGCTTGGTCGTGAGCCCGTGACGAACGCCCCACGGGTCGAGTCCGATCTGGCGCATCAGTCCGGCGGACGAGGAGAAGTAAATCGGGCGTTCCCCGGAGGCGTCGCTGATGATCCGGATCGCGAGCTGCTGCGCCCGATCCAGCGTCATGCCCGACGGGTAGGTCACGGCGAGCTTCGCGAGCGCGACGGTCAGATCCTCGGGCAGTCGCACGGGGCTGATCCGATCGATCGACTCCTCGTCGAGAGCGAGAATCGAGGCGATCGGGACCGGACGATCCTCGTACAGGCCGGGAGCGGGTGAAGGGTCGAAAGGTCGCTGGTTCTCGGGCTGGGTCAGCTCCCTGAGCTGCTTGGGGTACCAGGTGGTGCGCAGGTACTCCCCGACGATGACCGTGACGTCTTTGCGGACGCCTTCCACCTCCTGCACGTACCACAGCGGGAAGGTGTCGTTGTCTCCGTTCGTGAAGAGCACCGCGTACGGCTCCACGCTCATGAGCAGATTCCACGCCCAGTCCCGTGCGGCGTAGTCGTCGGCCCGGCTCGCCCAGCCCCAGTTGAGCACCAAGGGGATGAACGCGATGGCGAACAGGGGTGAGACCTTCACGTAATGGCGTTCCGATCCTCCTATGGCCTTCGAGAGCGTGTGCCAAGTCCACGCCAGCCCGATTCCGGCCAGACAGCCCCAAACGAGGAAGCCCGCCACGAAGAAGTAGTCACGTTCCCGAACCTCCCGTTGCGGCTGCGGCAGATCCGCGTGGAGTGAGTACCCGTGCCGAAAATTGAGGTACACGACCAGGCCGATCGTAAGCGTCGCGGCGAGCACCGCGAGATACGCGAACACCCCGCGATCGGTCCGCCACGCGGACACCAACCCGGTGACCCCGAGCATCAGGAAGAGGAGCGTGAACGGCAACCGCGCCGAGCTGGGCAGCTCCGACGGATCGAGCCCTCGCGCCCACTGCCACTCGAAATACTGCCAATACGTGCCCATCTGAGCCGCGAACGGCGCCTTCCGTTGCGAGACGGGAGGCGTCTGGTACTGCTCACGCCTGAGATTCGCACCCAGCGGGCCACATCCCGCCCTCCCATGCGTGTAGATTGCGGCCGCGGCCTGGCCGACCGACGCGCAGACGGGGTCTCCCTCGTTGATCACGGGGTCGAGCGAGGCGCGAATCGGCAAGACGAAGTTGAACGACAGCCCGAGACCCACGAGCAGGGCGGCACGCCCCAGAACGGCGGGGCGAAACACGAGGGCCGGATTCGACAGGAGAACGAGCACGCCGAAGGCCGGGGCCGCAAGAACGGACATGAGGTGGCTGGTCGAGCCGATTGCCATCAGGAAGACCGCCCACAAGACGAGTCGCTCCGACCCCGGCTCGTGGCGCACGTCACGCCAACGGATGGCGAGCCAGCTCACGAGAGCGATGATCAGCACGCTGAGCGTGTAGACCTTCTCGTTGACGTTCGACTGGTTCCAGACCGTGAAGGCGGTCGCGCCGATGAGCGCCGACCCGGCTGCACCCCAGCGAGCGAGCCGGTCCGATGGGAGGTAGCCCACGAGCACGCGGTGCGCGACGAGGTAGAGGCACCCGGTCGCGGCAGCGCTCGTCACCGCGGCGAACAGGTTGATGCGCACCGCCACGGAGAGCCCGGTCGGGGCAAGCAGGAGGCTCCAGACCTTCGCCACCAAGACGAAGAACGGATTCCCCGGCGGGTGCGGGATCCCGAGAATGTGCGCCGTCGCGATGTACTCGCTCGTGTCCCAGAACGCGGTGGTCGGAGCCAGCGTCACCACGTACAGCGCGAGCGCTCCTGTCGCCGCCGCGAGAGCCGCCCTGTAAGGAGGCTGGGGTGCGTCGCCCGACCGATCCGGAGCCGTCTTCGCGGAACGCTGCGCCTGCACCGCGCTCAACTCCCGGACCCCCGCCATCGGATTCGATAGACTCGTCCACCCTCGTCGTCCGACAGGTAGAGACTCCCATCGGGCGCGACGGCAGGGTAGACCGGGCGTCCAGACACGCGACCGCCCGACAGCCACCCGGTCGCGAACTCTTCATAGGAGACGGGCCGACCTCCGTCCACCCTCACACGGATCAACTCGTAGCCCGTTCGCTCGGAGCGATTCCACGAGCCGTGCAGCGCGACGAACAGGTCGCCGCGATACGCCTCGGGGAACTGACTCCCCTCGTAGAAGACCATCCCGAGCGGTGCCGCGTGCGCCTGGATCCCGAGCGCAGGAGGTGTCGTGTCTCGGCAGAAGGCCCGCCTGTCCGGATACTCGGGGTTCGGCTCACGATCGCCGTGGCAGTACGGCCAGCCGAAGTGATGCCCGTCGGAGAGCAGGTTGATCTCCTCGACGGGCACGTCGTCGCCCAGGTTGTCCCGCTCGTTCTGCGACATCCACAGGACGCCGGTGCCGGGATGGACCGCGAGCCCCGCCACGTTGCGCACCCCCTCGGCGACGATCGTCTCCCCCGTGCCGTCGGGACGATACCGTGTCACGGCCGCACGACGGGGGTCGGCTTCCTCGCACACGTTGCAGCTCGATCCGACCGCGACATAGAGCATCCCGTCGGACCCGAACGCGATCTCTCTCGTCCAATGGCTGCCACCGGTGGGGAGATCGGGCACGACCACTTCGGGAAGATCATAGGCCGGACCACGATACCGAACGACCTGGTGGCGCTCGCCCACGTACATCCAGCCCTCGTGAAACGCGAGACCGTACGGTCGGTTGAGGCCGCTGGCGATCGTCTCGGGCTCGCCGAGGACGTTTACGGTGCTCCCGTCCCCCACGTCCATCCGGACGACTCGCCCGGCTCGGGAGAGGACGGCATACAACCGCTGGTCAGGTCCGAAGGCCAGGGTCCGTACACCCCTCAGGCCGCTTGCGACCTCGGAGATCTCGAAGCCAGGTGGCACACGAAGGCCCTGTCCCGAAGCGACACACGAAGTCGCCAGGCAAAGTGTGCACGCGACGAGCGCACCACGCGTCCCCGTTCTCATCCTCGGCTCCCTGACCAACGTCCCCTGCCGCATCCGCACCTGCGGCTACGCCGGAAGACCGCTCCTCGCGACGACTTCGACCAAGTCGAGCACGTGACGAATCTCATCGGGCGTGTTGTAGACGTGCGTCGACAATCGCATCCACCCGTAGCCGTACTCTCCGATCACTCGTGTCCGAACGTTGGCCGTGCGGGAAAGGTGTGCCTGCAGCTGCGCAGACTCCACCCCACTCACCGAGAACGACACCATCGCGCCCTTCAAGGACTCGTCGGCCGGTGTGACGACAGAGACTCCCTCGATCGCCCGCAGACCGGACTCCAGCCGCTGGCGTAGCCAACGGACCCGCTGCTCGACCCGACTCATGCCGATGGCGCTCATGAACGCCACCGAGGCGAGCAACCCCGCGGGGCGGGACTCGTCCATCGTGCCCATGTGATTGAACCGGTGGGCACCGAGGCCGAGGTCGTCCCAACCGCCCGAGGCAAGCGTCGGCCAGAGGCGCGCTCTCCACGCCTCGGAAAGGTAGAGCAGACCGGTCCCCTGAGGCGCGAGCAGCCACTTGTGCGGCGAGGAAGCGTAGAAGTCTCCCCCCAACGCCCGCAGATCGAGCTCGAGCATGCCCGGTGGATGCGCCCCGTCGACGGCGAGCACGATATCTCTGGCCCGACACCTCGTAGCCAACTCCTCGATCGGGAGCACCGTGCCCGTGGTGAAGGTCATGTGGGACACACTCACGACCCTCGTGGCCGGCGTGACCGTCCCCCACACGGCCTCGAGCAGGTCGTCCGATCCGGAGGCCGGTACCGGGAGTCGGGCGATCGTCAGTCGTGCGTCACGCCGTGTCGTCACCAGCCTCCACGGCTCGAGGCCGCCGATGTGCTCGTGATCGGTGGAAACGACCTCGTCCCCAGGTCCCAGATCGAGCCCGTTGGCGACGAAGCTCATCGCCTCCGTCGTGTTCCGAGGGAAGACGAAGCCCTCCGGATCTCCGCCGACGAGGTCCGAAACCGCCCCCTTGAGGTCCTCCCAGGCCACGCCGGGCGGGAATGTCGCGGCCACCCGCCTCGCGTGTTCCGCGACCGCGTCGACGACGACGCGCGGGGAAGGGCCCAGCGTCCCGTTGTTCAGGTAGATGCGGTCGTCGGCGATCAGGAACTGCTGACGAACGAAGGACCAGTACGCCTCGTCGTCCGGCGCGCCCCCCGTCGCGAGCTGCTTCGCCAAAGCCTCGAGCCTTCGGGGCCACGCGAGCGTGGTCCCGCCGAGAACGGCGAGGAAACCACGGCGGTCGAGGGTCATCGCGGTCTCAGTCTGTCTTGACCGCGATGAAGGAGATCTCGACGAGCCCCCCGGCGACCAGTCCCGAAACCTCCATCGCGACCCGGGACGGCGCCTCGATCCCCTCGAAATACTGCGCATACGCTTCGTTCATCTCGCCGTACCCTTCGATGTCGGTGAGGTACACGGTCGCACGCACCAGGTCGCCGAAGTCCATCCCGAGCTCCGCGAGAAGCTCGCCGAAGGCCCGCATGATGTTGTGGGTCTCGGCCGCCATACGCCCCTCGGTCATCGCACGGGTCTCCCCATTGACGCCGAGCTTCCCGGACAGCCAGTACGTGTTGCCGACCTGTACGGCCGCGCTGAAGGGCAGCCGAGACGAAGGCTGGTGCGCGATCCGCGGACCCTCCTGTGCGTGAATCGGTTGCGAGACGAAGGCCGAAGCGACCAGGGCGAGGACGAAACGCTTCACGGGTATCTCCTGTCAGCGATGCGGTACGGAAGGTGAGTGCGGCGTGCGCTACGGTATCGCGAGATCTTGCCCACGTGGACAGCCAGCGGCAAGCGGCGAGGTGTGACTCTTCCAAACGTCCACGTCGGCCCCCCCCCGCCCTACGCAGGGGACCGGGGGATAGCTTTCAGCATGCCTTGCCTCACCGCACGCACCCTCCGATACGCCCGCGCGTGGGTCGCCGGCCCGAACGAGCTGGTGGAGAGCGATGTTCTGCTCGACCGCGACGGCGTACGCGTCCCAGCGAGCATCGTGCGTCCGATCGGGCAATCGACGTCGGCTCCGGCGTGGGTCGTGATGCATGGGATCACTCGGCCCGGCCGTGCGCACGCCCAGCTCGTGCGCTTCACTCGGGCGCTCGCGTCCACCGGGATGGTCACCATCGTTCCGGACGTGCCGGAGTGGCGCGCCCTCCGTCTGGTGCCCCATCTCACGGCTCCGACCATCGAGGCGGCCATCCGCGGCCTGCGAGACACCGGCTTCGCCCGAAACGCTCCGGTGGGCGTCGTCGGTTTCTCGTTCGGGGCGCCGCATGCGATCGCGAGCGCCGGCCTACCGCGCCTCTCGGAATCCATCGCCGGCGTGTGCGGCTTCGGCGGCTACGGCGAGATCGAGTCGACGTTCCGCTTCATGATGTCGGGAGAGCACGAGTGGCGGGGGCGCACACACACTCATCGGCCGGATCCCTACGGCCGCTGGATCGTCGCCGCGAACTACCTGACCGCGATCCCCGAGCACTCGGGCGCTGGCGACGTAGCCGAGGCGTTGCGAACGCTGGCAGCGCGTGCGGGGGATGAGGGCGCACCCTCCTGGGACCCCGTCTACGATCGGACCATCATCCAGCTGCGAGCGTCGGTCGCCGAGGAGCGGCGGCCGCTGTTCGACCTGTTCGCCCGGCCGTCCGACCGAGGCGGTGGACATGCGCCTTCGGACTCGAGCGTCGATACCCCCTTCGAGCTCGCCGAAGGACTCGCGGAGGCCGCCCTTCGCATCGATCCGACCATCGACCCGGCAGAAGGCCTCGCGGCGGTCGACCGTCCCGTACGTCTCATGCACGGTCGAAACGACCACCTGATCCCGTTCACGGAGGCCTATCGGCTGCGAGCCGCACTGGCCCGCACGGACGTCCACGTGAAGGTCACGCGGCTCTTCGGACACTCGGCCCAAGATCCGTTTCCGATCGGCAGCGCGTTCCGAGAGGTTCCCGCCTTCGCACGCGCGCTCGACGAGATCCTGCGTCTGGTCTGACGGTCCGATCAGCGCGAGGAGGGGCGGAATCCGGTGCGCGTCCAATCCCGCCGACCGGGAGCCTCCCGATCGGCGGACTGGGGCGTCAGCGCAGGTTCAGGATGCTCTTGACCGCCGACTTCACCTTCGGATCGCGGTCGTCGATGGCTCGGTTGAGGAGCTTTCTCGCGTGCGGCGTCCCGATTTGATGCAGAGCCCGATAGGCCGCGACCCTGACGTCCGCCGGTGGTCTCGAGAAGAGCGACTTCACCGCGTACCTCTCGATCGAGGCGACCGCACCCGGGTCCCCCAGGTGCCCGAGAGCCCTGATCAATGGAAGCGCTCGATCCATGTCCCGGGTCTCGTCGAGCATCGTCATGATCGGTTTCAACGCACGCTCGACCTTCAGCTCCCCGGCCGCCACGGCTGCCGCGCTCCGCACCTCGTCGTCGCTGTCTTCGAGAAGTCCGACGACCAACGGGCCGGACGACGTGTCGCCCAGCTTCGTCAGCGATCGAAGGGCTTCTCGGCGAATCCGGGCATCCGGGCTGGCCAGCGCCTCTGTCGCCAGCTCGACGGCCCGCTCTCCGCCGACGTCACCCAGAATCACGATCGCGTTGCGGGCAAGGAACCGGTTCTCGTCGCCGGCCATCTCCTCGATCGTCTCACGCGCGGCGGGTCCCATCTCCACGAGCGTCTCGCACAGCAGCCTTCTCGCGAGCCGATCGGTGGTCTCAGCCAGATCGTCGCGCACGGCGCGGGCCATGGCGGGACCGATCGCGCGACTGACCTGATGGAACTCGTGACGGCGCTCCTCGACTCGTTCCCTGCCGATGCGCCGAGCCAGACCCGTGAGCACGGAGGGCACGAGGAGTGGCTCCACAACGGCGGACACCGAGCGTTCCGGCGGTTCCCCGGCCGCGAGCATGACGCGGACGACGGCTCGAACGATCGGGTCGATGTCACGAGCATCGAGCATCTCGTGCCCGAGCCGGGCGATCTCGGCGACCTGGTGCTGGTCTCCTTCGAGGTACGCATCGACCGCGAGGTCGAGCGCGGTCGGAACGAATTCGACCTCGTCCTCCGCCGGCGCCGCCTCGTCTCCCGCGCCGCTCGGGCTGACCACGTCGAAAGCGGTCTCCTCGACCGCAGGCTCGTGACCGACCCCAGCAGACTCACTGGGGAGTGACGGAGCCTCGACCTCCTCGACGGCGGTCGTCGCCGCTTCCGGCTCGTCCTCGAGCGCGGCGAACGGGAGCGGAGCCGCCTCGGGCTCGGGCAAGTGCCCTTCCGCCTCGGGCTCGGGCGAGTGCGCTTCCGCCTCGGACGCGGGTGCTGCCACCACGGACGTGGGTGCGTCCGCCTCGGGCGCGGCCGGCTCTACCTCGGACACCTGTGCCTCCACCTCGGGCGTACGGGCGTCCGCCTCGGGAGTGGATTCGACCACTGCGGGCATCGATGCCTCGACCTCGGGCGTGGTGGCCTCCCCGTCGGGCGTGGGTGCCGCCACGTCTGCCGTGGGTGCGTCCGCGTCGCGCGTGGGTGCCTCCACCTCGGGCGGCGCCGTGTCAGATCCCGGGGAGGTCGGCTCCGTCGAGGCCTCCGGCGCTAGCTCGGTTCCTTCAGGCGAAGCCGTCGCCGGCTCGTCGGCCGGCTCATCCATCGAAACGAGCCACTCTTCCGGTAGCTCGGTCGGATCGGGCCGCGCGGCGACCACCCCCTCGGGTGCGAGCGGCGGCGGCGTGCTCTCGCCGTTCATAGCCGCCGCCTGAGCAAGGTCGACATCGACCATGGGCGGCTCGGGTTCGACCTCCCCCCTTTCCGCCGCCTCGCCAGCGGCGTGCCGCAACCACGACTCGGCAAGCTCGAGTGGCTCGGGCTCGGTCTCCTCCGATTCGATCGCGACCGCCGGATGCTCCGTGTCGAGGCGGCTGGGAAGCCAGGGCGTATCGAGACCGTCGGACTGCGACGAGGCGATCCACGCCGTCGTCGTCCCGCCGATGGGCCTTTCTGCGACGGCCGAGTCTTCCCCACCCTCCACGCCCTGATCCGCGTCCGACGACAGAGCGAAGAGCTTGTCGATCGACCGCGCCAGGCCGGTGAGTTGGTTCTTCTCGTCGGGCTCGAGCATCAGAGCGCACCCGGTGTGGGTTTCGAACACCGTTACAATGCCCAATCTATGCTCCCTTTACGGTGGTCGGGAGGTTCACGGTCCCCCAGGCCTACCGCGCAGGCCGATCCGCTTGCCATCTTCGTCAGCCTCCGGACATCTTCCGCGATACCTTTGCAGCGGTCTTTGACCGCGTGGCGCCGTGTGGGCGGCGCTGCTTCGAGGCCGACCCCGGAGAACCCGAGGAGAAGTCAGATGCCTGTGTTCACTCGACTGCGGGACGGCCTGCTCGTTCTCACGGTCGACGGAGATTTCACGGCCAATGAGGTCCGACGGGTGGCCGTGCGCGCATTCGAGGACGACGAGACACCGATCCCCGTGGGGATCCTCCTCGACATGAGTGGCGCGGCCGGGATCTCGGCCAAGCCTCCCGACGAGTTGCGGGCGACCGGCGCAATCTTCGGGGCGTATCGAGACCGGATCTCGGGCCTGGCCGTGGTCGCGCCTTCGGACGCACATCCGCACTTCGCCGCCGAAGGCCAGTTCGCCCACGGAGCGGGGGTGGCGATCCTGGCGTGCAACTCCCACGCCGACGCACGGGATTGGCTGGGCACAGCCGGGAACTGATCATTCGCAGCGAGCAAGGTCTGTGCACCTTCTCCGAACGCGAGAGGACGGGAGGACGATGATGAAGAAGGCGACGATTTCGACGGCGCTGCTGGTCGCGACGGTGGGCTGCGCAGGGGCGCAAACCGAGCCGGCCGATGGCCGAGAGGCGATCGCGATTACGAACGTGACAGTGATTCCGATGGATCGGCCGGGGACGGTGGCAGGGCAGACCGTAATCGTCCACGACGGAGTGATCACCGAGGTCGGCCCTGCCGGCTCCGTGCTCGCCGACGCAGACGATCGGGTCATCGACGGCTCCGGACGGTTCCTGATGCCCGGGCTCGCCGAGATGCACGCACACGTGCCTCCGGGCGCAGATCCTCCCAGGGAGGCGGTCGAGGACATTCTGTTTCTCTACGTTGCGAACGGAATCACGACGATCCGCGGCATGCTCGGTTCGGAATACCAGATCCCACTCGCCGCGGAGCTCCGCCGAGGCGACGTCCTCGGTCCGACCTTCTACGTCGGCGCACCGTCGATCAACGGCAACTCGGCTCCTACGCCCGACGCCGCGGAGCTCCTCGTGCGTGCGCACGCGACGGCGGGGTACGACCTGCAGAAGATCCACCCCGGCGTCTCCCTCGAGACGTGGGATCACATGGTGGCCGTCGCCGAGGAAGTGGGCCTCACCTTCGGAGGGCACGTTCCTGCGGACGTGGGTCTCGTTCACGCGATCGAGACCGGCATGTCCACGGTCGACCACCTGGACGGATACGTGCAGGCCGTCGCTTCCGACGACGTGGTCTCGCAGGTCAACACGGGCCAGCCCATCAGCCTCGAAGGCCTGGTGCAGGGCGTCGACGAGGAGAAGGTCGGCGAGATCGTTCAGCTGACCGTGGAGCGCGACGTGTACGTGGTCCCGACGATGTACCTGTGGGCCAACCTCTACGGCACATCCGACGCGGAGCCCTTCCTGCAGCAGCCTGAGATGAGGTACGTCTCGCAGGCGCAGAAGGAGGCATGGCGCAATCAGGCGGCTGGTGGCCCGAGAGCAGACCCGGAGATCGTGCGCGAGTTTCTCGACCTTCGGAACCGGATTCTGAGGCAGCTCGCGGACGCGGGTGCGCCGATCATGATGGGAACGGACTCCCCACAACTCTTCAACGTGCCGGGGTTCGCCCTTCATCGCGAGATCGCCGTCATGGCCGAGGCCGGCATGACCAGCCAACAGATTCTCGAGAGCGGGACCGTGAGGGTGGGACAGTACGTGCGGGACCATCTCGGGATCGACGATCAGTTCGGCACGGTCGCGGAGGGTCAACGGGCTGACTTGCTCCTGCTCGGCTCGAACCCGCTGGATGACCTGGCGCGTCTCACCGACCGCGTCGGCGTGATGGTGCGGGGGCACTGGATCCCCGCGGAAGAGATCGACGCAGGGCTCGAGGCCCTCGCCGCGAAGCACGCAGGCGGCGACTGACGACGAACGACGGTCACTCGGGTGGGCGGCTCCGGAAGTCCGGGGCCCGCTCGACCCGGACCGGCGGCGACCCCGTGATCAGGCGGGCGCCCCGGGCCTGGACGAGCCACTGCCAGGCCCAGTTGACCATGACGAGCAGCTTGTTGCGAAAGCCGATGAGAAAGGCCACGTGGATCAAGCTCCATAACATCCACGCGAAGAAGCCCCCGAACGTGCGCCCACCGATGTCCGCGACGGCCCTCGCCCGGCCGATCGTCGCCATGTCCCCCTTGTTCACGTAGCGAAACGCGGGGCGCGCACGGACCGTCTCGGGCCGTCGCAGCTCGTCACGGACGATCGATCCGACGAACCGTCCCATCTGGATCGCGCCTTGTGCGACCCCGGGAACGGCGCTCCCGGTGGTGGCGTCGACCTGAGCGGCCACGTCCCCCACCGCGAACACCCGTGGGTGACCGGGCACCGAGCAGTCGGGCTCGACCCGGACACGCCCCTGTCGATCGAGATCGACGCCGAGGTCGGCCACGATCGGCGACGCCTGGA
>JBDHDM010000096.1:0-11794 GCA_039591515.1 Gemmatimonadota bacterium | reverse complement strand
AGATCACCCTCTTCTTCGCCGCGGGCGCCATCATGGTCGCGGCCCACGAGAAGGAGATCAGCCGCATGCACGGGCTGGGACGCACGATGCCGATCACCTTCGGGGCGTTCTTCGTCGGATCGCTCAGCATCATCGGGCTTCCGCCTGCCGGCGGAGCGTGGAGCAAGTGGTTCCTCGGCATGGGTACGCTCGAGGCAGAACAGGTGGGCCTGCTCGCCGTCCTGATGCTCAGCTCTCTGCTGGGCCTGTACTACCTGCTCGAGGTGCCCGTGAAGGCGTTCTTCTTCCCGCCGGTCGCGGGGAGTGGACATCACGACCACGCGCACGACGACGAGCACGGTCACGGGGAGGGCGACCACGGCCACGATGACGGCGGGACCTCGGCGTTCGTGATCGGAGGCCTCCGCGAGGCACCGCTCCCGTCGCTCATTGCGATCTGTATCACGGCGGCGGCGACCGTCACCTTCTTCTTCTGGCCCGATCTCTGGCACGGCCTCATGGTCGCCGTCGTGGACGGAGGTGCCCAGTGAGCCACGATCAGCACGGTCACCACGAGGTGAAGGAGCCCGTCGGCTGGATGGACCGGCCGGAGAAGGTGCGGCTCTTCTTCCTGGTCTTCTACCTGATCTGCGGGGCCCTTTTCGCGGCAGAATTCCTGCTGATGGGGGCCGAGAACGCACACCCGCACCCGCTCGAAGAGCGCATGCGGTTCTTGGTCTACCCGGTCTACGGCTTCCTGTCGTTCTGGTTCCTGGTTCTCCTGGCCCGGCCGATGCGGAAGCTGCTCATCCGCTCGGAGGACTACTACGAGGGGGGTGGCCGCTACGTGGAGCGAGCCGACGGAGGTGGGCATGACTAGCCTTCCGCCGTTCGTCCTCTTCTTCGTCGGCGCCCTTTTCGTGGCCGTCACGCGTGGCCTGGCCCGCAAGGCTCTGGTCCTGGCCGTGCCGGTCGTGGGTCTGGTGTCGCTGTGGATGGGCGCGGGCGCGGAGGTGGGAGCCTCGGGCCCCCAGCAGTACCTCACCGTCGAGGTCCTGGGGAACACCCTCTCGCTCTTCCGGGCCGACAAGCTCAGCCTGCTCTTCGGCTATCTCTTCCACGTGGCCGCCTTCATCGGCTTCATGTACGCGCTCCATCTGGGCGACGGGGAGCCGGACGGATCCGTGGCGAGCGAGGCGGGGGAGACCGACGTCGTGGGCAACGCCAGGGCCGGGCTCCAACACGTCGCGGCCATGCTGTACGCGGGCAGCGCGCTGGGGGCGGTGTTTGCGGGTGACTTCCTCACACTCTTCTTCTTCTGGGAGCTCCTGGCGGTCACCTCGGTCTTCCTGATCTGGGCGCGTGACTCGAAGCGCTCGTATGCGACCGGCTTCCGCTACCTGATTATTCACGTGGTCTCCGGCGTGCTCCTCCTCTCCGGGGCACTGATGCTGGCGCACGGGACCGGGACCATCGCGTTCGATCACGTCGGACTCGACGGCACCGGTGCGGCCGGGTGGGTGCTCCTGATCTCGTTCGGCATCAAGGCCGGCTTCCCGTTGGCGCACAACTGGATCACGGAGGCGTACCCGGAGAGCACACCCACGGGCACCGTCTTCCTGAGCGCGTTCACGACCAAGGTCGCCGTGTACGCTCTCGCGCGCGGGTTCGTGGGCGCCGAGCCGCTGATCTACATCGGCACCGCGATGACGTTCTTCCCGATCTTCTATGCGGTGCTCGAGAACGACCTGCGGCGGGTTCTCGGCTACTCCATGATCAACCAGATCGGCTTCATGGTCGCCGGCATCGGGATCGGCACGAACATGGCCGTGAACGGGGCCGTGGCCCACGCCTTCGCCGACGTGATCTTCAAGGGCCTGCTCTTCATGGCGATGGGCGCGGTCATGACGATGACCGGCCGCACGAAGGGGACGGATCTGGGCGGCCTGTACAAGACGATGCCTTTCACCGCGACGTTGTGCATCGTCGGCGCAGCGGCGATCTCGGCGTTTCCGCTCTTCAGCGCGTTCGTGACCAAGTCGATGATCATGGTCGCGGCCATCGAGGAGCATCACTACGTCGTCTGGCTCTTCATGCTCTTCGCGTCCGCGGGCGTGCTCGAGCACGCCGGCATCAAGATTCCGTTCTTCTCCTTCTTCGCGCACGACTCCGGCATCCGTGCGAAGGAGCCGCCGAAGAACATGCTGGTCGCCATGTCGATCGGGGCGGTGCTCTGCATCGCGATCGGGTTGTTCCCGGCGCGCTTCTACACGCTGCTGCCGCTCGAGATGGACTACCATCCGTACGACATGCGGCACGTGGTGACCCAGCTGCAGCTCCTCGCGTTCGGTGCGCTGGGCTTCGTGACGCTGATCAAGTCGGGGGTTTACCCGGACGAGAAGAGGGCCGTGCACATCGACGCCGAGGTCATGTACCGGCGGCTGGGTCCCTGGATCGTGCGTACGGTCGGCGAGGTGGTGCTACGGATCGACGCGTACGTACGAGCGTCGGTCATGGAGCTGGTTCGCGCCTCCCTGGGGGCCGTCGATCGAGCCCACGGTGAGATGGGTCCGCTCGCTCGCTCCTGGCCGGTGGGAAGCATGGTGCTGTGGGTCGCGCTGCTTCTCGCGGCGTACCTCATCTTCTACCTCTAACTTCCATGAACGGGCGCCTGCGGCCCCACTGCTCGGCGTCGGGCGCCACGAAGGCGAGACCGTGACGGCGAGGCTGTCGACCCATCCCGATGTGGCGGCCCGGACGAGCGAGGTGCTCGAAAGGCTGCTCGGGGCCGGCGTCGACGTCGAATTCGTGAGCAGCCTTCCCGGCTCGAATCTGGAGGCGGGCGCTGGGCCGGGCCGAGATCCCCTCGGTGAGCTCCGGGCGGGAACGGTCGATCTGGCGCTCGTCGGGATCCAGTCCCTGCGAGACAGCGCAGCGGACGACCTGACGACCGTCGCCGTTCTTCCGCGCGAGGAGGTCCGCGACGTCCTGGTGACGCTGTCCGGGCGCGCCGAGGCGCTGCACGAGCTTCCCCCGGGCGCGCGCGTGGGCCTCCGGGGAGCTCGCCGAGCCGCCTTTCTCCGCGCGCATCGGCCCGATGTGGAGGCGGTTCACCTGGACGAGGTTCCCATCGGCGGTGGGACGGCGGATTCAGAGCTGCGGGCGGTGATCTTGAGCGCCCTCGAAGCCCGGCGGGCCGGCCTGGTCGAGGCTACGGTCGAGGCGCTGGAGGTGAAAGCGTGGCTGCCCGAGCCGGGGCAGGGTGTGCTGGCGCTGGTGGCACGACACCCGATCGCGGAGGCGACCGCTGTCGACCACCTGCCGACCCGAACGGCTCTCCGTGCCGAGCTCGCGCTGCTGGAGGCGCTCGACGCCCGGGCCGACGGAACCCTGGGCTGCGTCGCGCAGCCTTCCGGCCGTTGGATACGCTTGTGGGCGGCTGCGGCCAGCGAGGACGGAAGGCGACTCGTACGCTCGGACAAGACCGGCCCTCTCGACGAGCCGGAGTCCCTCGGTACGCACGTCGCGCGCGAGATGCAGGCCCGAGGCTATGAGCTTGTTCTGCCTGTCGGGGCGTAGGGCGCGTCCGGCAGATCACGAAATCCAATCGGATAGAAAACATGGCGGACCGACACGACGGCCGACGGCCGGACCAGGCGAGGCCGATCGCGATCGAGACGGGGGTATCTCCCTACGCCGAGGGATCCTGCCTGATCGCCACCGGCGAGACGCGCGTGCTGTGCACGGCGAGCGTCGTGCAGGGTGTGCCCCCGTGGAGGGAGCGCAGCGGGTCGGGATGGGTCACCGCCGAGTATGCGATGCTTCCGCGCGCCACACACTCGAGGAACAACCGAGAGCGTAACGGGCCCAAGGGCCGCACGCAGGAGATCCAGCGTCTGATCGGTCGGTCGCTCCGGTCCGTCACCGACATGCGGGCGATGGGTCCGTACACGGTGACCGTCGACTGCGACGTGTTGCAGGCCGACGGGGGGACACGCACCGCCGCGATCACGGGTGCGTGCGTATCGCTCGAGCTGGCATTGCGGTGGATGCTGCACGAGGGGCTCGTGGAGCGGAGCGCGATGCGCGAGCAGGTGGCAGCCGTGAGTGTCGGCATCGTCGACGGGGACCCGTGCCTCGACCTGGACTACCGGGAGGACGCCAGCGCGCAGGTGGACATGAACCTGGTCGGCACGGAGAGCGGCGGGCTCGTGGAGGTGCAGGGCACGGCAGAGGGGCACCCGTTCGTGCGCAAGGAGCTCGACGCGCTCGTCGATCTCGGAGTGGTGGGGATCGAGGCGCTGATCGCCGCGCAGGCGCGGGCGCTCGAGGGCTGACGATGCCGGCGCCCACCACATGAAGCTCCTCATCGCAACCCGAAGCCGCGGAAAGATGAGGGAGATCCGAAGGATCCTCGCGGCCGTGCCGGGCCTGACCGTGCTCGATCTCGACGAGGCGGGCCTCGTGGAGGAGCCGGACGAGGCCGATCTCGAGCCGTACGAGACGTTCGAGGAGAATGCGCTGTCGAAGGCGCGGCATTTCCACGACCGGACGGGGCTACCGACCGTCGCCGACGACTCGGGGATCGTGGTGGACGCGCTCGGGGGCGCGCCGGGCGTGCGATCCAAGCGGTTCGCGCCGGACGCGGGCACGGAGGCGCGAGGGCTGGAGGGCAGGGCGCTCGACGAAGCCAACAACGCTCACCTCGTCGCTCGGCTCGCAGGCGTCTCGCCCGAGAAGCGGACCGCCCGCTACGTGTGCGTTGCGGTCTTCCTCCAGGAGGGCCACGAGCCGCTCTACTTCAGGGGTGAGGCGGCCGGGGTGATCGTCGACAAGCCTCGCGGTGACGGCGGCTTCGGGTACGATCCCCACGTGCTCGTACCGGGCTCGCAGCGCACCTACGCGGAGCTGTCGCCGGACGAAAAGGACGCGCGCAGTCATCGGGGCGCCGCGTTCCGCGGTCTTGCTCAGCTGCTCGAGGGTCGGGCCGGCGTCCCCAGGCGTGACGGGGGCGAGGCATGAAACGCGACCCGCGTGTCATCGCCGAGGAGGTCGGGCCCACCGAAGACGGACAGAAGCTACGGATTCGATGGGCCGACGCGGTCGTGTCCGAGTACTTCCCACGGGACCTCCGCCTGGCGTGCCCGTGCGCGGGTTGCGTCGACGAGACGACCGGACTCCGAACCCTCCAGGCGTCCCACGTCGGGCCGGACATCTATCCGACCGCCATCCACTACGTGGGGCGTTACGCGCTCCAGTTCATGTGGAGCGATGGACATTCCACGGGGATCTACACGTGGGAGCTGCTGCGCGAGATCGCCGAGAGCGACCCCGCGCAGCCTTGACCCCACGGGTCGTCCGGGGCTTCAGCCGCCGACGGGAAAGGTCAGGGCGACGGAGCCGAAGAACGCGCGGTTCTTGATGTCGTCCTCGTCGGTGCTGGCGTCCAGCGTCCGGAGGCCGAGGTCCACGCCGCCAGAGATATTCAGGCCGAGTCTCTCGTTGAGCGGGAAGGTCACACCCGCGCCGACGATGCCGCCGAAGTCCACGGACTGCCGCTCGTCCGCGTCGGCATCCGGGTCGTCACAGTCGACGGAGACCTCGACGCCGTCCTCTTCTCCGCTCAAGGAACAGCCGATCTCGAACGCTACGGAAGGACCGGCGAAGAGGTTGAACCCGGTGGAGCTCTCCGCAGGCGTCAGCCGGAACGAGAAGAGTACGGGAATCTCGATGTAGGACAGCTCGAAAGTTGCCGTGACCGTACCGATGGCGGCCTTCGTGCCCTTCTGCACGTAGCTCGCCCCCGGCACAATCGCAATGCGGTCACCGAGTGGCACGGAGAGCCAGCCACCGAACGAGAATCCGGTGCGTGATTCGACATTTAGATCATCGACGTCATCCCCGACGAAGGTCGCCGATACGATGCCGCCTCCGATCCCGACCGTCATCTGAGCGTCCACGGCGCCCGGCGCCGCCCATCCCACAGCGAAGAGCAGGACCGCGGCTGCGTACCCGAGTCGATTCATCTCGTCACCCCCCCAATTGAGTAGTCCACATCCACCCTCGCTCGAAATTCATCCCGGAAGGTGGAGCGGTGTCAACGGTTTCGTTTTTTCTGCGATCCTTCCATGTGGCGGCGTGAGCTGGGCCGGATCGCGTCGGTACGGACCGCCGAGGCTCGATCGTGGCGCCGAGCCGTCCGACAGCTCGTGGAGGGAGGATCCCGACAGCGCGGTCGGGCTCCAGGAGCGCATCGTGAAGTAGCGGAGACGGACTCGACTGTCGGCTTCGTCCCAGGAGCCGCGGAACCCCGCTCCGCGAGGAGGATTCGATGAGATCGAATCGGACGCATTGGCTCGCTCGGGGGGCCTTGTTGGCCGTCCTCGGCATCCTGGTGACCCCGCTGGTGATGGACGCCCAGGTGGCGGGTGACCTCGTGGCGATCCTGCAGATCATCGAGGTGATCGGGTAGATCACCGATCCCTGCCGACCCGTGAGGTGTTTCGGGGTCGACAGGGAGCCCCCGCCGGACATCCCGCCGGCACACGATTGGGGATACCTTCCTCCCGTCCATCGCGACTCGAGTCCCCGTGTCTTGCCCACGCATCCCGCGCGCGTCGTCCTCCGCGACGTCTTCGGCTTCGATGAATTCCGCCCAGGGCAGCTCGAGGTCATCGATGCCGTGCTCGCGGGCCGCGACTGCATCGCCGTGATGCCGACGGGGGCCGGCAAGTCGCTCACCTATCAGCTTCCCGCACGGCTGCTCGACGGCACGGTGCTCGTGATCTCGCCGCTGATCAGCCTCATGAAGGACCAGGTGGACGCCATACGGGAGGTGGGCTTCCGGGCCGCCGAGATCAACTCGACGCTCGATCGGGAGGAGCGGAGCGCGCGGCTCGACGCCCTCCGCCGTGGGGACTACGAGCTGGTCTACCTGGCGCCGGAGGCCTTCGATGGACGGCTGGCCGAATTCGTCCGCGGATGTCCGATTTCGCTGTTGGTCGTGGACGAGGCCCACTGCATCAGTCAGTGGGGACACGACTTCCGCCCGTCGTACCGCCGACTGCGTGGGCTGAAGGAGGGACTCGACGTTCCCGTGCTCGCGCTGACGGCCACGGCGACACGGCCCGTCGCGCGGGACATCCTCAGACAGCTCGGGATGTCGAAGCCGGCGGGCTTCAAGGGGTCTTTCTTCCGACCGAACCTGCACATCGGGTGTCGAAAGAAGGGGGAGGGCAACACCCGCCACGAAATTCTGGCGCTGGTGCGGCGGCATCAGGGCGATTCGGGCATCGTCTACTGCCTCAGCCGGAAGGGGGTCGAGCAGACGGCGGACTTCCTGCGTGCGAACGGGATCGCGGCGCTTCCCTATCACGCGGGGCTGCCTGCCGAGGACCGGCAGCGCAATCAGGAGGCTTTCCGACGCGACGAGATCGACGTCGTGGTCGCGACCGTGGCCTTCGGCATGGGGATCGACAAGTCCAACGTCCGCTTCGTCATTCATCGCGACATGCCGAAGGACGTCGAGTCGTGGTACCAGGAGATCGGTCGCGCCGGGCGGGATGGCATGCCGAGCGAATGCACCCTCTTCTACTCGTGGGCAGACGTGAAGCTGCACGAGCGGTTCCTGACCGACGTCGAGGACCTGGACCTCCGGCGTTCGAAGCGGGAGGCCACGGTCGGTCTCTTCCGGCTGGTCGAGCGTGACACGTGCCGCCACCGGGCCATCCTGGGACACTTCGACGAGTCGATGGACTCGTGCGGGACGGCGTGTGATGTCTGCACAGGTCGGGCGATTCGAGACGTGGCGGCCCAGGCGATGGCGGATCTCGGCCCGGTTCGGGGCGGGCAGACGGGATCGCGGCGAGACCGCGCACCCTCCCGGCACCTGGCGGACGGCGACCGGCCGCTCTTCGAGCGCCTTCGTGGCCTGCGCAAGGAGCTCGCCGATAGGCAGGGCGTTCCGGCCTACATCGTCTTCAGCGACAAGGTGCTCATGGAGATCGCCACGCGCCGTCCTCGGGATGAGGGTCAGATGCTCGATGTGCCGGGCGTGGGACCCACGAAGCTCGAGAAGTACGGCGCTCGCTTCCTGGAGGTGGTCGGGGCGGAGGGCCAGGGGTAGGGCCGGATCGTGTCGCGCGGCGCGGGCCCGAACCCTATCATGCGGCCGGCGTCCAGCTTCTCACCCCAGACCGCTCCGCCTCTCCATGACCGAGCTTCCCAGGACCGTCCGTGCCCTTCTCGAAACGGGCGCGGCCGATGCACCCGCCATCGGGGCCCCCGACCGTGACTTCCTGCCCTACGCCGGACTTCGGGCCCACGTGGATCGCACGATCCGACGACTCAACGAGCTCGGGCTCGGGCGGGGGGACCGGGTCGCCATCGTGCTGCCGAACGGCCCCGAGATGGCCTCGGCGTTCGTCTCGCTCGCGTGCGGGGTCACCACTGCGCCCCTCAACCCGGGGTACAAGCGGGCGGAGTACGACTTCTACCTGAGCGACCTCGGGGCCAAAGCACTCGTCGTCGCGGAAGAGAGTGACTCCGAGGCGATCGAAGCGGCCCGTGCGCTCGGAGCCGCGATCCTCCGGCTGCACGTCCCCGACGGTGCGCCGGCCGGAGTGTTCGAGCTGCTGGAAGAGGAAGAGGGAAGTCACGACCCGCCCGAGTCACCCGGCGCAGCAGAACCGGACGACGTGGCCTTGGTGCTTCACACCTCGGGCACGACGTCGCGACCGAAAATCGTGCCGCTGCTGCACCGCAACGTCTGCGCGTCGGCCAAGAACATCCGCACGACCCTCCGCCTGGAGCCGGGCGACCGCTGTCTGAACGTGATGCCGCTGTTCCACATCCACGGGTTGATGGCGCCGGTGCTCTCCTCGCTCTCCACCGGGAGCTGCGTGGTGTGCACGCCCGGCTTCAACGCGCTGCGCTTCTTCGACTGGATGGACCGAGCCGAGCCGAGCTGGTACTCCGCCGTGCCGACGATGCACCAGGCGATCCTCGCCCGGGCGCCCCGAAACGCCGAGTCCGTCGACCGAGCCCGTGCGAACCTCCGGCTCATCCGATCGTCGTCGTCCTCGCTGCCTCCCCAGGTTCTGGCGGCGCTCGAGGAGACGTTCGGCGTGCCGGTGGTGGAGGCGTACGCGATGACCGAGGCCTCTCACCAGATGACCTGCAACCAGCTCCCGCCGGGGCTGCGCAAGGCGGGCACGGTCGGGTGCGCGTCCGGCCCCGAAGTGGCCGTCATGGACGACGCGGGCAACCTCCTCGAGCCCGGCCAGACGGGCGAGATCGTCATCCGCGGACCCAACGTCACGCCCGGCTACGAGAACAACCCGGAGGCGAACGCCAAGGCCTTCACCCACGGCTGGTTCCGCACGGGCGACCAGGGGATGACGGACGAAGACGGCTACTTCACCCTCACGGGCAGGTTGAAGGAGATCATCAACCGAGGCGGCGAGAAGATCTCCCCGAAGGAGGTCGACCTCGTGCTCATGGACCACCCGGCGGTGCAGCAGGTGGTCACGTTCGCGCTTCCGCACGACAAGCTGGGTGAGGAAGTGGCCGCGGCGGTGGTGCTGCGCGAGGGTGTGGACGCGTCGACCGACGAGATCCGTTCCTTCGCCGCCGAGAGGCTCGCGACCTTCAAGGTGCCCCGGACCGTGCTCGTCCTGGACGAGATCCCCAAGGGACCGACCGGCAAGCTCCGACGCATCGGGCTCGCGGAGCAGCTCGGACTCGTCTAGCGAGCCGCTCTATGAAGATCTGCATCTACGGGGCAGGGGCCATCGGAGGATACCTCGGGGTCCAGCTCGCCCTCGCCGGTGAAGAGGTCACGCTGATCGCGCGTGGCCCACACCTGGAAGCGATGCGAGCGCACGGGTTGCGGCTCTTGATCGATGGCGAGGAGCGGGTCGCCCGCCCCCCGTGCACGGAAGATCCCGCGGAGGTCGGCGAGCAGGACTACGTGATCGTCACGCTCAAGGCGCATTCGGCCCCCCGGATCGTGGACGCCATGCAACCGCTCCTGGGCCCCGACACGGCGGTGGTGAGCGCGGTCAACGGTGTGCCCTGGTGGTACTTTCACGAGCTCGGCGGGCCGTGGGAGGGGACGCGGCTCGAGAGCGTCGACCCGGGCGGCGTTCAGTGGGCGGGGATCGGCCCCCAGCGGGCCATCGGGTGCGTCGTGTACCCGGCGACGGAGATCGTCGAGCCGGGCGTCATCCGTCACTTGGACGGGAACCGCTTCTCACTCGGGGAGCCGAACGGTGAAAAGACGCCTCGCGTCCGTGCCCTCGCGGACGCGCTGATTCGTGCCGGCTTCCGAGCCCCCGTGCGCCGCGTGCGTGACGAGCTGTGGGTCAAGCTGTGGGGCAACCTGTCGTTCAACCCCATCAGCGCCCTCACCCTCGCCACGCTCGATGTCGTCGCCACGGACGCGGGGACGCGCGCTGTCGCGAAGGCGATGATGCTCGAGGCCCAGGAGATCGGTGAGAAGCTCGGCGTGCGTTTTCCCGTAGACGTGGAGAGGCGCATCGACGGAGCGGCCGCGGTCGGCGCGCACCGGACCTCGATGCTGCAGGACCTCGAGCTCGGACGTGCGATGGAGATCGACGCGTTGGTGAGCGCGGTCCAGGAGATGGGCGCTCTCGTGGGTGTCGCCACGCCGACCATCGACGTGGTTCTCGCGCTCGTTCGGCAGAGGGCCCGGATCGCCGGACTCTACGAATAGCGCGGCGGTGCCCTCCCGGCGCGCGCACCTCGCGACTCCGCCGGATCGCGCCCGGGCGTGTGCCTTCGAGCGCGATCCGGCCGTCTACGGCCCGAAGAGCGGCACCCAGATCCGCCAGAAGATCAGGACGAGGCTCATCGCCGTGAAAGCCAACAGGCTCGCCCAACCGAACCATCGGGCGAAGGTCGACGGGTAGAAGGTCCGTTCGCTCTTCGGGATGATGACGAGGCAGTAGTAGAAGTTCAGGAAGAAGATGACGGGGGCGATGAAGAAGGCCAGCGCGGACGCGACCAGGACGAGGAAGACGGGCCGCTGAAGGCCGGCCACGATCGCGACCGAGGTCACCAGCGAGTAGATCATGGTGGCCCGGTAGATGTTGTACTCGGAGAACCACGTCTTCCGGTGCGCCTCCGTGAGCCCGTCGGAATCGATCCCTTCCAGCTCGGCGGTACCCCGAAAGAGGTTCCGGCAACAGGCGCCCACGATTCGTGGCCAGCCGTCGAAGTAGTTGAAGGCGGTGGAGAAGGTTGCCGCGAACGCGCCCAGCATGAAGACACCCATCATGCCGGGGCCGATGCTCGCCGTGAAGATCGTCGCGATCTCACCCATGACGTCTCGCCCCTCCACCGGACTGGGATACATCCAGACCGCGGACAGGAGCAGGAAGATGCACGCGAGTACGAAGGAAACGACGTGCCCCTGACGAAAATCCCAGATCCCGATCCGAAACCAGCGGTGGCAGTACTCGCGGGCGACCTGGGGCATGCGGGAGGTGTCGACGGCGAGGTCCCGACGATCCGGCTGGAAGGGGTCGAAGCGGTTCGCCAACCCCAGCGACTCCAGCCGCTGCCGGATCTTGCTCATCCCCTTCTTCTTCGCCTTCCCCCACTCGGATGCCTGGAGCGAGACGTCCATGCCGGTCGGCAACAGGCCCAGGAAGGCCGCGATGACGAGCCACGATTCGTCGGGAATCTCGACGATGAACAGGTGGCTGAGCTCGGACGCGGGAGGGGGTGACACGAGGAAGACGGCCACCGTCGAGAGCACCAGGATGGCCGCCAACACCTTCGCGGCCAGCTC
>JBDHDM010000095.1:0-11869 GCA_039591515.1 Gemmatimonadota bacterium | reverse complement strand
GGCTGTGGAGCCGACGCCGATCCCCGACGCACGGGCCCGGTACTCGGGGCCGGCCGTCTCCCACGCCGCGTCGGCCATCGCGCCCTGAAGCCGGAGGCGGCGTTGGCTGGCGTCGTCGATTCGGGTGGAGATGGTGCGGAACTCGTCGTCCTGCGTGAGGTGCAACGGATCCGCGCTCATCGTGCGTCGACGGATCTGACGCTCTCGGGCCTCGAGCCGCGTCTCGAGCTCGGCCATGAGCTGATTCAGCTCGACCATCTCACGCTTCAGCGAGTCGTGGGTTTCACCGCGGAAGACGAAGAACTCGAACGGCGCTTGGACGGACCTCACGGTTTGGGTCCGGGTGAGCACCGTCACGCCCCCCACACCTTCGGTCGAGGCCCGGATCCGCATCGGAGGGCCTCCGGCTCGTACCAGCTCGATTCGTAAAGAGTCCATCGAGCGGACCCACGTCTCGACCTGATCGCCACTGACGTAGCTGACCTCGACACGGCGACCGAAGTCGACTTCTTCCGGTCGTGCCGTGGCCCGGAGGCGGAGCCGATGAGGCTCGCCGGCCCGCTCCACCTGCATCACGACGGTGTCCCCGACCCGCAGTCGTAGTCGTTCGTTCAGCTCCGACAGCTCGTCGGGAGACCGGAGCTGGTTGATTGCCATGATGCGGTCGCCCGGACGGACACCCCCCACGTGGGCGGGGCTGCCCGGGAGCACATCCGTGATCGTTACCGCTGATGTGCGGCCCCAACGGTCGGTGTCCACCTGGAAGGAGATGCCAATCCACCCCCTCTCGTCCGGCTGCGTGGTGCGAAGCTGTGCGTGCGCCGGTCCGGCGGACGCGACGGCGCCGAACAGCACGAGCGTCGGAAGGATCGCACGAAGTCGCATCATCAGAACCAGTTGTCCTGACCGGCGGACACCATGCGCGCCGCCGCGTCCCGCTCCGCCATCGCGGACGCGAGGAAGCCGTTGAGGAAGGGGTCACCGGGCGCCTGGCGAACCGCGGCCTGACTCACCATGACCAGGTGCTCGAGAGCCGCGAAGCGACTCATGGGGTCCGTCCCGCCGCCGCCGCCCTCGGTGGCGAGGAGCTCACGATAGCGGGTGACGGCGGTGACGTATTCCTCCTCGGCCGAGCGGACGGCGGACGCCGCGGATTCGACATCGAGGGTCAACGGCGCTCCGGCGGACGCTCCAGCGCCTCTCGCGGTGACCGCCGCCCCGGTGCCCGCCCCGCTCAGGAAGAGGATCGCGGCGGCCGCGACCCTCATCCAACCCGGCGTGCGGGCGAGGCCCAGCCGCTCGAACATGCCGGGGTCCCGCACGAGGCCCTCGGACCGGAGTCCGGCCTCGAGCACCCGCCAATCCCCCTGGGGCGGCATGATTTCCGGCAGTGCGGCGAGCGCGAGGGTCTGGCGCTTCATTGCCGCCAGCTCCGCGCTGCACGCCCGGCATTCAGTGAGATGGGTACGTTCTTCCGGGCTCGGCGACTCGTCGACGAGCCGCCCCAGTACTTCCGGGCTCAGATGCTCCATGCTTCAGCTCCGTGTTCATTGGTCGCGCCACCCAATCCGACGAGCATCGCCCGCATCTTGGCCCGAGCCTTGAACAGCTGTGATTTCGACGTCCCGGCGGTGACCCCGAGCACGTCTCCGATCTCTTCGTGTGTGTAACCCTCCACGTCGTGGAGGATGAGAACTCTGCGCATGCCTTCAGGGAGGCCGTCCAGGGCTTGCTCCAGCCTCTTCTGCAGCAGCGAGTCCTGGGTCTTGGGGGCGATGGCCAGATCCGCCTCCTTCGACGTCTCCCGCTTCCGCCGCGTCTGCTGCTTCCGTAACGACTGGAGGGCGGCGTTCACGGCAATACGATGGAGCCAAGTCGAGAAACGCGAATCGCCGCGGAACGTCGGCAGCGCACGAATCGCCCGGATCCATGCCTCCTGCGCGAAGTCCTGCGCCAGGTCCTCGTCTCCGGCGATCCGACGCACGACGGCATACACGCGTGGAGCGTACCGGTCGTAGAGTGACCGGATCGCTCGCGCGTCTCCGTCCGCCGCGAGGCGAATCAGCTCCGCTTCGGTCTGTTCGAGGGGAATGCTCTTCATGTCCGGACCCTTCGACGCCATGCTGGGGACGGAGGGTTGCCTGGCAACTACGGGTGTCGTCGAACGATGCTGGCTACACGCCCGGAACAACAGTGTTCGATCGCGCGTGGGCGGGTTGTAGCTTTGAATATCCGCCCCCCCAATCTCCGGTCCCGTGCCGTCGACGACGCGTGGTCAGCCGGACGGTCGAGACCCAGACACGCATGATCCGCTTCTCCGGCCTCACCAAGCGTTACGGCCCGCTCACCGCCGTGCGTGACCTCTCGCTCAGTATCGCCGAAGGAGAGGTGTACGCTCTCCTCGGGCCGAACGGAGCGGGCAAGACGACCGCCCTTCGCTGCCTCGCCACCCTGCTCGCGCCGTCGGAGGGGACGGCCAGCGTGGGCGGAATCGACGTCCGGCATGATCCGGTCGCCGTACGCAGGAAGCTCGCATTCCTCGCGGCCTCCATGGGGCTGTACGAGCGATTGAGCGCGCGGGAGCTCATCAGCTACTTCGGGCGCCTCCACGGTGTCCCGAAGCACGATCTTCGTCCGCGTGTGGAGGAGATGATCGAGCTCTTCGGGATCGGGGACTTCGCGGACCGGTTGTGCGGACGCCTGTCCACGGGACAGCGTCAGCGCGTGTCCTTGGCAAGGGCACTGGTCCACGATCCGCCCGCCCTCATTCTCGATGAGCCGACCCTCGGCCTCGACATGCTGAGCGGACAGACCATCTACGACTTCATCGCCACGGAGCGCACCCGGGGAAAGGCGATCCTCTTCTCGACCCATCAGATGTACGAGGTCGATCTGCTCGCGAGCCGCGTCGGCGTCCTCAGGGGAGGCCGGCTCGTCGCCGAAGGCTCTCCTTCGGAACTCGTCGCCCGAACGGGTGAGATGAATCTGGCCCGTGCGTTCTATCACCTGATCACGCAGCCGCTGGAGGCGCTCCGATGAACGTCTGGCGCGTCGTGTGCGCGAAGGAGCTGCGAGAGACGCTCCGCGACCGGCGCACTCTGCTGATGATGGTGGTGGTGCCCGTGCTCCTCTATCCGGTCCTCTTGATCGTGATGGAGCAGCTCTTCTTGTTCGGCATCCGCAACCTCGAGGCCGAGGCGGCGCGGGTCGCCGTCGTCGGCGAGGCCCCCGCGGAGTTCCTCGCGATCCTGGAGGCGGACTCCGCGGTGCAGGTGGTCGCTCTGGACTCCGACCCGGAAGCGGCCGTTCGCAGCGCCGAGGTGTCTGCCGTCGCCATCCTCAACACCGGGCCCGCCGCCGAGGGCACGCGGGAGGTCACGCTCCTGTTCAACGGGGCGTCGGATCGCTCGATGCGCGGACAGGGGGAGCTACGTTCGGCTGTTGCCGAATGGCGGGACTCGCTCCTGGCCCAGCGGCTCGAGGCGCGGGCGCTACCGCGGAGCTTCGTCAGGCCTCTGGCGGTAAACGACTCGTCCATCGCGCTGCCGGAAGAGGTCGGCGGGTACGCGCTCGGGCGGTTCCTCCCGCTGCTCCTGGTCGTCATCACGCTGTTGGGGGCGTTCTACCCGGCCATCGACCTCGCGGCCGGTGAGAAGGAGCGGGGAACGCTCGAGACGCTTCTCACGGCGCCGGTTCCGGCGCGTGACATCGTGACCGGCAAGTTCGTGACTGTCGCGCTGATCGGGATCACTGCGGCCGCGCTGAACCTGACCAGCATGATCCTCACGTTCCAGACCGGGGCACTGCAGCTCACCTCGTCGATCGGGCTCGTCGTTTCCCTGCCGATCACGTCTGTGCTGGTCATCTTCCTCACGCTCGTGCCCCTCGCCGTCCTCTTCGGCGCGATCTTCCTGGGGATCGCCGTCGGCTCGTCGTCGTTCAAGGAAGCGCAGAGTGCGCTTACGCCGGTGTACATGGGCGTGCTCGTGCCGGCCATGCTTCCCGCGTTTCCCGGGATCGACTTCGGGCCCTTGCTCGCGTTCCTTCCGGTGGCCGGTGTGTCGTTCCTCTTTCGCGATCTCATGACCGGGCAGGCGAGCTTCAGCTTGGGTTGTATGGTGCTGGGCTCGACGACCATCTACGCGGCGCTGGCGCTCGCCTTCGCGGCGCGGGCGTTCGGGAGCGAGCGCGTCCTCTTCGGGGGTGGCGACGAGGCGGCGGAAGTTTCCCGAGAGGGTCTCTGGGCTCGCCTCTTCGGAAACAAGCCGGGTGCCGACGTGCCGGTTCCGGGGCAATCGATGATGCTGGTGGCGCTGGTGGCGGTTCTGTTCTTCTGGGTGGGAATCCAGATGCAGATCCGTCTCGGCGAGCCCGGGGTCATCGTCTCTCAGCTGGCGGTCCTGCTCCTTCCCGCGCTCGCCTTCGTCTTCCTCGGTGGCTTCGATCCCGTTCGCACGCTTTCCCTCCGCCGACCCAGTGCGAACGGCGCAGTCGGCGGGCTCGTGCTGATCTTGGGAGCGATGCCCATGGTCTGGGTGCTCTCGTGGCTCCAGACCTTCGTGATCCCGATTCCGTGGGAGCTCCTGGAGGGGATGCAGGACTTCATCACGGCGGAATCCGGGGCCCGGCTGGCCTGGCTGTTGCTCATGCTCGCGGTCACGCCGGCGCTGTGCGAGGAGATGGTCTTCCGCGGGGTGCTCCTGGGTGGGACCCGTTCCATGACCCCGTGGCGGATGGTCGTCCTGAACGGTCTGGTGTTCGGGACCTTCCATCTGTCGACCGAGACCGTGATTCGCTTTCTTCCCTCGGCCATGTTGGGCATGGTCGTCGCCTGGGCGGTCTGGCGGACAGGCTCGATCTTCGTGGGCATGCTCATGCACCTCGTGAACAACGGGACGATCGTGCTGGTTGCGTCCTCGACGACGCTCCGGGATCTCTTCTCGGATGCCGGTGCGCCGCCACCGTTGTGGCTGCTTCCGATCGCAGTGGTCCTTTTCGGCTCGGGGATTCATATACTTCTCCGCCGACCGGTGCCCGAGGAGGTGCGCCGACTGACTCTCGCCCACGAGACATGAGCGATTCGCACCCCGCGCCTGGCGCGACCCATCTGGAGTGTACGGCCACGGGAGAGCGCTTCGAGAGCGAGCAGCTGATCGGACTGTCGTCGGCGGGCAAGCCGCTCTTTGCGAAGTACGATCTCGACGAGGTTCGCCCCCGATTCGCGATGAGCGACGTCCGGAACCGCCGGGCCGACCTCTGGCGCTATGCGGAGGTCCTACCCGTCCGGAATCCGGGAGCGCGCATCGCGCTCGGAGAAGGGTGGACCCCCCTCATCGACGCACCGCGAACCGCGAAACGCATCGGGGTTCGCAGAGTCTGGGTCAAAGACGAGGGTCAGAACCCTACCGGCAGCTTCAAGGCCCGCGGACTCTGCCTGGCCGTGTCGCGAGCGCTCGAGCTGGGGGCCGAGGCGGTGGCGCTGCCGTCGGCCGGAAACGCGGGCAGCGCAGCGGCTGCGTACGGTGCCGCCGCGGGGCTCCCGGTGCACGTGGTCGTCCCTTCGGACACACCGAGGCCCATCCTCGAAGAGATGAACGCCCTCGGAGCCGACGTTCAGCTGCTCGACGGCCTGATCAGCGATTGCGGGGCCGTGGTGAAGAAGGGGGTCGAACAGAAGGGATGGTTCGACCTCTCCACCTTGAAAGAGCCGTATCGCGTAGAGGGGAAGAAGACGATGGGGTACGAGCTCGTGGAGCAGCTGGAAGGCCGCCTGCCCGACGCGATCGTGTACCCTACGGGTGGGGGCACGGGGCTCATCGGTATGTGGAAGGCGTTCGACGAAATGGAGCAGCTGGGGTGGATCGGCTCGGAGCGTCCGAAGATGTTCTCCGTGCAGGCGGCGGGGTGTGCCCCCATGGTGCGCGCCTGGGAGTCGGGCGCCGACCATGCCGAAGTCTGGGAGGGTGCCGCGACCTACGCCTCGGGGTTGCGGGTCCCCGGGGCGGTCGGCGACTTCCTCATTCTCGACGCATTGAGGGCGTCGGGTGGGGGGGCGGTCGCGGTGCCGGACCATCTCATGGCCGAGTGGGTGGCGAAGCTCGGTGCGGACACGGGAATCTTCGCGGCCCCCGAGGGAGGCGCGGTGGCGGCAGCGGTGCCCATGCTCATGGAGGGAGGCCACATCTCCCAGGATGACGAGGTGGTCCTGTTCAATACGGGCAGCGGGCTGAAGTATGTGGGCATGACGCCCATCGACTGACTGTGATCGCCTTGTTCTGGTTCGTGTTCGGGGCGGGGTTCGCCCTCTTGGTCGTCGCCGCCGGGGTGACGCTCCACGTGCGACGGCGCTCCGCGTACGTGCGGGTGCCCCTGGTCGACGACGAGCTCATCGAGCAGATCATCGAGCAAGGGCAGGTTCTCTTGGATGACGACGAGCCCCTCGACCTCGAGACCATCGACGACGAGGAAGAGCGTTTCTGGTCCGAGAGTTGGGACGAGCCGTCCGGCGATTGGTGACGGGGGCTTCCTCGGGTGAGGCCCCACGCTCGGCCGCTCCCGCGGCCGATGGCGTTCCGTCATCCCAGCCCGGTCCGTCTCCGGTGGCCGCTCCGTCAGCGCGCGTAGCGGTAGTAGATCTCCGGCAAGGGCACGAGACGCTCGTTCAGCGGCGAGGTGTCACCCGGGTCGGAACGACGGACCCAGAGGCCGCGGTTCACATTGAGGAAGAAGCCGAATCCATGGGGGTCGGACACTTCCCAGTCGACTCCGATCGGCGCGCGGGCGACGAGGGACCACCCGATCCGCTCGTCACCTTCCGGCTTCGCCGCAACGGTCCAGAGCCCGAGCCCCACGACCGGCCGTGCCGCCCCCGCTCCGAGGTACTGTTTCACGACAGCGGAGAGGCTGACGTCGCGGAACCGCCAGGTACCCACGGCGAGGTCCACGCTTCTCGAGTCACGGAAGAACTCGAACGTGAGCCCGATCGTGCTGATCCCGCCGATCGAGATTCCGAAGCGGACTCCGTCTCCCGCGTCCGGCCCCGGTATCTGCGCGACGGCAGGGGCGACGGGCAGGAGCGAAAGGAGGAGGGCCAGCTCGGCTGCGGCTCGCGTCACGGGGTCTCTTCGGAGAGGTTCGCGGACCGCCGGAGTATAGCAGCCGGACCGGCCTTCGGAAGTCCCCGGAGGCTTCGTCCGGGCACGCTCGCGTGGCCTTCGAGCCTTCGCGGACGAGCCCCGGTGCTCGCCGGTATCTGCGCCGTCTTGGTTCCGCTCCTGTCGGGGTGCTCCGCTCCGGACGGTCCGCCGGTCCTGGAGCTCGCACTTCCGGAGCCGACGCGTCACTTCCTCGAGCCGGACAGCGCCGACCTGACCGTCCTACACCCCGGTGTCGCCTACCACTACCTCTGGTCTCCCAGAGGGCCGTGGGCGGTGCACCTGATCCAGGTGCGGCTGGAAGGTCGGTGTGAGCTCACGTTCGACGTGCTTCGAGCCGCGGATCGTGAGACCGGCGGGACCGGTCACGAGACGGTCACCGGGATGGTACGACGGTCGCCTGCCCGGGTCCTGTCTGCGGTGAACGCGGACTTCTTCACCGCCGACGGACGTGCCCTCGGGGTGGAGATCGTCGACGGGGAGGTCTCGGCGCGTGCCGAGCGCCCGACCTTCGCGTGGCGCCCCGGCGCTTCCCCGTGGATCGGGTCCGCACGGGTCGACGGGGGGGGCGTCCACGTCGGTTGGCGTGTCGACGAGCGGACCGGCGACGGGGTGACCGAGGCGGTGGGGGGCTTTCCGGATCTGCTCGACGGAGGAAGGCGGGTGGGTGATCTCGAGGTCGGGGAGCGTCCGGGCTTCGCGGCGGCCCGGCATCCGAGGACTGCCGTGGGCTACGACATCGATCGCGACGTCGTCTGGCTCGTCGTGGTCGACGGTCGACAGGCGCCGCATTCGTCGGGCATGTCTCTCCCCGAGCTCGCCGAGCTCCTCGAGTCGCTCGGCGCCGAGGAGGCGCTCAACCTCGACGGCGGCGGATCGTCGGTGCTGGTCGTGGGCAACCGGCGGGTGAGCCGACCTTCGGATGTCGGCGGCGAGCGACCGGTTGTGAACGCACTCGCGCTCCTGGGCTCCCCTTCGGCCTGTTAGCCGCCCCAGACCACTCCGATGCCGAGCCGATACGTCCGCGGCGGACCCGGCTCGAAGTAGCGGCTCCCGAAGGCGTTGGGAATCACCGACGCCACGTACGTCTCGTCCAGGAGGTTCGCTACGCCGACGAAGGGTTCGATACCGAAACGACCGAAGCGGACGTCTCGCAGGCCCACACGCGCGTCGACCAGTACATAGCTTTCGGCGCTCGTGGTCCCCGCGTCGTCGACGGGCACGTCATCCTGCCACAGGCCCCGCACCTCACCGAATACGACCCCTCGCTCGACGGCGACCAGGCCGTCGACGCGGTTCGGCGCCAGGCCGGGGACCTTGTTCCCGGAGTAATCGTTGCCGTCGACCACGTACTCGGTGAAGACGGCGTCGACGCGCGTATAGGCGAGGCGGGTCGAGAGACCGGGCACGACTACCCAGTCGGCTGACAGCTCCCAGCCCGTGTGCTTCGAGCGTCCGGCGTTCCGGTAGAAGGTCCGCTCGGGCTCGCCCGGGCTGATCGGGACCTCGAACGGAACGAGCTGATTCTCGAGCTTGGTGCGGAAGATGGAGCCCTCCAGACGCACGCTCTCCGAAAACGTCGCTCGAACGCCACCTTCGATCGTGACCCCCGTCTGGGGCTCGAGATTGGGGTTGAAGCCCCCGGGACCGTCGGGCCGATTGGCCAGCTCCGTGGTCGTCGGCGTCTCGAACGAGCGCCCGAGCGAGCCGTAGAGCTCCACGGTCTGTGTAGCGGCGATCACCAGACCCATGGACGGGCTGAACGCGTCCATGGTGCGCTCGCCGGAGTCGTCGGGGTCTCCGCCGACGAGGTAGTTGTCGTCGACGGAGAAGTTGACCCGGTCGTATCTCCCCCCGATCAGCACGGAGACCTGGTCTGCCGCGTCCAGGCGGCCTTGGACGAAGAACCCGGTTCCGCGCACGCGCTCGTTCTGGTCGAGCGTCAACGGCCCCGCGTCGCCACCGTCGTTCTCGAAGTTGAGCCGATCGTCGTTCTGCAGCTCGGCCTCGAGCCCCGCTCCCCAGCCGATGGCGGCGCCGTCGCCGAGCGGCGTCGAGCCGGTGAAGAGCGCCCGGGCGCCACCCGCGGCGCGGCCCAGATCGATGATCCGGCCCGGAATCGGGTTGTAGAGGTCGCGGCCGATGCCCCACAGCGCGAACTCGGCGCTCGTGCCGCCCAGCCGCCCGTCCCACGAGGCTCCGAGCTGGCCCTGCTGCATTTCCTTGCCCGTCGCGCTCGCAACGTTGAAGCCCCAGGCGGCCCGATCTCCTTCATCCAGGCCGTCCTGCGGCAACGAGCCGGGATTCTCCGCGTCGAGGTCGACGGCGTTGGCCACGAGGCGGAGCGTTCCGTTCCCGAGGGGCAGCGCCACGGTGCTGTTGAAGTTGGTCCTCGTTCCGGCGCCATAGGGCGATCCGTCGTCTGCCACGGGGTTGCGCCGGAACCCGTCGAAGTCGGTCCGGGTCACCCCGGCACGGTACCCCACGGAGCCGACCGTCCCGGTCGCGTTCGCCTCCAATGCCCACATCCCGTGTGACGTCTCGGAGCCGGTTGCGGAGCCGCGCGAGCTGCCCAGCGTCCCGCCTGTCCAGCGAACCCGGACGGTGGCCGGTGTGGCCGCCGGGTCGACCGTCCGGAAGTGCAGGACGCCACCGGCGGCGTTCCCGTACAGGGTCGCGTTCGGGCCGCGCAGGGCCTCGACCCGCCCGAGGCCCGCGAGGTCGAGGTGGTCGAGGGTCGACTGTCCATCGGGCAGCGTGGCCGGGATGCCGTCGACCAGGACGCGCACGCCGCGCACACCGAACTGAGCCCGGGGTCCGAAGCCCCGGATGGCGATCCGCTCGCCCTGTGCGAGGTTGAACCGGTTGTGTACCTGCACGCCGGGGACCGCGCGCACGGCCTCCTCGATGAAGGTCGATACCGTGCCTCGGGTCAGTTGGGAGCCGGTGACCACGGACACCGGATAGGGAGCACCCGTCTCGATCGAGCTCGCCAGGACCCGTACCAGGATCGGCTCGAGGTCGATGACGGAGTCCGGCTCCTGGCCAGCCGCTGGCGAGCCCAGGAGGCAGAGCAGGAGAAGCGGCAGCGCGGTTCGCTTCGGGTCGACGGGACGGGGCATGCTGAGATGTCCAAGCGAGACGGTGAGACGGACTCGGGCTTCGAGCTTCGCGCCTTCATTCTACACCCCACGAGGAGGGTGGCCTATCCCTCTCCTCGTTCGCGTTCGCTACACTAGCCGTCATGAACACGAACGAGTCGTCGGGCCCTCCGACTCCCGACTTCGCGGCTCGCAGGACAGCCGTCTTCGACCGCCTCGGTGACGGCGCCCTCCTGCTCCCTGCCGCGCCGGTCCAGTACTCTTCCCGAGACACCGAGCGCGACTACGTCCCGGATCGGGAGCTGTACTGGGTCACCGGCCTCAGCGAGCCGGGCACGGTCGCTGTCCTCGTCGGTGGCCGAGATCCGCGGTTCGTGGTCTTCGCGCGAGAGCGCGACCCCGAAGGGGAGCTCTGGGCCGGTCCGCGGCTGGGCCCCGAGGCCGCCGGGGACGAAGCCGGTGCAGACGAGGCCCACGCGCTGGACGAGCTCGTGCCTCGCCTCGCGGATCTCCTCGTGGGGGTGGATCGCATCCACTACCGGCTGGGCGCGGGAGGCGATCTGGAGCACGTCGTTCGCGGCGCGCTGGCGCGCGCTCGTGCCCGTGGTCCGCGCACGGGCACCGGTCCGCGCGGGATCGTCGACCCGGGCGAAACGCTCGACGACCTTCGGCTCGTGAAGGACCCCGCCGAGCTCTCCGCCATCCGGCGTGCCTGCGACGTCACGGTCGAGGGCCATCGAGCGGGAGCATCGCGGATCGCCCCTGGCGCGGGGGAATGGGAGATCGAAGCCGCCATCGAGGCGTCCTTCCGATCGGCAGGTGCGACGCGCCCCGGGTTCGACACCATCGTGGGGAGCGGCCCCAACGCGTGTGTTCTGCATTACGTGGACAACACGGATCGGGTCCCGGACGAGGGCCTCGTCCTGGTGGATGCGGGCGCCGAGGTCGGCTTCTATCACGGCGACGTGACCCGTACCTATCCCGCCTCGGGCCGCTTCACGCCGCGCCAGCGAGACGTGTACCAGCTGGTCGACGCGGCCCGTCGGGCGGGGGTCGGTGCGGTCCGGCCCGGAGCCACGGTCGCGGACGTCCACCTCGCGACCGCCCGCACCATCGTGGGAGGACTCGTCGACCTGGGCGTGCTCCGCGGGGAGATCGACGGCCTGCTCGAGCAGACTGCGTACAAACCGTTCTTCCCACACCAGACCTCGCATTGGCTGGGCCTCGATGTGCACGATCCCGGCGACTACGCCCGAGCGGATGTATCACGCGCATTGGAGACCGGAATGGTGCTCACCGTCGAGCCGGGCCTCTACTTCGCCGCGGGAGGGCAGGGCCAAATCGCTCCGGGATTCGAAGGAATTGGGGTGCGGATCGAGGACGACGTCGTCGTGACGGACCAGGGTCACGAGTTGCTCACGGCCGACCTCCCTACGGAGTGGAGCGCTGTGGAAGCCCTGGTGGGTGCGGAACCGTGACACTCCTTCTCGACGTGCTTGGAGCACCAGGTCCTCTCGTATCGGTCGAGCTCCGCCCGCCGAGCCGGCGCCTGGACGCCGCCGACGGGATGTCGGCCTGGATCGATCTCCACCACTCGCTGGGGCGACTGACCCG
>JBDHDM010000094.1:0-11883 GCA_039591515.1 Gemmatimonadota bacterium | reverse complement strand
CGCGCGGCGTTGAAGGCCATCTCCCCGGCCCGGGCGTACGTCGTGCGTTGCCGCATCGGGTCGTTGGAGTCGAAGATCGTCACGTTCTCCATGTGGTTGGACTCGTGATCGATCCGGTCGGCAGTGAGGAAGTACCGATTGAGCCCCTCGCCCGCTCGGAGCTCGTTGACGACCTGTTCGCGGAGCTCCAGGGTCGGGCTCTTGCGACCGATGTCGAGCAGGAGGTTCTTTAGCGCGTGGTTCGACTCCGGGAGAACGGTGTCGTTGAAGAAGAGCATCACCAGTGTGCCGATGATCCCCAGCCCGACCACGGGGAACATCATCCGGCCCGGTCGGACGCCGCCCGCGGACATGGCCGTGATCTCGTTGGAGGTCGCCATCTCGCTGAACGCGAACAGGACCGCCACCAACACGGACATGGGGAGGGACAGCGCGATCGTATGAGGTAGAGACAGGACCAGGAACTCCACGATGACCTGCCAGGGAAGCCCTTTGCCGACCAGGGAATCCACACGCTGCGCCACGGCGTTCACGAAGATCAGACCGGTGATCGCCGTGAGTGCGAACAGGAACGGGCCCACGTGGGCCCGTATGAGGTATCGGGCGAGAACTCCCTTTCGCATGGCGGCGCTCGGTCCCGGAAGTGAGAGGAGCCATCGTGTTCGGGCAGTCCCTACACCGCGTAAGGTGGCTACGTTCGCTCGCGCCGCCCACCCCGTATCGTGGGCAGTCGCCATGCTCCCCTACCACCGCCGCCTCTCCGCGTGATCTCGTCCCTCGTGTCACTCCTCGTCGCCCTGCTGGCGTCGGTCTCCGGCCCCGGCCCGTCGGGCGTCGAGGAGAGGGTCGCTGACGCCCCCGGGGGGGGGCGAGAGCTGGTCGCCGACACGATCCTCCGGCCGGATCTCGACCGGCCACCCGCGACGGTCCGCAGTGGGCTCACGGGGGGCGACGACGGACAATACGTGACGCTCGGGCTCCGCCGGATCCGGGTACCCGACGGAATCCCGCGCCCCGTCGCGCCAACGGGCCTTCGCACTCGCTACGCTCTCGGCGTGGACGCGCTCACGGAGGTCACGCTGCGGCAGCGCGTGACCCGTTTCGGGAGGTCGGGATCCGCGCTCTTCCTACCCCCGGGGCCGCGGCCCCGGGTGGCCTCTGTGACCGATCGGGAGGGGGGTCGTCTCGTGACCGACTACGCCGACCTCGAGCTCCGCGTGCGGAGTCGCATGGAGCTGGGTGGGGACTGGACCCGCTTCGAGCCGTGCGACGCGCAGTTCGGGGTCGGGTGCAACCCTTCTCTCGTGCCCCAGCTGCGGCCCGACCTGCAATTCGGCGTCGTCGTCAACGGGTCCATCCTTGACCGCGTGCGCGTCGACGTGGACTTCGACCAGTCTCGGGAGTTCGACGCCGCCAATCGGATCAACTTCTTCTACGAAGGGGGAGAGGACGACGCATTGCGGCGCTTGGAGGTGGGTGACGTCACGTTCAATCTCCCGCAGTCGCGCTTCCTCACCGAAGGCATTCCGGCGGGCAACTTCGGCTTCCAGGCGGAGGGCCAGGTCGGGCCCCTCGACTTTCAGACCGTCTGGGCCCAGCAGCGTGGCGATCTCAACACCAGGGTGTTCCAGCTCTCCGGGCTGGGCGACCAGCGTGCCTTCGTCCAGGAGGACACCCTCGTTCTCGACGACGCCGATTACGTCCGAGGACAGTTCTTCTTCCTCGTCGATCCCACGCAGATCGTCCGATACCCACACATCGATGCGCTGGAGCTCGATCCGGCCTCCGCTTCCGCCGCCATCGCGCCGGGCGCTCAGCCGATTCAGCTCTACCGCTTCGAGGACGATCCCGTGTTCCGCCAGCAGGTGCAGGGCTTCATCCAGGCCGACGCCGTGGCGGACGGGCCCGGCGGTCAGATCCGGGAGTCGGGTTGGTTCCGCAACCTGCAGGAGGGGGTCGACTTCTTCGTGCATCCGAGCGGTCTCTGGTTGGCGTTGCGCCAGCCGGTGAGCCGTGACGAGATGCTGGCGGTCACGTACATCACGGCTGTCGGCGACACCATCGGTGACTACAACCCGGAGATCCTCTACAACAGCGGTGGGCGGCCGGAGCTGAGGCTCCTCAAGGCTTCCGGCGCGAATCATCAGCCGGGACGGCCGACCTGGGATCTGGAGATGCACCAGGTCTACCGAGTGTCCGGGTCACCCGACGTGGAGCCGGCCTCGGTGGAGCTGACCGTCTCGCTCGGAGAGCTGTCCGCCGGTCGCACGTTCAAGCGTCGGCCCTCCGGGGAGGATGTCACCTTCCTCCGCCTCTTCGGGCTGGACGAGGAGGCGCCCGTCGACCGCCTCGACCCCTCCTTTCTCTACGCGGGGGAGGAGGAGCTCTTCCAGGACCAGCCTCCGGTGCAGGGAACATTCGTCTTCTTTCCCACGCTGCGCCCCTTCGCGGAACCACCCCCCGTCCCGTCGCTCGGACTCGACGAGTCGGCGACCGCGGCGATCCTCGGAGACGACGCGAACCCCAGGATCTACTTCGAGGAGGATCCGTTCGAGCGAGACAACTCCGGGCGTTTCCGCCTGACCCTGTCGTATCGGATTCGGTCCGAGGGCCTCATCTCGTCGTTCTCACTCGGAGCCTTCGGAATCCGGGACGGGAGCGAGCGCATCTTCCTCGGCGATCGGCTTCTGACCCGTGGCACCGACTACGAGATCGACTACGACGTCGGGCAGGTGCAGCTGCTCCAGCCCGAGATCCTCTTTGCCGCCATACCGGAGGCGTCCGTGCGGGCCACGTGGGAGCAGCGCTCGCTCTTCCAGGTGACCCCGACTCAGGTGCTCGGCTTTCGGACGCACGCCGACCTGGGCACGAACGGCGGTCTCGACTTGCTGGGCCTCTATCAGGCAGAGCGGACGGTGGCCAATCGACCGGTCCTGGGCACGGAGCCCGGCTCCGCGATGGTCGGCGGACTGAGTGGTCGGTACGGGTCGGAGATCGCCTGGATGGATCGCTTCCTCGAGTCGGTCCCCGGGCTCAACTTCGCGGGAGCGTCGACCTTCGCCGTCGACGGGGAGCTCGCCGTTTCGCTCCCCAACCCGAACACCCAGGGGCGTAGCTTCGTCGACGACTTCGACGGCGCCGCGGAGCTGCCCGTCGCGCTCCCGGCGAGCAGCTGGCAGCTCTCGAGCGCTCCCGAGGCCCGTGACGGAGCCGAGTCCATCCTCCCTCCCGTCGTCGACGAGACGACGGCTGGCGGTCTGGTGTGGCAGGACCGCTGGATCGTCCAGGCCACGAATGGAGACAGCGTCGGAGTCCACGAGGGGCTGCTCCCTCGCACCGACATCGACAACCAGATCCGCGTGGCGGGCACGGAGGTGAGGGAGCCGGGACTGCTTCTGACGCTGGGCACCAGCCCGACCGGTGGAGCCGCGTGGCGCTCGACGATGACGACGCTCTCGACGAACGGGCTCGACATGACGAAGACGGAGTTCCTCGAGTTCTACGTGGCCGGATCGGCGTCGATCACGCTTCTCGTGGACGTGGGGACGGTCAGCGAGGACGCGTTCTTCGTGGACGCCGACGGGAACACGAGCGGCGTCCGCCCGGACGGGCGGGGGTGGGGGCTGGGTCGACTCGACCAGGAAGCCGATCCCCGTCTTGGAGAGATCTGGAACGATGCTCGCGACGAGCTGGGGGTGTGGGCCGAGGAGTGCCGCTCCCAACCGGGCAAGATCTTCCCCATCGGGGACGAACGGGCCGTGTGCACGGCAGGGAACGGCCGTCCCGACAGCGAAGATCTGGACTCGGACGGAAACCTCGACACACCGGAGCGACACCTGCGCTACGTCATCACGCTCGATGGTACCTCGCCCTACCTGGAGCGGACGCGCAACGAGACCGGGACCGACTTCCAGCTCTACCGCGTGCCGATCCGGGGCGCGGGCGCGGTCGAGATCGGCGGTCCGATCACCGAAGCAGATCTCCGCGCCGTGCGCCACCTCCGTGTCATCACGACGGGCGCGTCGGGCTCCGTGCAGCTCGCGCGGATGAGGCTCGTGGGCTCCCGGTGGTTGAAACGAGCGGGGGAGGGCGTCCTGACCGGCATCGTCGGCGACACCCTGAGCGGGTCGGGCTCCGTCGAGGTATCGACCGTCTCCAAGATCACGGTGGGGGACGACTACGTGTCGCCTCCGGGCGTTCTCGAGGAGCTCGCCGATCCCACCCAGTCCTTTGCGGGGCAGGGGATCGAGTTCAACGAGAAGTCCCTGGGCGTGGCCTTCGAGGCCGTCCCGGACGGGTCACGCGCCGAGGTGTACTTCCGCTTTCCTCAACGGCCACGCGACTTCCTCCAATACCGTGAGGCTCGCCTCTGGGTCGTGGCGCGGTCCGGGGACTTCGGCCCGACTCGACCGAACCGCTTCTTCTTCAAGGTCGGCACGGATGCCGAGAACTTCTATCTCTACCGCACCCCCCTGAATCCCCCGGTGAGCTCGGGGCTGACGGCCGCCGATTGGCAGCCCGAAGTGGTGATCGATTTCGGCGAGTGGGTGGATCTCCGCCGGGAAGCCGAGGAGCAGCTCTCGTTCGCGCCACCAGGGCCAGGCGACCCTCCGGTCACCGTGTGGTCCGCGGACTCGACCTACGCGGTTGTCCTGGCCGACCGGGGGCGGGCGCCGAACCTCGCCGCGGTTCGAGAGCTCTCGATGGGTGTCTGGAACGAGTCGGGACTTCCCCTCGAGGGGGAAGTGTGGATCAACGAGCTCCGTTTGGCGAACCCGATCCGCGATGCCGGGCTCGCGGGATCGGTGAACGCGGAGCTCGACGGGGCGGGGGTCCTGACCGCGAGAGTCAACCTCACGAATCGTGGCGCGTTCTTCCGCCAGCTCCAGGACCGGGCCACGTACCAGGGTGACCGGACCCTGAACGTCTTCACCTCCCTCGCCGCGGACCGCTGGCTCCCGAGCGCGTGGGGGCTCGATCTGCCGATCTCGTACGAGCACACCCGCGCTCGACAGGAGCCCGTGCTGCTGGCCAACTCCGATGTCAGGGCAGACCAGATCGAGAATCTCCGCGAGACGGAGGCGACGCAGAACCGCGTGAGCGTGGCGATGCGGAAGCGCACGCCCGCCCCGAACCCGGTGGTCGGCTTCCTCGTCGACGGACTCGACGCGCGTGCCTCGTACGCGCGCGCTTCGGGCTCGACCGTGACCACCGAGGATGCGTCTCGCACGGTGGACGCCGGGGTCGGGTGGTCTCGGGACCCCGAGTCCCGTGACGTGGCCTTGATGCCGGGCTTCATGAGAGGCGCCGTGCGGGCCCTTCTCCCGGGGTTCCTCGAGGACGACGTCGCCGACGCCCGGCTCCGGCTCACGCCCGAGCGCGTCTCGCTGGGTGGTTCGTACTTCCAGCAGGAGAGCGACGTGCTCCGCTACGAGGAGATCATCGTCCTCGAGGGTGGTGCGGCGCCCATCGCGACGCGCCGGCCCCGCGAGTTCGTCCAACTCGCCGGGGACGTCCGATTCCGACCGTTCACGCCGCTCACCGCCGATCTGGCCCTCTTGAGCGTCCGAGACCTGCTCCCTCCCTACAAGGCGAGCGCCGACGAGGAGGTTCAGGGGCTGATTGAGGCGCAGCGAGCTCGCGCACTGGGCATCGACTGGGGATGGGAGACGAACCGGTCGCTGCGCACGAGCCTCGGCTATCGACCCTCGATCGTCCCGTGGCTTCGGAACGACTTCGACTGGTCGACGCTCTACCAGACGGATCGCAACACGAACTTCGTGACCGAGATGGTCGAAGGGGCCGACACCGCGAAGGCGCTCACGCGAAACGCTCGGGGGCAGCGCGACTGGGGATTGACCCTGGGTCTGAATCCAATCGTGCTGGCGAACGCGATCCTCGGGCCCGGTGACGATGCCGAGAGCGCAGGGGTCGCGCAGATGCGGTCCATCATCGGAGCCGTACGCCCCGTCACGGTGTCGTATCGCGACGGAATCTCATCGCGATTCAACCGCGATCCGGTCGATCCCCGGTTCGACTACCAACTCGGCTTCGGCGGGGTGGACACGTACCGATTCGTCGATGCCGACACGGCGGCGACGCTCACCGATCGGGTGAGCTGGCGCGCCGGCTCCGGCCTCACCCTCCCTGCCGGTGCCGGGATCCAGATCGGGTACCTATGGACCGACGCCAAGACGCTGGACCTCCGAAGCGACCGGCGGACTCGGCTCCAGACCTGGCCGGACGTGCAGGTGAGCCTCCCGACGATTCGACTGCCGTCCTACACCGGGATTCAGACCGTCAATTTCACGTCCGGCGTCGTTCGGACCCAGAGAGAGATCGAGTTCGGGGGTCGTGCACTCCAGACCCGCTTCGACGAGGACACGCAGGTTCCCCTGGACGTGTCGATCCAATGGCTGCGCACCCTCGTCACGACGTACCGGGGCGCCTACCGGGAGGGCCAGGGGTCGGATCCGACCGGGGACACGGACAGGGAGCTCTGGAGCCATCGACTTTCTCTGAGTGCGCAGCTCCTGCCACCCAGCGTCATCGCTCGCGGCCTCGATCGCCCCGTACGGCTCTCTCTGATCGGCGCCTACCGATCCGAGCGCAACTGCAGGATTACGGCGGTGACCGACGCCGAGTGCGTGCCCTTTCTCGACCAGGTCATCAAGACGGTGTCGCTGTCGCTCGACACGGCTGTCGGCGGTTTCGAGTTCGGCCTCCAGCTCAGCTACGACGATCGGAAGTCCTTCGTCGGTCAGCGCACAGGGTCGACACAGTTCCAGGTCGGACTCTTCGGCCAGCTCGACTTCGGGGCCGGCGGTCTGCCCCTCGGCGGGAGCTGACCGAAGCCGTTCCGACGGTCGGAACCCGCCCCGCGGCGACATGGTGCCGCCCCGGAGAAGGCACGAGGCTTCGCCATGTCCGAGCTCGAGCTTCGCTCGCTTCGTCTCGCCACCGCGGTCCTCGTTGTCCTCAGCGCCGGCCGCTGGGTCGCGTCGCGTCCGCCGCCTACGGCCGACGGGGCCCAGGAGGACGTGGCAGAGCGCCACGCGCTGGACACGCGCGCCGCGGCCGATGAGGAGGGTGTGCGAACGCAGCCCCTGGCGGAGGGCGAGACGATCGACCCCAATCGCGCCTCCGAGGTGGAGCTCGATCGCCTTCCAGGCGTCGGTCCCGCAACGGCCCAGGCCATCGTGGCCGCGCGCGACAGCGGGATGACCTTCTCCCGGGCCGAGGATCTCTCGGCGGTCCGTGGCGTGGGTCCGGCGCTGGTCGAGCGCCTGCGAACGAGTCTCGACTTCAGCTCTCCGGCGCCTGCGTTCGGTCGAAGACGCGCGTCGCAGACCTTGGTCGACGTGAACCGTGCAGACTCCTCCCAGCTGGTCCGGCTCTCCGGAATCGGCCCGGTCATCGCGGGCCGTATCGTCGCAGAGCGACGCCAGAGGGTGTTCTCGTCTCTCGACGATCTCACCCGGGTCCGGGGCATCGGACCGGCCACGATCGACCGTCTCCGGGGGGTTGCGACGGTCCGTTCGAGACATCCGTGACCGCCGGCGTTACGGCGACGTTATTCCCGTTGAATGGCGCCGAAGATCAAGCTTGTAACCACGCGCCCGGAACCGGTATTCTGTAACCCAGCGCGGCCGACCGCGGTCTCGAGCACCCCCACAGGACTGGAGTGGATGGCAGCCAAGGTGGCTCAAGAGATTCGACTCGGGGACCTGTTCGTGAAGGAAGGCCTCATCACGGGGCAGCAACTCCAGGAAGGGCTGGCCGAGGCCAGGAGCTCGGGACATCGTATCGGCTACGCGCTCGTCCAGCTCGGCTTCGTCGCGGAGGAAGAGCTGACGCGGATGCTCGCGAAGCAGTACCGCGTGCCGGCCGTCGACCTCGCCAAGGTCGAGGTCGACTCGAAGATCATCAAGCTCGTGCCCGCGGACGTCGCCAGAAAGCACCTGGTCCTCCCGCTTCGTCGGGTGGGCCGAATGCTCACCGTCGCGATGACGAATCCGACGGACTTCTCCGCGATCGACGCGCTGAAGTTCATCACTCGTCTCGAGATCGAGCCCGTCATCGTCGGCGAGTACACGCTGCAGAAGCACCTCGAGAAGTACTACGGCGCGCCCGACGATCCGTCGGCCGCCATGCCGGACGACTGGGACGAATTCGACGACGTCGAGGTGATCGAGGATGACGAGGAGGAAGACTTCTCGGCATTGGCGGCCGCGGTCGACTCTGCGCCGGTCGTGAAGTTCATCAACGGGCTGCTCACGGACGCCGTCATGAAGGGCGTGTCCGACATCCACATCGAGCCGTACGAAAAGGAGATGCGGGTCCGGTACCGTATCGACGGCGCGCTCCAGGAAGTCATGAAGCCGCCCATGAAGATGCGGGCCGCTCTGACCTCCCGGATCAAGATTCTCGCGGACCTGAACATCGCGGAGCGTCGTATCCCGCAGGATGGGCGCATCAAGCTGAAGATGAAGAACAAGGTGGTGGATTTCCGTGTTTCCACCTTGCCGGTGATCTTCGGCGAGAAGATCGTGCTCCGTATCCTCGACAAGGGGAACCTGACCTTCGACCTCACGAAGTTCGGCTTCGAGAGGAAGGCCGAGCAGGACTTCATGTGGGCGATCTCGCGACCCTACGGGATGGTCCTGGTGACCGGACCGACGGGCTCGGGAAAGACGACGACGCTGTACTCGGCTCTCTCTCAGATCAACACGATCGACACGAACATCATGACGGCCGAGGATCCCGTGGAGTACAACATCCATGGGATCAACCAGGTGCTGGTCCGTGCCGAGATCGGACTCGATTTCGCCGCGGCCCTGAAGGCCTTTCTCCGCCAGGACCCGAACATCATCATGGTCGGTGAGGTTCGCGACCTGTCGACCGGCGGAATCGCGATCAAGGCCGCGCTCACGGGGCACTTGGTGCTCTCGACCCTGCACACCAACGACTGCCCCGGCACCATCACGCGTCTATTGGACATGGGTCTCGAGCCGTTCAACGTCGCGTCGGCCCTCAACCTCGTCTCAGCTCAGCGTCTCGCCCGCCGGATCTGCACCAACTGCAAGGTCGAGGCGACCTACCAGGAAGAGTATCTCAAGTCCGCGAAGGTCGACCTGGATTGGGTGCATGCGACGACCCTCTACAAAGGAGAGGGGTGTGATCAGTGCGGCGGCCTCGGCTACAAGGGCCGCTGCGGATTCTACGAGGTCATGATCATGAGCACGGGGCTCCGCAAGGCGATCATGAACGAGACAGGGACCGACGGCCTGCGCGAGCTGGCCACGGCCGAGGGCATGCTCACACTTCGTGAGGACGGGCTCAAGAAGGTCGAGTCGGGTGTCACGAGCTTGGACGAGGTCATCAAGGAGACCACTGTCGCCGAGTGACGTCGGCGTTTCAGACACAACAACCAGGGCAGGGTATGACGCAGCCGTCCGCACCGGCGGGACAGAAGGCTCCACAGCAAGAGCTCAATTTGCGCGTCCTCCTCCAGGAGATGATCCAGCGCGGGGCGTCCGATCTACACATCACCGTCGGGAATCCGGCCAAGCTGAGGATCGACGGAGACCTGACGGACAGCAATGCAAAGCAGGTCCTGGCACCGAAGGACACGCTGTCGCTCGCCTACTCCATCCTGACGGACAACCAGAAGAAGCGCTTCGAGACGGAGGACGAGCTCGACTTCTCCTTCGGCGTGCAGAACCTGTCTCGATTCCGCGGCAACGTGTACAAGCAGCGAGGCTGCGTTGCCATGGCGATCCGACAGATCCCGTACGAGATCGTGTCGATCGAGAAGCTGGGCATGCCACCCGTGATCAACCAACTGGCCGATCGGCCTCGGGGGCTGGTCCTCGTCACCGGGCCCACGGGCTCCGGAAAGTCGACGACGCTCGCGGCGATGGTCGACAAGGTGAATCGGGAGCGGAAAGGCCACATCATCACGATCGAGGACCCGATCGAGTTCATCCACCGCCACCAGGGGTGCATGATCAATCAGCGGGAGGTCGGGGCGGACACGAACAGCTTCCGCGCCGCCCTGAAGTATGCCCTGCGGCAGGATCCCGACGTCATCCTCGTCGGTGAGATGCGGGACCTCGAGACGATCTCGGCGGCCCTGACGATCGCCGAGACCGGTCACCTGGTCTTCGCGACCCTGCATACGAACTCCGCGGCGGAGTCCATCAACCGGATCGTCGACGCCTTTCCCTCTCACCAGCAGGGCCAGGTACGTACGCAGCTCGCGTTCGTCCTGGAGGGTGTGATCACGCAGACCCTCCTGCCTCGCGCCCGCGGGAAGGGGCGAGTGGCGGCCGCCGAGGTCATGATCTGCACCCCGGCCATCCGGGCGGTGATCCGAGACGAGAAGATCCACCAGATCTACTCACTCATGCAGGCGGGGAAGAAGCACGGGATGCAGACGCTCAACGACGCCCTGCAGATCCTCTACATCAAGGGTGAGGTGACCCTGGACGAGTGTGTCAAACGGTCCCCGGATCCGAACGAGCTGTTGCGGGCGGTTGGCGAGCCCGTGCCTGGCGAATGACCCGAACGCGACGGAGCTGAAAGAGCCCTATGCCTACCTTTTCGTACAGCGCCCGCCCGGCCTCGGGTGGCGACATGCAGACCGGCGAGCTCGACCTCCCGTCGAAGGACGAGGTCCTCGCTCATCTGCACCGACAGAAGCTGATCCCCGTCTCCGTCCGGGAGAAGCCGAAGGAGCTCACGCTCTCGTTCGGCTCGGGGGTGAGCACGCGCGACATCGTCATCTTCACGCGACAGTTCGCCACGATGATCAACTCGGGGCTGCCGCTCGTGCAGAGCCTCGACATCCTCGCCGAGCAGACCGAGAACCAGGCGCTCCGCAAGACGATCTCGGACGTGCTGTACGACGTGGAGTCCGGCCACACGCTCGCCGACGCGATGCGTAAGCACCCCAAGGTCTTCACCGACCTCTACGTGAACATGGTGGCGGCGGGTGAGGCCGGCGGTATCCTCGACACGATCCTGCTGCGTCTGGCGACCTTCCTGGAGAAGAACGACGCGCTCATCCGGAAGATCAAAGGCGCCATGATCTACCCGGGCGTGATCATGACCGTGGCGGCCTCGGCGATCGTGATTCTGCTGATCTTCGTGATCCCGACCTTCCAGTCGATGTTCGAGTCCGCGGGGATCCCGCTTCCGTTGCCCACGCAGATCGTCATCGGGATGTCGGCGTTCCTCCAGGCGTGGTGGTGGGCTTGTGGTGTCGGCCTGGTCGCGGCGGCCATCGGGATCCGGCAGTTCTATCAGACGGACCAAGGCCATCTCTTGATCGATCGCTTCCTGTTGGCCATGCCCATTCTCGGTGACCTGCAGCGGAAGGCTGCCGTGGCGCGCTTCACGAGGACCTTGGGGACGTTGGTCGCTTCCGGCGTGTCGATCCTCGAGGGGCTCGAGATCACGGCCAAGACGGCAGGAAACCGGGTGATCCACGATGCGGTCATGGGCTCACGCGCCTCGATCGCAGGCGGTGAGACCATCGCGGGACCGCTCAAGGAGTCTGGCGTCTTCCCGCCGATGGTCGTCCAGATGATCAACGTCGGTGAGCAGACCGGGGGCTTGGACGAGATGCTCTCCAAGATCGCCGACTTCTACGACGACGAGGTGGACACCGCGGTCGAGGCGCTCCTCGCCGCCATGGAGCCGATCATGATCGTCGTGCTCGGTGTCATCGTCGGTGGCATGATCGTCGCCATGTACCTGCCGATCTTCGACATGATCAACGCCGTGCAGTAGGCCCCGCCGTACCGATCGGGTGGGTCCAGGCGCGGGCGGGGGCATGTAGCCTCCGCCCGCGCTTGCCGTTGTGGCCTCGGTCGACCT
>JBDHDM010000093.1:0-20538 GCA_039591515.1 Gemmatimonadota bacterium | reverse complement strand
GAGGGGCGGCGCCGTCGACCCGCCCTCGACCACGAGCGTAGCGACGATCTCGTACTCTCCCTGCGTCAGCCCTTGCACGAAGCCGTCTCGCACCGAGATCGCATTCCTCGGGCCGGTGACACGAATGGAGGCGTCCACGTCGCTGCCGGACGCGTCCACGGCGCGAACGCTGAACGGCGTCCGCGCGCCGACCGCGACGGTCACTCGATCCGCACTCGGCACGAGTCGGGTGACGCGAGTCGAGACGTCCTGGGCCGAGACCGCGGGGGCGAGGAGGAGGAGCGCCGAGCAGGCCCACACGGCGGTCGAGGCGATGGCGTCCGACGCCAGGGCAAGGAGTCTGCTTCGCTGCATGGTTCTTCCGGACCGCGGTCTTTGCGACGTGAAGGTCAGTCGCCGGAGAAGGGATCGATCGCCGCCACCTCGGCGACCAAGGCAATCTGGCTTCCGTCCGGCGAGACGGCGAGCCGTGAGAGGGTCACGGCCAGCCCACCGAAGTCCGCCACCCGCGTCCAGCTCTCGGAACGGTCGGGTCGTATGGCGTACACTACCGCGCCATTCGCCTGCAGCAGCGTGCCGTTCGGAGCCCAGGCGTGGAAGTCCGCGCCGTCCACGCCGTCGATGATCGGTTGCGGGGGGCTCCCGTCACCGAGGAGCCGCATGATCGTGGTGCTCCCGTCTTCGTTCCGCTGTACGTAGCTCACGTCGAACGAGCGCGGGATTCTCTGAATGGATCGCCCGATGCCCTCCGCTAGGGTCTCGGCTCGGCCTGTTCGCAGGTCACCGCGTTGAAGCGTGGGCGGGTCGCCGAGCACGAACATCACGACAGTGTATTCGTCGACCCAGGCGTGGTAGCCGACCGGCGCCACGTCCTCGAGTAGGACTTCCGCACGCGAGCCGTCCGGGTCGAAGCGCCAAAGCCGCTGCGCGGAGTCGGCCTCCACCCGGATGGTCGAGATCCCGCTTCCGTCGGGGAGCGGCGCGGCCGAGTACTCGCTCTCGGGACTGCTCATCGTCACCCGGGTGACCCTCGCGGTCTCGAAGTCGTACCGCCAGATGTCGGATTGCCCGCTCTGGGGATCGTTGGCCGTATACCAGAGCCCCGAGCCGTCCGGCAGGAAGTGCGGCTGATTGTCGTAATCGGGACGCCCCGTGAGATTCGTCGGCTCGCCGATCGACGGCATCCCCTCGGCGTCCCACGTGAGCGTGGCGAGAAGGATGTCGGTGTCGAGCGGCAGCGTGAACGCGGCGCCTTCGGCCGTCGAGCCCCCGCCGTCGCCCGGGCTCTGCGCCTCGTCTCCGCCGGCGCAGGCCGCGAGCGACAGCGCAAATGCGAGGGTGAGCGCGACCCCGCCGTGCGCGAGACGGGTCGTGGTCCCGTGGTCCGTCTTCATCTGATTCTCCTCCGATCGTGGCGACCAAGATAGCGGCCACGCGGGGCGGAGCGAGCCGGGCAACGGCGTGGGCGGTGGCCGGCGTCATAGGGGTTCGGGCGACCGGGATCAAGGAGGGGAAGCCGTGCAGGATGCCGCCACGCTGACCGGACTGCAGCTCGAGGTGCTCGACGTCCTTTGGGACGAGGGCGAAGCGACGGCTCGGGGGGTGTGGAGTCGCGTGACGACGGAGCGTCCGCTGGCGCTCACGACGGTTTCGACCATCCTCTCCAGGCTGGAGCGCAAGGAAGTCCTGGAGCACCGTCGCGAAGGACGCCGATACGTGTACCGGGCGAAGGTGAGCCGGCGTGAGGTACGCCGCTCCAAGATCCGGAATCTCACCGAGACGATGTTCGACGGTGATGCCGCCGGGCTCGTGGAGCACCTGGTGGACCTCGACGGCCTCGATCGGACGCGTGCTCGACGGATTCGTGACCTGCTGGACGCGTTGATCGACTCCTAGGGCGCTTCGCCTCGGAGCAGATATATTCCGCGCGGCCCGCCGTCCGCAGGGGATGGCTAGTCCCGCTCCGAGGAGCGCATCTGAACCCCACCGAGCGTTCACGCCTCGCGACCGTCACCATCCCGGCACCGGGACTCCGGCCGCAGACCTTCCTCCGTGATGCAGGGGGGTCGGCTCGTGGCTTCTGGGCACGCGGTGATCGGTGGGTCGCGCATCGCGGCACCGCCGCCGAGCTCCGCCCACCTCCAAAGGGTGCGGCGAGCCCCTCGGACGAAGACTCGCCCGACCGGTACGACGTCGTGGCCGATGGAGCCCGCGCGCTTGCGTTGGACCCGCTGCTCCCGCCCGGGGTGGCCCACGCGCCACGGGCACGCTTCTACGGGGGCCTGTCGTTCCGGTCCGACCACGAGGCGTGCGGCGTCTGGTCCGAGTTCCCGGCGTGGCTGTTCCATCTGCCGGTGTTCGAGCTCGAAGGGGACGGCTCGGGCGACGCTTGGCTGCGCGCGCGCGCGCTCGTCTCGGTACAGGACGAGCAGGCGGTCTTCGGCAGACTGCGCCGTTACGCCGAGGAGCTGCGCGCCGAGCTCGCGACCCGCTCCGACGCTCCTCTTCCGCACTCGACCGTCCGAGGTCGGGCCACGGCCACTGATCGGAGCAATTGGGAGCGGGCGGTGGAGACGTCACTCGAGGCGATCGACCGCGGTGTGATCGAGAAGGCGGTGCTGGCGCGGACCCTGGATGTCGAGCTCGACGGCCGACTCGACCCCGCGCTCGTGGTCGAGCGCTTGTGGGACGTGAACCGGGGTAGCCACGTCTTCCTGTTCGAGCCGGTACCAGGGGCCGCCATCGTGGGTGCGGCGCCGGAGACGGTCGCCACCCTTCGGGACGGTGTCTTTCACGCGACCGCCGTGGCCGGCTCGATCCGGAGAGGCGAGACCCCCCGCGAGCAGGCGGAGCTGGCCGCCCGGCTGCTCGCCAGCGACAAGGACCGGGCGGAGCAACGGATCGCTCTCGACGATATGCTTGCTCGACTCGACACCATCGCGCATCAGATCCGGACCGATCCCCAGCCTCACGTGCTCACCCTGGCGCGCATTCAGCACCTCGAGACCGAGATCCGTGCCATGGTCCCGGCGGGGGTCGGGGTGCTCGATCTCCTGCGCCTCCTTCATCCGACGCCGGCCGTGTGCGGCCTCCCGCGGGACGCCGCGCTGACCTTCCTGGCCGAGGAGGAGCCGTTCGAGCGCGGATGGTATGCCGGGCCCGTCGGCTGGTTCGACGCAGACGGGAACGGGGTCTTCGCCCCGGCACTCCGTACCGGGGTCGGGACCGGCTCGGGGTGGAGGCTGTTCGCTGGGGCCGGCATCGTCCACGGGTCCGTGCCATCGATGGAGTGGGAGGAGACGGGGATCAAGTTCGAGCCCATGCTCGAGGCGTTGCGGGGCAGCGGTGCCGACCTCGGTGCCGTCGCCGCCGCGCTGCGCGATCCGTCGGACGAGGGATGACCGGGTCCGCGGCGGCCAACACCCTGTGGGCGCGTGGCCTCATGGACGAGCTGGCCCGGGCCGGCGTCCGGGAGGTCATCGTGGCCCCCGGGTCGCGATCGACGCCGCTCGTGCTCGCCGCCGCCGAGGACGAGCGGCTGAGTACCCGCGTCCACCTCGACGAGCGCTCGGCGGGGTTCTTCGCGCTCGGGGTGGGCAAGGCGAGCCGTCGTCCGGCCGCCGTGATCACCACCTCGGGCACGGCCGTGGCCAACCTCATGCCCGCCGTCGTCGAGGCGAGCCAGGCGGGCGTGCCCCTTCTGCTCCTCACCGCTGATCGTCCGCACCGCCTGCGCGATGCCGACGCCAATCAGGCCATCGACCAGGTGAACGTCTTCGGGGGGTTCACGCGCCTGGCCTTCGACCTCGGGCTCCCGTCGCTCGACAGCCGGGCACTGCGCCACGTCCGGACGGTGGCGGCGCGTGCCGTCGCCGGGTCGGTCGCGCCCGACCCGGGACCCGTGCACGTCAACGTGCCCTTCGACAAGCCGCTCGAGCCCGAGGAGGCGCCGTCGACGTTCACGACCGAGCATCCCATCGCGTGCTCGGGGCGGAGCGATGGCGCTCCGTTCGTGGAGATCGTGACGGCGCGCCCGCGGTTGCGGGATGCGCAGCTCGAGGAGGTCGCCCGGCTGCTCGCGTCCGCCGCTGCGGATGCGGGGGCGGACGCCGGCGGTGTGCGCGGTGTGATCGTGGCCGGCCCCAGCGAGGACGCGGACGAGCTCGGACCTGCTGCCCGGCGACTCGCGGCCAAGCTCGGGTGGCCGCTCCTCGCGGACCCGCTGTCCGGTGGCCGATACGGTCCGGCCGCAGGCGCGCACGTGGTCGCGGCGTACGACCTCTTCATGAAGAGCGCAGCGGTCCGTGAAGCACTGCGCCCGGACGTGATCCTCCGTGTCGGGACGTCGCCCACTTCGGCCGCACTCCAGCAGTGGATGCTCCACCACGCCGACGTCACCCATGTGGTGATCGACGATTCCGCGCGCTGGAAGGACCACGGTGCCTCGGCGACGCACTACGGCCTCGCCGACCCCACGGACGCGTTCCTCCGGCTGGCGGAGCATGTGGATGGCCAGGGCTCCACCGCATGGTCCGAGAGGTGGCCGCGCCGACGAAGCGGCGCGCGTGGCGGTCGCCGGGCTCGCAGGCCATCCGGAGGGCGAGCACGGCGGCGTAGACTCGGAGGCGGGCGCGGGTGACCTCACTCATGAGGGACTCGTCGTCGCCGAGGTCCTCGACGCGCTCCCCGAAGGGGCCAACCTCTTCGTATCCAGCTCGATGCCGATCCGGGATCTGGACGGCTACGGGCTGCCGGGCGAGCGCACCGTGCGCGTTCTCGCCAACCGGGGGGCGAGCGGCATCGACGGTGTGGTTTCGAGCGCGTTCGGTGTCGCATCGCAGAGCCCGGCGCCGACCGTCTGCCTGATCGGCGACGTCGCCTTCTTTCACGACCGCAACGGCCTGCTCTGGAGTCGCGAGGCGGACGCCTCGGTCGTGTTCGTCGTGATCGACAACGACGGCGGAGGGATCTTCCAAATGCTCCCGGTTGCGGAGCACGAGCCCCATTTCACCACGTACTTCGCAACTCCCCACGGGGTCGGTGCGGGTCACGCGGCGGCGGCCCACGGCCTGCGCCACGTCGACGCGGGGCGCCACGATCTCACCTCGCTCGTCGGTCGCGCCCTGTCCGACGGCACCACGTCGATCATCGTCGTGCGTACTAATCGCACCGTGAACCAACGGGGGCACGTGGAGGCCGCCGAGGCGGTGGCGCGGAGCGTGGAGGCGACACTAGGGTAGCCGGCGCCGGCGGCGTCCACGGAACGGGACGTCCGCGCATCACACGATCACCAGAAACCAACCGTCATGAGCAAGCCCGATTGGAAAGAAGTGAAAGCGTACGAAGACATCACGTACCACAAGTGCGACGGTGTCGCGCGCATCGCGTTCGACCGGCCGGAGGTGCGCAACGCCTTTCGGCCCGACACCCTTCTCGAGATGCAGGAGGCGTTCAAGGACGCCGGGGAGGATCCGGAGATCGGTGTGGTCCTCCTCACCGGCAACGGGCCGGCCGAGGACGGCAAGTTCGCCTTCTGTGCCGGTGGTGATCAGAGGGTCCGCGGGGAGGCCGGCTATGTCGGCAAGAGCGGGATTCCGCGCCTGAACGTGCTCGAGCTCCAGCGCTACATCCGCTCCATGCCGAAGCCGGTGATCGCGCTCGTGGCCGGATACGCGATCGGGGGTGGCCACGTCCTGCACGTCGTGTGCGATCTCACGATCGCGCGTCTTCGGTCAAACCGGCCCGATCGTGGGCTCGTTCGACGGGGGCTTCGGCTCCTCGTTTCTGGCACGGCACGTCGGGCAGAAGCGGGCGCGGGAGATCTGGTACTTGTGCCGACAGTACTCGGCGCAGGAGGCCTACGAGATGGGGATGGTCAACAAGGTCGTGCCCGTCGACCAGCTCGAGGACGAAGGCTGGGCGTGGGCACGGGAGATCCTCGAGAAGAGCCCGCTGGCCATCCGACTCATCAAGAGCGCGATGAACGCGGACGTGGACGGGCAGGCCGGCCTGCAGGAGCTGGCCGGGAACGCCACGCTGCTCTTCTACATGACCGAGCAGGGTCAGGAAGGGAAGAAGGCCTATCTGGAGAAACGGCCGCCGAACTTCCGCCAGTACCCGTGGCTGCCCTGGTGAGCCGCCGGACCGGCGCCCCGAGTGCTTCGGGCGCCTCGCGGGCGCGTCGCCGAATGGCCGTCGCGTCCGTCGTCGCTGCCGTCGCCGTGGCCGCTTGTGGTCGCAACGCCGCCCTGTACGAGCCGTCGCCGGAGGTCCTCGCGGTCGAGGCGCCCGACTCCTTCCTCGTCGACGTCGAGACGAGCGAAGGGACGTTCACGGTGAAGATGCGCCGTCACTGGTCTCCTGCCGGCGTCGACCGCGCCTGGCATCTCGTGGACAACGACTTCTATGCCGGTGCCCGCATCTACCGCGTGGTGGACGGCTTCGTGGCGCAGTGGGGCTTCTCCGGGGATCCCCAGCTCGATTCCGTCTGGCGGGAGCACACGCTCCCCGACGAGCCGACGGTGGCGAGCAACCGGCGCGGCGTGGTCAGCTTCGCTCGCGGGGGGGCCGAGACGCGCTCGTACACGCTCTTCGTGAACCTCGTCGACAACCAGCGACTCGACGGGCTCGTGGCGAACGGCATCGAGGGGTATCCGCCGATCGGTGAGATCGCGGAGGGGCTCGAGGTGATCGACGGCTTCTACGGCGCCTACTCCGATCGCTCGCCGAGCCAGGATTCCATCCGACTCCTCGGCAACGAGTACCTCCGCCGCGAGTACCCGCAGCTCGATTCCATCGTGGGCACGCGGGTCACGGCCTCCTGGCGCTAGCCCGGGCGGGCCGGTGAACGAATCTCAGCCTCCCGGAGTCGCCGGAGGCGACGTGGGCCCGGTCGGTGCGTGGGTCATGGCGGCGCGGCCCAAGACGCTGACGGCCGCAATCGCCCCGGTGCTGGTTGGGACGGGGCTCGCGGCGAACCACGGGGTGACGGCGTGGCTTCCCGCGCTCGCCGCCCTCGTGGGCGCGGTTCTGATCCAGATCGGCACCAACCTCGCCAACGACTATTACGACTTCGTACGCGGTGGAGACACGGAGGAGCGGGTGGGACCGGTGAGGGTGACGCAGGCGGGCATTCTGCCGCCGGCCACCGTGAAGCGGGGCATGGTGGCGACGCTCGGCGCCGCGATGGCCGTCGGCGTCTACCTCGTGTGGGTGGGGGGATGGCCGATCGTCGTGATCGGCTTGGCCTCCGTCGCGTGCGCGGTCCTCTACACGGGCGGACCCTTTCCGCTGGCGTACCACGGCCTGGGCGACGTCTTCGTGTTCGTCTTCTTCGGCCTCGTCGCCGTGGCGGGGACCTACTACGTGCAGGGCCTCACCTGGCCCGCGGACGCGTGGCTGGCGGGTGCCGGGCTCGGGGCCCTGAGCACGGGCATCCTGGTCGTGAACAACCTTCGCGACATCGAGACCGACGCCAGGGCGAACAAGCGGACGCTCGCCGTGCGCCTCGGCCCCACGGGGACGAAGGTCGAGTACCTGATCATGCTCGCCGTGGCCGCTGCCGTGCCGGTGCTGGGTGTGGTGCGATTCGGATGGCCGACCGCCGCGCTGGCCGCGCTGGCGTGCGTGCCGCTGGCCATCGTACCGACGCGAGCCGTGTTGACGTTCGAGCGTCCCGCGCAGCTCCTGCCGGCGCTCGGGGGGACCGCGCGCCTGGTCGTCGCGTACGGCGTCCTCCTGACGGTGGGACTGGCACTGGGGTGAGCGCTTTCGATCCGTTCGCCCTCTCGCCCGGTCGTGCGGACGATCTCGCCGTCGTCACGTCGGAACGCAGGTGGAGCTATGGTGCGCTCCGCGCGGCGGTCGACGAGCGGGCCGAAGAGATGTCGGCCGCGAGTGACGGCCCTCCTCGGGCCGAGCCGCTTCTGGCCGATCCGGGCCTCTCCACGATCGTCGAGATCCTCGCGTTCTGGCGCGTCGGACGCGTGCCGGCGCCGCTCAACCCGCGGCTGACGGAGACCGAGCGCGCCGAGGCCCGGTCGGTCCTGTATGCGTCGGCGATCCCGCCGGGTACGTGCCTGGTTCTCTGGACGTCGGGGACCTCCGGCAAGCCACGAGGTGTGGCGCTGTCGTCGCAGAGCCTGCGAGCGATCAGTGAGGCGTCGCGCGAGCGCCTCGCCCTCGGGTCGGGCGACGTATGGCTCGCGTCGCTTTCGCCTGCGCACGTCGGCGGGCTCGTCTCGATCGTGCGAGCGCTCCTCCTGGGCAGCGCCCTGATCGTTCCCGACGCGATCGACGGCGTACGGATGGACCGGATGCTGGAACAGGGCGTCGAAGGCGTGACGCCGACGCACGTGTCCCTGGTCCCCACGCAGTTCGGACAGATTCTCGATCGTCGGGGCGATCGTCCCGCCCCGGCGCACCTGCGCTGCGCGCTCATCGGAGGCGCCCACGCACCGGCTTCGCTCGTGGGGAGGGCCATCGAGGCCGGATGGCCCATCGCGCTGACGTACGGTGCCACGGAGATGTGCTCGCAGATCGCGACCGCGCCTCCCGCGCTCGTCCGGCAGAAGCCGGGCACGGTCGGCGCGCCCATGGTCGGCGTCGAGCTGTCGGTCTCCGAGGGTGGAGAGCTTCTCGTGCGAGGTCCCGGTCAGGCGCTCGGTTACGTCGGCCCGACCACCGGGCCCGTGGCCGACCAGGAGGGGTGGTACCACACGGGGGACCTCGGCCGCGTCGACGCCCAAGGCCACCTGTGGATCACCGGCCGCAGGATCGACCGAATCGTCACGGGCGGCGTGACGGTCGATGCGATCGAGGTGGAAGAGGCCGTGCGGGCCCACCCGGCGGTCGTCGACGTCTGCGTGGTCGGCCTGCCCGACCCGGGGTGGGGCGAACGCGTGGCTGCGCTCGTCGTGCCCGTCGTCGGAGAGTTCGACGTGGACGACGTCGACGGCTTCGTCAGAGAGCGCAACATGCGTGCGAAGGTGCCGACCATCTGGCATACTGCAGTGGAGCTTCCGCGGAACGCGAACGGGAAGGTGGATCGGACCGCGGTGCGGGTCCGACTGCAGGGACTCGGACGAAGTTGAGGTGATGATGCCGACGGCCATTCGGGACGCGATTCGAGCGCTTCGGAGGTCTCCGGCCTTCACGATCACGGCGGTCGGATCCCTCGGTGTCTCCATCGCGCTCGCGTGCGCGGTCGCCGCGGTCGCACGCTCGGTCTTCTCCGAGCCGGTGCCGTACCCCGACGCGGAGTCGCTCCTCGAGCTCTGGGAGACCTCCGAGCCGGGAAGCGATCAGCTCGCCGACTACATGCAGCCTGGACGACTCCAGGCGTGGTCCCAGGCGGAGTGGAGAACGCTCGAAGCCGTCGCCGGGGTCTCCATGGGCATGCCGCTCGTCGAGCGCGACGGCGACGGCGCACGGAGGGTGAACGCGTTCCCCGTGCTGGGTGACTGGTTCGGTCTGGTCGGCGCCGAGGCGGAGCGGGGCCGGGTGCTTCTGCCCGAGGACCAGCTGGCCGACGCTCCCCCGGCGGCGGTGCTCAGCGCACGGCTCGCAGAGGAGCGCTCCGAGTTGGCCTTGGGGGGCACGATCCACCTCGCCGGGGTGACGTTCACCGTCGTCGGCGTCATGCCGCGCGCGTTCACGGACGAGACGGGGGTCTGGGTCCCGGCCCCCTCGCTCCCGGAGGACCGGCGCCCGCCGGCCTATTCGGGCGTCGCGAAGCTCCGACGGGGACAGACGCTGGAGGCGGCGGGCACCGAGCTGGAGCAGCGTGTTCGTGCGGCGCTGGCGACCGATCCGGACCGGTACGGTGGCATGGGCGTGCTCGCGAAGCCGATCGGTACCCAGGCGAGTCGCCCCGACCAGCCCGTGATCTGGCTCCTCATTGGGGTGGTCGGTGCCGTGCTGCTGCTCGGCGTGAGCAATCTCACGCAGCTCTTCCTCGTGAGGGCTCAGGGCCGGGCGCAGGGCCTGGCCGTGCGGATGGCCCTGGGGGGCAGCCGATGGCGTGTGGGGCAGCGTCTGGCGACGGAGGGGCTGGTGGTGGGGTTGGCCGCCTCCGGTCTCGGCCTCGCCCTGACCCCGTGGGCCATACGGGCCGTGGCCGCCTACCTCGACGGGCAGCGCCCCCTCCCGTCCGTACCCGGCCGCGACGCCGCGACCGTCGGCCTCGCCCTGGGCGTGGGGCTGCTCGCGGCGGTTCTGGTGGGGCTGGAGCCGATGAGGCGGGCCGCGACGGTCGACGTGCAGGCCCTCCTGCAACGCCGGGCCGGGGGCAGCCTGTCCACGCCGCGAGAGCGCCGTACCCGTGACGCTCTGGTCGCTCTCCAGATCGCCACGGCGCTCATCCTCGCGACCGGCACGACGATCGCGGCGTCCGCGTATCGGACGATGAGCGAAGCGGACATGGGCTACGATGCCCGCGACGTCGTCCAGGCCGAGCCGGATTATGCCCTCCTCGAGATCGGGCCGCGGGAGCAGTGGGAGATCGCTGCGCGCGTGGTCGAGCGGCTGGAACGTGATCCGACGGTGGCCGGGGCGAGCGCGTGGCAGATGTACGGCCAGGACTATCCGCCCCGTCCGGAGGGAGATGTGAAGGTGGACGGGCCGCCTCCGGCGGAACGGGACCGTTGGTGGCCGGGGTGGCACCTGCGTGTGCTACCCGGCGCGCTCGAGGCGTTGGGCATCGGTCTCGTCAGGGGGCGTACGATCGCCGACGGCGACAGGCGGGGCACAGCGCCCGTGGCCGTCGTGTCGGAGCAGGCCGCCCGGCTCCTGTGGCCAGGGGAAAGTGCGCTCGGCCGACAGTTGCGCTTCGGTGAGCAGGGGACGTGGCGGACCGTCGTCGGTGTCACCGAGGACGTGGCCCGGCTCGACCATCTCGGGCGTTATGGTGCGGCCGCCGGTCAGCTGACGCCGCAGATCTTCGTCCCGATGGCGCAAGCGCCGGAGCAGCTTCCGGGCTGGCGGGAGTTCGGCTGTTGCCTCGGTGTCCGGATCGGAGCCCGGTCCGGCGAAAGCGCACCGGCTGGCCAGGCTGCGCTCCTGCGCGAGTTGGCTGCCGTGGCGCCCGGGCTCCCGATCGTCGAGGTCGGCACGCTGCAGGACCTTCAGATGAAGAGCTACATGCCCAACGCGATCACGACCACGGGCGTGCTGATCGGTGTGGGTACGATGGTGGCCGCGGTCCTGTCCATCGTCGGCATCGTAGGCGTCGTCGTCGAGGGGCTCGGGCGGCGGACGCGGGAGATCGGCCTCCGCATGGCCCTGGGGGCCAGCGGACCAGGGCTCGTGCGGGTCGTCGCTCGTGAGGCGCTGCTCACGGCGACGATCGGGCTCACGCTCGGCCTGATCGGGATCGTCGTGCTCGACGCCGGCGTCGATCGGTACGTGTCGTACTCGCTGCTACTGAGGATGGGGGGAGAGCTGCTCGACCCGGCGCTTCTGGGGGTGGGCAGCGGTGCGGTTCTGCTTCTCACCGCCGCGGCCAGCGTCGTGACCGCCGCTCGCGCCACGCGACTGGATCCGGCGGTCGCGCTCCGCTCGGACTGAGGGCCCCGGACCGGGTGAAGGCGGGCGGTCGCCCGCCCGCCCCACCCCTCACCGGTTCTCGATGGAGATCCCGATCTTGAACGAGAGCAGGTCGGCTTCGCTCTGGTTCGGGTAGATGGTGACCGATCCGTCCGGATTGTCGACGATGTCGCCGCGCGTGAGATAGGTCGTGACCTGGTTGTTGTGGTAGGTCACGCCGAGGTCGACGAAGATGGGTCCGTTGCCCACACCGAAGCGGAGACCGCCGCCGAACCGCCACGCGAACACCGTGTCGGAGAAGTTCGTCGTCTCGAGGTATGGACCGTACCCGTCGTGATCGTCCACCGAAGAGGAGGTGACGAACCACGACAAGCCCGCGCTCGCGTGGGCGTAGGGCCGGATCTGCCCGGAGCCGAACACCATCTCGGGTCCGACGCCGCCGTAGAAGACGCTGTTGGCGGTGGTGAGCGTGGAGCCGACCCGGCAGCCGTAGCTGCAGTAGTGGATGTGCTCCAGACCGTACACCGAGAAGCCCCCGTCCGCTCGCAGACGCAGATGGCCTTCCGCGCCGATCGGCAACCCGGCGCCGAGCTCGAGCCCGTACCCCTGATCGACCACGGTCCCGAGATCACCGACCGCGTCCGCCACGACGAAGTTTGCGTAGAAGGCACCACCCGGCCCGCCATGCGTCTGCGCCCCGGCTTCGGCACTCAGCCCCGCGAGCATTCCCAGCACGAGAGCCATGCTTCTTCCGCGTCCCATCGTTCCCTCCGGTTGAGGTTCGTGCCTCCGAAGGGGAGCAGGGGGCGTGCCGACCACGGCTAGATCACTAACACGTTGCCATCATGTCAGTTACGGGTTTCGGGCACGACCGCGCCATCGCGGAAGTGTCCCTCAAGGAGGACACTCCGCTCCTGTCTGCTGGGTCAGAGTTGACGGGCGCAGGCCCGACGAGCGTGCTGGCGCGCCTCGGACGGGCCTCGCATGTTCGCGCCCCATGACCGACCAGCCGCCACCCTCCGGGTCGCCTCCTCCGGCAGACGCCCCCGCCGCCGGAGCCGACGCGACGCTCCCGCCCTCCCACCTCACGCCCCGCACACGGGAAGGGTGGATCGCGACGCTGGTGTACCTGGGACTCTTCCTCTTGGTGATGCCCCCCGTGACCCACACCGTGCTCGATCGTCCGGACGTGTGGGTGTTCGGGGTGCCCTTCTTCTTCGCCGCGCTCCTCGCGCTCTACACCGGCCTCATCGTGGTCCTGGTGTGGGCCCTGCGACGGAGGCTCTGAGGTGGAGGCCTGGGTCGTCGCAACGAGCCTGATCTTCCTCTACCTGCTGGCGACCATCGTCCTCGGTGCGGTCGCGAACCGCCGCATGACCGTCGACATGGAGGACTTCCTCCTCTACGGGCGGAAGGCCGGCTTCGTCGTCCTCTACCTCACGGTCGTGGCGACCTTCCACTCCGCCTTCGCCTTCCTCGGCTCGGGCGGGTTCTTCTACACGCACGGCATCGGCTTCTGGGCGGCCGGGACGTGGACCGTGCTCGTCGGTGCGATCACCTACGTGCTGGGGCCGAGGATCTGGGCCGTCGGGAAGGCGTTCGGCTACATCACGCCTGCGGACATGCTGGCCGACTTCTACGAGTCGGAAGCGGTGCGCGTCGCCGTGGCGATCGTCTCCGTCGTCTTCACGATCCTCTACATCCAGGTCCAGGCGCAGGGGCTGGGTTACATCATCAACATCGCGTCGGGCGACCGGATCTCCTTCGAGCTCGGGACGCTGATTCTCCTCGTCGTAGCCGCGGCATACTTGATGGCAGGCGGTCTGCGAGCCGTGTACTGGACGGACGTGATCCAGGGGATCTGGATGTACGCCGCCGTGTGGATCGGGGCGATGTACCTCGCCTTCGAGCTCTTCGGTGGGCCCCTGGAGCTTTGGCAGCAGGTTCGGGCGCAACGCCCCGACCTGCTCTCGATGCCCGGGCCCCGTGGCTTCTTCACGCCCGGAATGTGGGTCGGGATGACGATCACCCTCTCCTTCGGGATCGTCTTCCAGCCGCACATGATGATCCGGTACTACACGGCGGTCGACGCGAAGACGCTCAAGCTGTTGGGCGCCACGACGCCGATCTACCTGATGACGCTCTACATCCCGGCCGCACTCGTCGGCCTCGGGGGCGCCGTGGCCATGCCGGGTCTCGAGATTCCGGACCGCATCTTCCCCGAGCTCCTCTTCGCCCACGCCCCACCGGTCCTGACCGGGGTCATTCTCGCGGGCGCCACGGCGGCCGCGATGTCCACGCTCGATTCGATCCTGCACGCGAACATGAGCGTGCTCACGCGCGACGTGTACCAGCGCTACCTCGCGCCCGAGCGCTCTCAGGCCCACTACGTGGCCGTCGGGCGGATGATCGTCATGGCGCTCCTCGTCGTCGGCTACCTCTTGTCCGTGCGGACCTTCGACTTTCTGGTCGTCCTCGTGACGCTCTCGGGGTCGGGTGCGCTCCAGCTGATGCCCGCCATCCTTGGCGTGTGCTTCCCGGCGCGCCGGTGCTTCAGCCGGGAGGGAATCCTCGCGGGGATCGTCGGTGGACTCCTCGCCCTCTACGTCACGCTGGTCGTGATCCCGCATCCGCTCGGTGTGCACGGCGGGCTCTGGGGGCTGATCGTGAACGTCTGCCTGGTCGTGGGTGTCTCCGCGGTGACCGAGGCCCCCTCGATCGCTACGCGCGCCCGCATCCACGGTGAGATCGAGCGTGTGATATATGGGAAAGGGTGAGCCCATTCCCGTGCGGACCCGCGTGCCCCGAGACGGTTGCGTCGGGTCGACGCCCGAGAGTAGATCGCAAGTCGCGGTGGCGGCATCGATATGCCACTCGCCGCGGTCCGCCCGAGATACGGCCTGGAGCCCTGCCATGAAACGCCTCGTCGCTGTCGTCGCCCTCGTACTCGTCACCGGGCTCGCTGCCCCCGTGGCCTCCCAGCAGATCGAGGCGGGCGTCCCCGAGGTCGGGCCGGAGAACGGCTCGCTCGTCATCGTCGGGGGCGCGATGCGCTCTGCGGAGATCTACGAGCGCTTCATCGAGCTCGCGGGCGGGCCGGACGCCCACATCGTTCTCGTGCCCACCGCGGGCGGGGCCGCCGAGTACGACGAGTTCTATCCGGGGTTGAACGCCTGGCGAGAGCACGGCGCGCGCAACCTGACGCTGCTGCACACGATCGACCCGGCTGAGGCCGATACGGACGCGTTCATCGAGCCGCTGACGACCGCCGGCGGGGTCTTCTTCTTCGGCGGCCGGCAGTGGCGGCTCGTCGACGCGTACGGCGGCACGAAGACGGAGGAGGCGTTTCGCGGTGTGCTGGAGAGGGGCGGCGTAATCGGTGGCTCGTCGGCCGGAGCCTCGATCCAGGGGTCGTTCCTCGTGCGCGGCGACACGAACACCAACACGATCATGATGGGCGACCACCAGCGTGGCTTCGGTTACCTGCGCGACGTGGGCATCGACCAGCACGTGCTCCGGCGGAACCGGCAGTTCGACATGATCGAGGTGATCGAGGCGCATCCCGAGCTGCTCGGCATCGGTCTCGACGAGGACACCGCGCTGATCGTGCAGGGGGACCGAGCACAGGTCATCGGGCGCTCGTACGCGCTGGTCTACGACAACGGGTCGACCACCGGGAAGGACGGGAAGTTCTACTTTCTCGGTCCGGGGGACCGGTTCGACCTCGCGACCCGTGAGGCGACACGCCCCACCACCACGTACAGCCCCGTGCAGGGGGTGGAGAAGAAGCCGTGGGGAAGCGGTGGATGACGAGGCACCCGTTCGGCGGCTGGCTCGCCGTCCTCGCGCTGCTGAGTGGGGCCTGCTCGGGTCCGCCCGAGTCCGTTCCGGTCGACGCCTCCGTGCACGAGGCGGTCGTGCGTGTGTTCCACGACGCGCGTGAGGCCGAGCTCGCCGCACCGGACTCCTGGCTCTCCCTCATCGGGCTTTACCAGCTGCCCGAGGGCGAGACGACGGTTGGCGCCGATCCCGCGAACGACATCGTGCTTCCGACGGGCAAGGCCGATCCCTTCGTCGGGCGTCTGGTGCGCGCGGGCGACGAGGTGCGCTTCATCGCGACCGTGGGAGTGCGCGTCACGAGCGGTATCGATTCGACGCTGGCTTTGTCCGCCGGCTCGGGCGCGTTCCCGCCCGACGTGTCCGACGACCCGGTCATCAGCGAGGAGCTCCTCGGCTCCGCCGGACCGGGCAAGTCGATCGTCCACCGACATGGCTCGATCAACTGGATTCTCATGGAATCCGATGACGCGCCGAGCCTGCGGCTGCGCGACAACGAGAGCGCGAGCTACGACGCCTTCTCGGGAATCGACCGCTATCCGACTTCCGAGAGGTGGCGCGTGACCGCGCGGTGGGTACCGCAGGAGAAGCCGATTCTCGTACCCATCGTGACCGGAGGCAGCCGCGAGGCCGTCTCCCCGGCGTTCCTCGAATTCTGGGTCGACGGGGAGCGGCACACGCTCGATGTGACCGGCGAGCCGGGGGCCGACCGGTACATGATGGTCTTCGCGGACGCGACGAGCGGGGGCACGACCTATGGGGCCGGACGGTACGGCTGGTTCGACGCTCCAGACGAGGAGGGCCGGGTGGTGCTCGACTTCAACCTGGCGTACAATCCGCCGTGTGTATGGACGGAGTTCGCGGTTTGCCCGCTCCCGAGTCGCGACAACCGTCTGGCGGTGGGCGTCGAGGCCGGTGAGATGACGTGGGTCCACTGACGCCCTACCTCCCCCACCGCAGCCCGGGCCTTGAGGAAGGGTCCGGGCGAGCCCCATTGTGTGAAGTGTACGCGTCCCGGGGTGTTCGACGCCCCGTAGCGTTCCCCTTCCCGCCGACACGCCCTTGAGCAACCTGATCCAGGAAATCCACCGCCGCTCGTTGTGGCAGGTGCTCGGGATCTACCTCGCTGCGTCGTGGGTCGTGCTCCAGGTCGTCGAGGTCGTGACGGGAACGGTCGGCCTTCCCGACTGGACACCGGGCATGGCGTTCGTGCTCCTCTTGATCGGCTTGCCAATCGTGATGGCCACAGCCTTTCTCCAGGAAGGGATGCCCGGACGGGACAGCACCGATAGAGGCGAGGACGTATTCGGGGCGGATGCGAACGCGGGTGACGACGCCGACGCTCGACCCACCCCCGCCGCGGGCCCGCGACGAGGCATCACGGCAGCCCCCGCCCATCGTCTGGATCCGGCCGTCGAATTCTCCACGATCACCCCGATTCGTGGTCTCTTCACCTGGCGCAACGCCGTCCTCGGCGGGGTGGGTGCCTTCGCGCTGCTCGGCTTCACGCTGGTCGCCTACTTCGTGCTCTGGACCACGGGCCTGGGCCCGCAGGGATCCCTCGTCGCACAAGGTGTCTTCGAGGAGGGGGAGCGGGTCGTGCTCGCCGACTTCGAAGACGACACGGGGGCTGGTCTCGGCGACGTGACCACGGACGCGATTCGGGTCGACCTCCAGGAATCGACCGTGATCAACGTCGCGGCCCCGGCCTACGTCAACGCGGTTCTGGCGCGGATGGGACGTTCGCCCGACGAGGAGTTCACGGGCACGGCCGCGCGTGAGCTCGCGCAGCGCGAGGGCCTGAAGGCGATCATCCAGGGCGAGGTATCGGCCGTCGGCTCCGGGTACCTTCTCACGGCGTCGCTGGTCGCCGCCGAGACGGGGGACGTGCTTCGCGCCTTCCGGGTGCCGGTCTCGTCGGAGGACGACCTGCTGGAGGGCATCGACAAGCTCTCGCAGGACATCCGCGAAAAGGCCGGGGAGTCCCTTCGAGACATCCGGTCGGGACGCCCTCTCGAGGACGTGACGACGAGCTCGCTCGAGGCGTTGCGGCTGCTGTCCTCCTCGGAGGAGCTTCGGCTGAGCGGCCAGGAGATCGAGGCGATCCCCCTCCTCGAGCGGGCCCTCGAGCTCGACCCGGAGTTCGCCATGGCCTGGCGAGCCTTGTCGGTGATCATGTGGAACACCGGCACCGACGGTCGCCGCATGGAGGAGGCGAGCACGCGTGCTTTCGAGCTCCGAGAGCGATTGACGCCGATGCCGCCATCTCGGCGTATCGACGGCTGCTGGATCGCTACCCCGACGACGACGCCGCGCTGAACAACGTGGGTGTGCACGCCATCCAGCTGGGGCGGTGGGCGGAGGCGCTCGGGCCCCTCGAGCATGCGACCCAGCTTCCCACGCCGACGGACAATGCGCTCGGCAACCTCATCTTCGTGCAGTGGGCGAACGGTGAGACCGAAGCGGCTTGGGCGACGCTTGCCCGCGAAGAGGAGCTCTACCCGGACGGGCTTGCTCTGCGGAACCGGCATTGGCTGTTGGGCCGGACATGGCCGCCTACTACCTCGGACTCGGGCGGCACGGTCAGGCCCTCGAGCTCCTCGAGGATGCGCAGCGCATTGCCACGGAGCGGGGGAACTTCGCGCTGCACGTCGGCTCGTCCGCGCTGCTTCGAGTCTGGACCGCCTGGACGCTCGAGGGGGGCGCGGCGGCGGCGTCCGCTCTCGACGAGGTGCTTCCAGTAGAGCAGCACGAGGAGCTCACGTTGACCAACGCGCAGGGATTTGTCCTTGCGGCGATGGCGATGGGCGGGCGCGCCGAGGAGGCACGAGAGGCGTTCGCTCGGTGGGAGTCGGGGATTCCGACCGAGAGGCGCGGCATGGTCCACCGAATGCTCGCTACGGTGCTCGAAGCCTGGGCGGCGCGAGCCGCCGGCGATGCCGCGGAGGCGTCGCGGCAGTTCGACATCCTGTTCTCCGAGGTCGTGGCCTGTGGCGAGTACTGCTACTTCTGGGGGGAGCGTGCGCGGCTGGCCGACGAGCTGGGGGAAACGGAGCGGGCGATCGAATTCTACGAACGCCATCTCAGCAAGACCCCGCTGTTCTGGGCAACACGCCTGTCTGCGTGGGATCCGATCGCATACGAGCGGCTCGGTGCCCTCTACGCCGAGCGGGGCGATACGGCGCTGGCGCGGGCCCGACTCGAGACGCTCGTCGCCACGTTCGAGAACGGGGACGGACCGTACTTGCCCTTCGTGGAGCGTGCTCGCGCCAAGCTCGCGGACCTTCCATAATCGTGCCGTCCGTGCGCCGTGCGGCGTGCGTTCCCCTCTAGCCGAGGCCCATGGCCGATCTGAAGCCTGACGGCGACGTCCCCGATCGTCCCTCCGTCACCGATCCCGAGACCGTCGAGCGCCACGCCGAGTATTGGCGAAGGAACGTCCGGTACCTCTGGATCCTGATCGCCATCTGGTTCACCGTCTCGTACGGCTTCGGCATCATCTTCGCCGATACCCTCAACGCGTACCGGATTCCGGGCACGAGCTACCCTGTCGGCTTCTGGTTCGCCCAGCAGGGATCCATCTACGTCTTCGTGGTCCTGATCTTCGTCTACGTGCGGTTGATGAACCGGCTCGACCGCGAGTTCCAGGTCGACGAGGGGGGGCAGGGATGAACGTCCAATCGTGGACCTTCCTTCTCGTCGCCGTCTCATTCGCCCTCTACATCGCGATCGCGATCTGGTCGCGGGCCTCGTCGACGAAGGACTTCTACGTAGCCGGGACCGGCGTGTCGCCGCTGGCGAACGGAATGGCTACGGCAGCGGATTGGATGAGCGCCGCGTCATTCATCTCCATGGCCGGCCTCATCTCGTTCATGGGATACGACGGGTCGGTGTACCTCATGGGATGGACCGGCGGCTACGTACTGCTGGCCCTCATGCTCGCGCCTTACTTGCGCAAGTACGGCGCGTTCACGGTGCCGGACTTCGTCGGGGACCGCTACTACTCCCAGACGGCGCGGATCGTCGCGGTCGTGTGCGCGATCTTCATCTCATTCACCTACGTCGCAGGCCAGATGCGCGGGGTGGGCATCGTCTTCGGGCGCTTCCTCGAAGTCGACGTGAACGTCGGGGTCCTGATCGGCATGGCGATCGTCTTCTTCTATGCCGTGCTCGGGGGCATGAAGGGCATCACGTACACCCAGGTCGCCCAGTACTGCGTGCTCATGTTCGCCTATCTCGTGCCGGCGATCTTCCTTTCGATCCTGATCACCGGAAACCCGGTGCCACAACTCGGGCTCGGGGGCGCGGACCAGAGCACGGGGATGGCGCTGCTCGAGCGACTGGACGGCCTGCATCGGGAGCTGGGATTCGCACCGTACACGGAAGGGACGAAGTCCACGCTCGACGTCTTCTTCATCACCGCGGCCCTCATGATCGGCACAGCGGGATTGCCGCACGTGATCATTCGGTTCTATACCGTGCCCCGAGTGCGTGACGCGCGCATTTCCGCGGGCTGGGCGCTGCTGTTCATCTCGTTCCTGTACACGACCGCCCCGGCCGTCGCCGTCTTTGCGCGGACGAACCTGATCGACAGCGTGCAGGACGTGCCCTACGCCTCGGTGCCCGAGTGGTTCACCAACTGGGAGACGACCGGCCTCGTGACCTTCGAGGATGCGAACGGAGACGGCCGCATCCAGTACGTGGGGCCAGAGTCGTCCATGACGAACGAGCTGACCGTCGACGCCGACATCATGGTGTTGGCCAACCCGGAGATCGCGAACCTGCCGTCGTGGGTCGTCGGCCTGGTGGCGGCGGGCGGGCTCGCCGCGGCGCTCTCGACGGCCGCGGGGCTTCTCCTCGTGATCTCCTCGGCGGTCAGCCACGATCTGCTCAAGCGAAGCTTCAAGCCGGAGATCACGGAGAAGCAGGAGCTGCTCGCCGCGCGTATCGCTGCTGGTGTGGCGGTGATGATCGCAGGCTACTTCGGGATCAATCCGCCCGGCTTCGTGGCGCAGGTGGTTGCGTTCGCTTTCGGTCTCGCTGCGTCCTCGTTCTTCCCCGCGATCGTGCTCGGGATCTTCTCGAAGCGCACAACTCGCGAGGGGGCGATCCTGGGCATGATCATGGGGATCAGCTTCACGGCCGCCTACATCGTCT
>JBDHDM010000092.1:0-12115 GCA_039591515.1 Gemmatimonadota bacterium | reverse complement strand
CCGACTCTCCGTTGATGGGCTGGTCGGGGTCCGGGGGGGGTGTCTTCTTCGTCACCGGGCGCTACCTCCGCGGCTTGGACTGGAGAGTCCGGGGGCCAGGGCCGTCCGTCTCTTCGTTCAAAGCAAAGCGTATGGGGAATTCGAGCGAAAGGGGACCCCATCGGGTCTCGAATCCGCGCTCTTCTGCGAGTCTGCGGGCGCGCCTGAAGACGTCGAGGCTTGCCCCGTCCACCCCGAACTCGAGCCAGACGTCGTCCGGATCGTAGGCTCCCAAGAGCTCGAGAAACTCCGAGGTGGGTTCCGGCCCGAGGAGCGGATCGCCCTGCTCACCGGGTAGCTCGTCCACGGTCACGGCGAACGCGACGTCCCGACCGAGCAAGAGGCCCGCTTCCTCGTCGTACTCGAGCTGATACCGGAAGTACGCGTCGGTCGGGGGGCTCACGTTGATCTGGCTCACGTAGTCGACGGTCTCCTCGAAGGGCACGAGGCTCATGCCCGTCAGGAGGTCGGAAATGGGACGGTCATGGTCCAGCACCCGGACCGACCCCCCGTTCGCGACGACGAGCACGCGGCGGCTCGGCGCGGGTTGTTCGAAGGGAACCGCGACGGCCACCTGAAAGGACGTGGAGGTCATCTCGAGCACGGTGTAGATGACGAGGAACAACATGACGCCGACGAGACACGAGAGGATGTCCATGAGTGAGTCGAGATCGAGGACGGCCGTCGACTCCTTGCGTTTCTTCCGGTACATGACTCGGCCCCGTCCCTACTCGACCCGGATCCGCTGCCACTGCTGATCGATCGGCTCGATTCCCACGTCCATGCCCAAGAACTCGATGTAACTCTGAATCTCGAAGAGCTCGTCGAAGCCGCTGGGGCGAGCCAGGAGGACCACGAACCGGTTGTCGGTGGCGAGCCCGGCTTGGGCGATGGCGTTGCCGACCCGCGTGCCGGCCAAGGCCTGCGACAGGTACGACCACGTTTGGTCCCACGTCTCGATGGTGTTGAGGTCGCGCTCCACTCGCACGGTGTCGAGCGAGGGGTAGAGGAGCAGAACATCGCCGTCCCACTCCAACCACAGCGGACGCCGACGTCGAGGGACCGGCTCGGTCGCTTCTTCGACCAACGACGAGTCCGGCACCGGCCCGACCGGTGTCGCGTCTACCAGCTCGACGGCTTTGTCCGCGCCGAGCATGACCGTGGCGACGGTCGACAGGATGAACACCATGACGCCGAGGGTGCACGCGAGAATGTTGAACATCGGGAAGAGGGAGATGCCCCCTTCGTCCGAATCACTCAGGTTGGCCAACGAGGCGTTCTCGGGTCAGTCCGCCGCCACGTCGCCGCGCGTCGGACAGGGTTGGATTCGCACCGGGCAGACTTTCAGCTCGGCGGTGTCGGTCACGGGGTCGTAGCCCGAGCCGGTGAGGATGTTCACGGGCACGTCGTTGAAGGAGAACGAGCTGAACACGGTGCCGCGCGGGGACCGCTCGGTCGCCTGGACCTTGATGGTGACCGAACCCCGGCGGCTCGCCATCTCGACCCACCCGCCGTCCTCCACGCCCCAGGCGGAGAGGTCGTCCGGGTGGACCTCGAGCAACTCCTCGGGCAGCAGATAGTCCATGCCAGACGAACGCCCCGTCTGTGTGCGGGAATGGTATGACGCCAGCCGCCTGCCGGTGGTGAGCCAGACGGGATACTCGTCGTCGATCGTCTCCGCCGGGTCGCGGTATCTGATCAGCTTGAAGATGCCGCGTCCGTTGATGAACCCGTCCTCGTGCAAGCGGGGCGTTCCGGGGTGTCCGTCCTCCGGCACCGGCCACTGGTACTCGCCGAACTCGATCCTGTCCCAGTTGAGCCCTCGATACGTCCCGGAGAGCGAGCAGAGCTCGTTGAACACGTCCTCGGCGCTGGTGAACTCGAAGCCCTGGAAGCCCATCCGCTTGGCGAGCTGCGAGATGACCCACCAGTCGGGCTTCGCTTCACCCGGGGGCGGAACGGCCTGACGAAGGCGCTGGACTCGCCGCTCCGTATTGGTCTGCGTGCCGTCCGTCTCGGCGAAGCCGCTCGCCGGGAAGACGACGTCCGCGAACTCGGCGGTCTCCGTCATGAAGAGGTCGCACACGACGAGGAAGTCGAGGGACCGCAGCGCGTGCTCACAGTGCTCGCGGTCCGGGTCCGTCACGACCGTGTTCTCGCCGTCGATGACCATGGCCCGGATCTGGTCTCCGGCCAGCTCCAGAGCCCGGACCTTGGTGATCCCTTTGTCGGGGTCGATCTCTCGGCCGTATGCCTCCTGGAACCTCGCCTGATTGGCTGGATCGGTGACGGGCTGGAAGCCCGGGTAGTTGTTGGGGATCGCTCCGACGTCGCCCGCACCCTGGATGTTGTTCTGACCGCGCATGGGATTGATGCCGGTCCCCTCGCGGCCGACGTTGCCGGTCATGAGCGCCAAGTTGCACAGGCTCTGGACGTTGTCGACGCCGCAGATGTGCTCCGTGATCCCGAGTGTGTAGTAGATGGCCCCGCGTTCCGCTCGACCGTAGAGCAGAGCCGCCTCCTCGATCAAAGCGGGATCGACTCCCGTGATCGTCGTCGCCCATTCGGGCGTGAACTCACGGACGTGCGCCAGGAACTCCTCGGCCTCTGTTGTGCGATCGTGGATGAAGCCCTCGTCGATCAGCCCCTCGCGCTCGATGACGTGCGCCATGGCGAGGAGGAGCGCGGAGTCCGAGCCGACGCGAAGCTGCAGGTGCATGTCCGCGTACCCGACGAGCCCGATCACGCGAGGGTCGGCCACGATCATCTTCGCCCCGTTCGCGATGGCCTTCTTGAGGCGCGTCGCGGCCACGGGATGGCACTCGGTCATGTTCGTCCCGATGCAGAAGATCACATCGGGCTTCTCCATGTCTCGCAGCGGATTCGACATGGCGCCCCGCCCGATCGTTGCCGCCAGACCGGCGACTGTGGGGGCGTGTCAAGCACGGCTGCAGTTGTCGATGTAACTGGTCCCCAGCCCGGCCCGCACGAGCTTCTGCATCACGTAGCCCGCCTCGTTCGGCGCCCGCCCGGAGGCGACGGCGTACAGGCTATGGCGCCCGTGGGTGTTCACGGCCTCCATCAGCCCCGCGGCTGCCTTGTCGAGTGCCTCGTCCCAGGTGGCGGGCACCAGCTGCCCGTGGTCGTTGCGCACGAACGGGGTCTTCAGCCGGTCGGGGTGATGGACGAAGTCGAAGGCGAACTGGCCCTTCACGCAGAGGGCGCCCTCGTTGGCCGGTCCATCCATCGCCGGCAGGATGCCGACCACTTGCTCACCCTTCGTCATGATGTCGACCGCGCAGCCGACCCCGCAGTAGGGGCAGATCGAGCGGGTCTTCTCGACCGGCTCGTCGATCTCCGCGTGACGGAGGGCCTTGAGGTCACCGAGCGCTCCGGTCGGGCACGTTTGCACGCACTGCCCGCAGAAGGTGCACGCCGAGTCCTTGAGCAGCCCCGCGAACTCGGTCGTGATCTGGGTGTCGAAGCCCCGGTTCATGACCGAGATCGCGTAGTCGCCTTCCTGTTCTGCGCACACGCGCACGCATCGGTAGCACGAGATACAGTTTTCGTAGTCGCGCAGGATGAACGGATTGGGGTCGTCCGGCCGCGAGGAACCGGACGTCTCTCCGGCGAAGCGGCCGGTGCGAGCGTCGTAGCGGTCCACGAGCGTCGCCATCTCGTGCGACGCGTATCCGGACAACTCGTCGACGTCGATCTCACGGTTCTCGGAGGCCACCAGCTCGAGGAGCACCCGGCGGTGCATCTCGAGCGCGCTGCTCTTCGTCTTCACCCGCATGCCGGCCTCGGCCTTCGTCGTGCACGAGGCGACGGGATTGCGCCCGCCCTCGAGCTCGACGACGCAGAGCCGACACCCGCCGAAGGGATCGAGGCGGTCGTCGTAGCACAGGGTCGGGATCTCCCTCCGGTGACGCTCGGCCACCTCGAAGATCGTTTCGCCCTTCTCGAACGGGACTTCCTCCCCGTCGAGGACGATCGTCTGGTCGCTGCCGCTCATCTCAACCTTGCCTCCCTGGGTGCGCAGCCGTGGCTCCGGCCGACGCGACGTGCTTCCTCACCTCATTCGGGAAATACCGAAGCAGGCTCTCCGTGATCAAGGGTGCAGCCTGGCCCAGACCGCACGCCGACGTCTCCTTCATGGTCTTGTTCAGATCGGCCACCTCGTCGATCCACGCCTCCAGGTCACTCGGGCCTGCTGTCCCGCCCAGTCGCTCCGTGAGCCGTTTCGTGCCGATGCGGCAGGGGAAGCACTTGCCGCACGATTCGTGGGCGAAGAACGCCATGGCCATGTGCGACACCTCGACCATGTCACGCCTGTCGTCGAAGACCATGATCCCGCCGGCCCCGAGAAAAGAGCCCTTGGCGCGGATCGATGGCTCGTCGAGGGTCACGTCGAGGTCGCTCCCGGCGAGGAAGCCGCCGGACAAGCCCGCCATGGTCACGGCTTGGATCGACCGTCCCGACTCCGGCCCACCCGCCCAATCGTGGAGGAGCGTGGCCAGCGGGAAGCCGATCGGGACTTCGTAGTTTCCCGGCCGGGCGATATCGCCGGAAAGGGAGATCACCTTGGTGCCCGCATGCTCGCCGAGCCCGAGCCCCCGATACCACGCCGCGCCCCGCGCGATGATCGGCGGCACCGAAGCGAGTGTCTCGACGTTGTTCACCGCCGTCGGTGTACCCTCGTAGCCGTGCGTGACCGGATACGGGGGGCGGTTCCGCGGGAAAGGGTGACGTCCCTCGAGGGAGTTCAGGAGGGAGGTCTCCTCTCCGCAGATGTACGCACCGGCTCCTCGGACCAGGTGAATCCGGATGGTGTGGCCGGAGCCCATGACGTCGTCTCCGAGAAGGCCGGCGTCTTCCGCCTCACGAATGGCGTCGCCCAGAATGTGCTCCGTCTCGGGATACTCGTAGCGAAGGTAGAGGAACGCGCGGGGTGCGCCGGTGGCAAAGCACGCGAGCGCCATGCCCTCGAGCACCGCGTGTGGATCGTGGTCCATCAATGCGCGGTCCTTGAAGCAGCCGGGCTCACCCTCGTCGGCATTGCACACCACCGTCTTCGGGCCACCCGAGGCCTCCCGCACCGCTCGCCACTTCCGCCCGGTCGGGAAGCCGGCCCCGCCTCGTCCGGCGAGGCCGCTCTCGTCGAGCTGGTCGATCACGGCCTCCGGAGTCATCCCCTCGACCGCGGTTTCGAGCGCCCGATAGCCACCCGTCCTCCGGTAGCCGGCGAGCGTCCTTCGGTCGGGCTCGCGGATGTGCGCGAAGACGCACTCTTCGACGTCGTCGGTCACCGGGGGGGGCATTGGAGTCTCTCGAGGCTCGAGCGCACCGGGGTCGAGGCCCACGAGTGTCTGGCCTCCCCGCAACACCGGCACCGGATCGTCACAACGGCCGCTGCAGGGCATGGGAGTGGCGCCCGGCAGCGACTTGCAGAGCTCGAGGCCTCCCTTGAGCGCGCAAACCGGCCCCGTGCAGACCCGTGGCTGATGGAGCCCCTCCGGGTCCCGGGAGAAGTGGTGATAGAAGGTCACCGTGCCGAAGAGGTCCGCGATGGGGATGCGGAGTCCCCTGGACGCCGCCCGAAGGGCCTCTTCGCTCAGGTACCCGTCCCGCTCGTGAAACCGATGCAGGAGCGGGAGGAGTGGGGCGGGTTCCTCTCGGGCTTCTGCGATCAGATCGTCGTTCGTCGGGGTCACGCGCAACGGTCCTCGTTCGTGCCGTGGATGGGAAGGGTCTCGCGTCAGGGGATCCGGTCGTTTCGACACCGGATCCGCTCTGCCAGGAGAGTATGCCTTTGGGCTGCGGCTGGCCATGACGTCGATGCTCACCTCGCCCTCCACGACACGAACGCGGCTCTCGGGCGTACCCACTGCAGGATCCCAGGGGTGGAGCGGAGAAGGTGACCATGAATGGGCGGACGGAGCCGGAGGGTAAGCCCCCTGTGAACGGTCGCGCATTCCCGGTCGCTCTCGTCCTCCTCGGAACGCTGTTCCTGGTGGGCGCGGCCCGACCGAGCCGTGCCGGCGCGCAGGACACGCTCCGATACGAGCTGACGACCGAGGACGGGGTGCGTGTACCTGCCATCGAGCTGTCCCCCTCGTCTCCGCCGGGACGCCCATTCGTGCTCCTCTTCCACCAGGGCGGCGCTTCGGGTTGGGCCGAGTACGAGCCGATCGCGCCACGGCTGGTGGAAGCGGGCTACCGCGTCCTGATGATCGATCAACGGAGAGGCGGGGAGCTCTTCGGCGGCATGAACACCGTTTCAGCCCGGTTCGATCCCGAGACCACGACGTACTGCGAGGCCATGCCCGACCTGGAGGCGGCGCTCGATCACGCTCGGGCCACCGAGCCGAATCATACGGCCGTCCTGTGGGGCAGCAGCTACAGCGCCGCGCTGGTCATCCAGCTTGCGGCCCGAAGGCCCGAGGACGTCGCCGGCGTCCTCGCGTTCTCACCGGCGTCGGGTGATCCGATGGTCGGGTGCCGGCCGGAGCCCTGGGCCGAGGAGCTCGCGGTGCCCCTGCTCGCGGTGCGGCCGTCTTCGGAGATGGAGCACGGGTGGATCGAGGAGCAACTGGATCGTCTCGGCTCTTTGGGACACCAGACCTACGTGGCGGATCCCGGTCGACACGGCTCGTCGACGCTCGTGGAGCAACGCGTAGGAGCGGACACGAGCGAGACCTGGCAGGTCGTCGAACGCTTTCTCGGGTCGCTCCGAAGCTCGAGCAGTCCGGGTCAACCGGCCGAGGTGCGCTGACCCCCCGCTCGCGGGTCCGACCGGCCCAGCCCCCACGCCAGCCCCAGGTGCGCCGGCAGGGCGAGGGCGAAGAACATCGCGTTCGCCTGCGGCGAGACCGGGAGGACGTGCCATATGAGGCCGCATAGGGCGACGCCCGCGACTAGCCGGGACCACGTTCGCAGCGGTTTCCGCCACCGTTCGCTCATGAGCGACAGCGCGAGGAGGGCGGCGGTCCCGAGCATCAGTGGGTTGGCCAGGAAGAGGTTCTCGTTTCCGTACGAGAACACGTGATCCGTGAAGAGAAGGCCCACCAGGATCAGGCCCAGAGCGCCACCGAGGAGGGACCAGAGGATCGCGACCGCGAGGACGGCCCCTCGGAGCACGCGTGCCGATCGTGCCGCTGGCAGCCCCACCGAGGCGAGGATCCCGCCCACGAAGAGGCCGATCAGCAAGTACACCCAGAGCCATCGGGGTGGCGCCTCCGGATCGACGGTCCGGGCCGACGTGACGACCCGCTCCTCTCCGATGACGAGCGCCTGCCGTGAGCCGTCCGCGCCGGGCACGGTCATGGACCGGATCTCGTCGCGCAGGACCATGGGAACGAACATCTCGTCCCAGACCGTGATCTCGGCGTCCGTGGGCGGTCCCAGCAAGAGATCCATGCCCGTGAAGATGAGGGGATCCACCTGGGTCAGGCGCCGGGTGTGGAAGCGGTATGTGGCCCCGCGGTACGACTCGGACTCTGCCCGGATGGCCCCACCGAGCACGAGATCGAGGAGATCTCGGACCCTCGTGGAGCAATTGTCGCGGAAGTACTGGTAGGTGTACTCGCGGTTCTCCGGAAGCGCGTTGCGATCGGCGAAGTCGCGGAGCATGACCTTCTGCGCGGGGGAGAGGTTGAGCTCCTGCGAAACGACTTCACGTCCCGCCTGCGCGTAACTGGCGATCATGGCGTCGGTGCGGAACGGGGCCATCCGGTACAACATCCGACCCTGGAGGAAGCGCGGGATGAAGTCGACCTGCTCGAAGTCGAAGATGCCCCAGTTGTAGGACACGTCCCTCCCGGTGGACGTGTCCAGCACGCGGAGCGCGTTGTGGCCGTAGCGCTCCCAGACGGCGTCTCCCGGGGCGGCCGTGAGTAGCCAGACGCGGAGCTCGCTCCCCGGCTCGTCAGCGGGTGATTCCTGGCCGGCCAACCCGGAATGGGGCGTCGCCAGAGCCGACAGGACACCCGCCGCCACGAGGGCGGCGAGGGCCGTAGGTCGCTTCTGCGCTTTCCACGTCTTGGACATCGGTCCTCCGGGCCGGAATGTGACGAGGCTCGGCCCGAGGACCAAGCAGTGCTCCGACGCCGTCGGGCGGAGTGCGGCACGCGGGAACACCCGGATGATGCTACATTGCGATGAACGCGTACCCCCCGGACCCGAGACATCGCGTTGCCGCCGTCAGCTCATTCGGATCGCTCCCCCGTCGTCTTTTTCGTCGACGATGAAGCCGGCATTCGGCACGTCGCCAATCGTCTGTTGCGCAAGCGTGGCTTCGAGGTCATCACGGCTTCGTCCGCCAGCGAGGCCGAGCGCGTCATGGCGGAGCACCCGGGCGAGATCGATGCGCTGCTGATGGACATCCACCTGCCCGACGGGTGGGGAGCGATCGTCGCGCAGCGGCTGGTGAACGCCCGACCGGACATGGCCGTGGTATACACCACCGGTCTCGCCGAGATCGATCCGATTCTGTCGGGTGGTCTCGCTGGCGCGCAGTTCGTGATCCGGAAGCCGTTCACGGGTGATCAGCTGGCCGACACCCTCTCTCGGGCCATCGCGGCGAAGCGGCCCACCGAGGCCACGGGCTAGTCGGTGCCTCGAGTCGGGAGCTTCCTGGCCCGGTGGTCCGACCGCCTCAGCCCGGAGCGTGCCTACATGCCGCTGTTGAAGGTCACCGCGTGGATCGCCGGGCTGCTCATCGCGTTCGTGTTCGGGATGCTCTCGGCCTACCTGGTCATGAGCGCCGTCTACTTCGGCTCACGCAGCCTGGCTCGAATTCGCGATCGGGCCATCCACGACGTGCTTCGGGGCGACTGACCCGGGAGTGTGCCAGCCGGTGACGTGGCGGCCCCTACCAGCCGCCACCACCCCCACCGCCGCCTCCTCCACCTGACGAGCCGCCGCCCGAGGAGCCACCGCCGCTACTGGACGGCGGCGAGGACGCGGACGACAGGGAGCTCGAAAGCCCAGATCCGAGCGCTGTTGCGAAGTCGCTCGTCCGATACGAGGCGGAATCGTGGTCGTGCGTATACCACGGTGTGGGATCGACCCGTGCGCCGTCGACGAGCGCGGGCGTGAGCACGTCCTCGAACGCCGCCGACCACCGCTCCGAGAGGCCGAGCGCGATGGCGAAGGGGAGATACATCTCGAACTGGCTCCGCCGCTCGTCGCCATGGAGTCGACCGTCGTCCGGCGCTCCGAGGTAGGCGCGAAAGCCCTCGAGGCGATCGAGAACGCCTCGACCCTTGAGGGTAGGTCGCTCGAGGAGATGGTAGAAGGCGACGTTGGTGACTCCCACGGCGAAGGCGGCGAGGAGGAGGTGCGATGGGACCATCGTGGAGAGCAGGAAGGACACCACGATCTCGGCGCCGAAGAAGGGGAGGGCAAACAGGCCGAGGAAGCCGGCCGAGGCCCACATGAGCGCCCCGCCCCCGTGCCTCGCAGCCCGCACCTGATGCCAGAGGCGGTAGGCGAGCGTGGCGACGCCGACTGTCCACATGCTCAGCCAGAAGCCGAGGAAGAGGGCGGCGGGATTGATTCCGAACCGCCAGCGCCAGGCGAGCAGCGCGAACCCGACCAGACTCACGGCAAGGCCAGCGGCGAACCAGAGTCGATTGTTGACGAAGTACTCTCGCTCGAGTCGTCGTGACAGAGAGCGGCGGAAGGCTCCGATCGCGCTGCGGAGTGTGGAGTGGTTCGACTGTTTCAGCTCGATCTCGCGCCGCGATCCCAGCAGGGAGCGGTAGAGCACGGCCTCCTCCGGGCTCAGGTCCGAGGGTTCCGATCCCGTGTGGTGTAGCGTCCAGGCCCCGTCCGTCTGATCGATCGTGATCCCACCCTTGAGGGCGATGCTGACCAGCGACGAGGCGAGCTGCTTCTGGTCGTAGCCGCGCTCCGCGATAAAGCTGAGGGCCGCCGGGGAATACCCCTCGGGAGGTTCGGTATGGAGCGTGGTCGGACTCGCCACCGGGTCGATTCCGACGCGCCGCCACATGAGGAGGTAGACCGCGATGACGAGGAGCACGAGATAGCCAGCCTCCACGTAGCCGCCCCAATCCATCGAGAACCACTCCTCACGTTGGGCGTCGCTCGGTGGGGTCAGGGTCCCGGCCGGCCACGTCGCCCGCACGGTGAGGCCGTGGCCGGGTGCGAGCGCCTGGTCCGTCTGGAAGCGGGCGCTCCTCGTGTCGGTGTCCCAGAGCGCGGTGGCGGCGTTCCCGGTCGATCCTTCCGGGCCTGTCCAGCTCTCCAGCCGCGGGGCCGTCGAGGCCTCCGCGACCCGGATGTCGGCGCTGGCCGAGCGGATCGGGAAAGCCCAGCCGTTTCCCGTCACGTTCCAGTAGAGCTGATCCTCGGTGTCACCGTAACGAAGCCAACGATCGGTCCGGTACACGATCTCGTACGTGTGCTCCCCCGAACCGATGAGCACGTTCGCGTTGCCGATGCGCACGCGGACGCCTCCCCGGCCGAGCTCCCCTCCAATCGCCTCCAGAGCGTACGGTTCGGGTGAATCGTCCCGCCGCACCGACTCGACGTCGAATGGCGCTTCGATCCGACCGAGGCCGGACACCCGCGGAAAGCTCGTCGGGAAGTCCCGGTAGATGCCCCGACGGATCTGTTGGCCGAGAGACCGGACGCGGATGCGCTCCGTGACCACCATGGCGCCGCCGGGCTGCACCTCGATGGCGACGTCGTAGGCGAGGATCTCCTCGACTTCGCCGGTCTGACCCGCGAGCGGGGATGCGACGAGGAGCCCGACAACCAGGAGCGAAAGTGTGCTTCGAGGCATCGCGAGGGTTCTCCGCGTTCGAGGTCCGCGATCTCAAGAAGCCGCGTCGCCGGTCCATTGGCAACCACGAATTCCTTGTAAGCGCTGCCAGCTCATCTTTAGCTTGAAATGAGCCCCCCCAGGTCAGCAGTGATCGACAATCTGAGACTGACTTCTGGGCGACGTTGGCGTTTTCCCGTCGCCGGACTTCTACAAAAGACGGCGGGATGTCCGACACCGATTTCAAGATCCTCGTCGCGGACGACGACGAGATGATCCGCACGCTTCACGCCGAGTTCGTGAAGGGCTTCGGCTACGACGTCGAAGTCGCCTCCGACGGCATCGAGGCGGTCGCGAAGGTCGGGCTGGGCGTCGACCTCCTGCTCACCGACGCGCACATGCCGAACATGGACGGCTTCGAAGTGGCGCGTCAGATCCGAGAGACGCGCTCGTCCGAAGAGCTCCCGATCGTGATGGTGACCAGCCTCGAAGCCCGAGAGGACCGGTTGCGGGCCTACGAGTCCGGCATCAACGATTTCATCAACAAGCCGGTGGACAACACCGAGCTGCGCCTCCGGCTCCGCTGGCTGCTCGAGCTCAAGTCGGCGCAGGACCAGCTGCGTCGCAGCAAGGAGGTCCTCGAGGACACCGTCGCCCAGCGGACGTCGGCGCTTCGGGACGCGCTCGCGAGTGTGACGCGGGCCCAGCGTGAGACGGTCGACGCACACCTCGACACGATCCGCCGGCTCACGCTCGCCGCGGAGTACAAGGATCACGACACCGCGGGCCACATCGCGCGGATCGGCCGGTATGCCGAGATCGTCGGGATGGCGTACCACCTCCGGGCCGGGGTCGTCGACCTTCTGCGGAGTGCCGCCCCGATGCACGACGTGGGCAAGCTCGGCATCCCGGATCACATTCTGCTCAAGCCGGGGCCGCTCGACGACAAGGAGCGGGCCATCATCAACACCCACACCACGATCGGTGCCAAGATCCTCTCCGGCTCTTCGTCTCCGGTGATCCAGATGGGTGAGCGGGTGGCGCTGACGCACCACGAGAGATGGGACGGGCTGGGTTATCCCAACGGTCTCTACCAGGACAACATCCCGGTCGAGTCGAGGATCTGCAGCGTCGTTGACTTCTTCGACGCCCTGACGATGGATCGACCCTATCGCGGCGCGGTGCCGAACGACGAAGTCATCGGGATGATCCTGGAGGAGCGTGGGGCGGCGTTCGATCCCCGGGTCGTGGACGTCTTCCTCGAAGTCCGCGGGGATATCGAGGAGA
>JBDHDM010000091.1:0-12138 GCA_039591515.1 Gemmatimonadota bacterium | reverse complement strand
GAGGGAGTCGGACCCAGCGGCAGGAACGAGCCTCCCTTCTTCCACGTGGTCGGCGTCGTCGGCGACGTAAAGAAGCGGGCGTCTGACGGTCGGCCCCCGCTGGGAGAGGCGGCGGTCGCGATCTACTACCCGGGCGTGCACATCCCCGAGTCGGAGGGCAACTGGGGCTTCTGGTGGCCGGGCTCGACGACGCTCGTGGTGAGCACCGATGGAACGGCCGGCGACGTGACCGCGGCCGTGCGCCGGGCAGTGCTCGAGGTCGACCCCGAGACCCCCGTGGCGAACGCCCGGTCGATGGAGGACGTAGTCGCGGGCGCCATGGCCTCGCTCTCCTTCCTCTCCACCCTCATGGCAATCGCGGCGGTCGTGGCGCTCGTGCTGGCGACGGTCGGCCTTTACGGCATCGTGTCGTACGTCGTGACTCAGCGTAGGCGTGAGATCGGGATGCGTCTGGCCATCGGAGCACGCCCGGACACGGTGGTGCGCGAGATCGTCTCGCGTACCGCCCGTCTGGTGCTCCTCGGCATCGCCATCGGGGTGCCGCTCGCCGTCCTCACCGTCCGCCTCGGGCGCAGCGCGCTCGTGGGTATCGAGCCGACGGCGCCGCTCGCCTATTTGGGTGCTTCCCTCACCGTTGCGGTGGTCGCGCTCCTGGCCGGGTGGGCACCGGCACGGCGCGCCGCCGCGATCGATCCGGTCGAGTCGCTGCGTTACGACGAGGCCTGACCGAGGCGGCTCCGCTCGGCCCCGACTACCTTGAGGCATGAGCGGAGCGTCCACGCCCCACGAGCGCGGCGGCTACGGCTTCTACGCCGCCGCCTCGGTCGTGGTCGCAAACATGATCGGGACGGGCGTCTTCACGAGCCTCGGCTTCCAGCTCCTGGATCTGAGATCGACGTTCCCGCTGCTGATGCTCTGGGTGGTCGGGGGCGTGGCCGCCTTCTGCGGGGCCCTCTCGTACGCCGAGCTGGGCGCCGCGATTCCCCGGTCCGGCGGGGAGTACACGTTCCTGTCTCGCATCTATCATCCCGGCGCCGGCTTCGTCTCGGGGTGGATCTCGGCGACGATCGGCTTCGCTGCGCCCACCGCCTTGGCCGCCATCACCTTCGGGGCGTACCTCTCGTCCGTGATTCCGGCGCTCCCGCAGAGCGGCCTCGCCGTCGCGCTCGTGGTGGCTCTCACCGCGGTGCACGTCACGACGCACCGAAGCTCGGGTCTGCTCCAGTCGGGCTTCACGACGCTCAAGATCGTGCTCATCGTGGCGTTCTGCGTCGCGGCGATCTTCGTGACGCCGGAGCCGCAGCCGGTGGCGCTCCTGCCCTCGCCGGACGACGGCGGGCTGATCGCGAGTGGCGCCTTCGCCGTCTCGCTCATCTACGTCTCCTACGCCTACACGGGTTGGAACGCGGCGACGTACCTGACCAGCGAGATCCCGGATCCGGCGCGCGACCTGCCCCGCATCCTGGGCGGAGGCACCGCCCTGGTCACGGTCCTGTACGTGGGTCTCAACTACGCGTTCCTGCGTGCAGCCCCCATGGAGGCGATGGAGGGCCAGGTCGAGGTCGGCTACATCGCGGCCACACACATGCTCGGGCCCGGCGGTGCCGACGCGATGGGGATCACGCTCGCCCTCCTGCTGGTTTCGACCGTGAGCGCGATGATCGTGGCCGGTCCGCGGGTCCTCTTCGTGATCGGCGAGGACTATCCGTCCTTCCGCTGGTTCGCCCGGGCGAACGCGGACGGCATCCCCGCGCGGGCGGTCCTCACGCAAGGCGCGCTCGCCGTGCTCTTCATCGTGACTGCGTCTTTCGAGGCGATCCTGGTCTTTTCGGGCTTCGTGCTCGGCCTCAACAGCCTCTTGACCGTCGCGGGCCTCTTCGTGCTCCGCGCGCGCGAGCCGGAGCTGCCCCGTCCCTATCGTGTGTGGGGCTACCCGCTCACGCCGGCCCTCTACCTCGGGCTCACCCTGTGGACGCTGACGTACCTCGCGCTCGATCGCCCCACGGAGGCGGCGTTCGCCGCCGTGCTCATCGCCGCGGGGCTCGCCGTGTATCTGATCGCCGGGCGCCGCGACGTCACCTAGCCGCTGGCTTCACATCCACGGCGCAGCTCCGCGCCTACCGCGGATTGCCCCCCGTCACGTACGGCAGGTCGTCCCGGGTCCCCCAATCGTGCCACGAGCCGTCGTAGAACTTCGTCTCGTAGCCGAGCATCCGTGCGACGAGGTAGTTGTAGCTCGCTCGCCACCCGACCATGCAGTAGGTCACGACGACGTCGCCGTGCTCCGCGCCGGCCGCCGCGAACATGGCCGCGAGCTCCTCCTCGCCATGGAGGACGGGGTTGCCCGTGCTCTCGATGAGATCCTCCCAGTACATCTGCACGGCGCCCGGAATGTGTCCGGGGTTGGCCATGCCTCCCATGCCGCCGTCTTCGCCCGTGTACTCGTCGTCGGGACGTGCGTCGACGAGCGCCACCTCTCGATCATCGAGCCTCTCGTGGATCCAGTCGGCGTCCACGAGAATGTCGCCGGAGCCGGAGGTGCTCAGCGTACCCCTCTCCCAATGAGGCTCCTCGGTCGTGACGTCGCGGCCACTCGCGACCCAGCCTTCGTAGCCACCGTCCAAGACGTGCACGCGACCCCGGAGACCCGCGACCTCGAGCGTCAGGAAGGTCCGTGAGGCGAAGAGCGGGTTCGGACCGTACACCACGATGTGCCGAGTACCGTCGTCGATCCCGACCCCCTCCAGCACGTCGACTACGTCCTCATGCGCCCGCATCTCCGTGCCCCACGCGGGCTCTCCGTCCCACACCAGGCGGGTCAGGTCGAGGAAGCGGGCACCCGGCAGGTGGCCCTCCTCGTAGCCGGTGCGTCGCATGGCGGCGTGCAACGTGACGACACTCCCGTCATCGGGCTGTGCCGCCAGCCACTCCCCGCTCACGACCGGCCCAGGGACCTCCTGCCCGTGGGAACGTCCCGGCCACGGGAAGGTGGCCGCCGTGAGTACCGCGGCCACCACCCACACCCGAAGGCCCTTCGCCTGCCCGATCATCCGCCCCTCCCCTTCTCGTCGCTGCTCGGTCCGCACGCCGGACCCGAAGCACGCAACCTAGGCTTCGCCGTCCCAGCCCGTATTGAACGGATGCAACCCGAGGGCCTCGCTCACCACAGGTCGTCGTCGTCCCAGTCCTCCTCCTCTTCGTCCTCGTCCTCGTCCTCGTCCTCGTCGTCGTCGTCGTCGTCGTCCCAATCGTCCTCCGCATCCCAGTCCTCGCCATCCACCTCGTCCTCGTCGTCGACGTCGTCTTCGACCGAAGGGACCTGAGGTTCGAGCGTCTCCGTCTCGAACCAGCTCGACCGGCTCATCTCCATGCCTCCATGGCGATGGCTCCGGCTTCGGATCGACCCGTTCGATCCACGCGGGAGCACGTTCTCGCGAAGATAATTTCGCGACGAATCGCGTCAACGATTTATTTCGCGAGCTGGTAGAGGGTTCGGAGCTCGATCTGAAACGTCACGTGCTGGATGCCGAATCTCGACATTCGCTCACGGACTTCGTCGAGAATTCGCATGTGCTCCGCAGGGTCGTCGATGACCCCGTGGCCGGATAATGCGATGAAGCCGCTGGTGAGGGTCCAGACGTGTACGTCGTGCACGTCGTCGAGCCCGTCGATGCCCTCGATCGCTCGGATGATCTCCGCCAGATCGAGGTGTCCAGGCACCGACTCGAGCAGGATGTCGGTGGCCTCGCGCACGAGGTTCCATGCGCTGATCAGGATCAGCAGCGCGATGAAGACGGAGATGATCGGGTCGGCAGGCGTCCAGCCCGTCGTGAGCACGACGACGCCGGCAACGATCGCACCCACCGAGCCGAGCAGGTCCCCGAGCACGTGCAGGTAGGCGCCGCGCACGTTGAGGTTGTCGTGCGCGTGCGCGTGCAGTGTGTAGGCCGCGACCACGTTCACCAACAAACCCAACCCGGCAACGGTAAGCATGACGACCCCGTCGATGGCCACGGGCTCACGGACTCGCTCCCATGCCTCCGCCACGATGAGACCTGCCACGACCAGGAGCGCGGCACCGTTGACGAGCGCCGCGAGGATCTCGAAGCGCGCGTATCCGTACGTGCGTCGCTCGTTGGGTGGACGGCGGGCGAGGCGGATCGCGAGTAGGGACAGGGCGAGAGCCGCCACGTCCGAGAACATGTGCCCCGCGTCGGCGAGCAGGGCGAGCGAGCTCGACAGCACACCCCCGACGATCTCGGCCACGGTGAACACGGCCGTGATCGCCAGCACGAAGACCAGCCGCCGGCTGATGTCCGCCCGCCCGTGCTCGTGCGCTTCCTGCACATGATGATGGTGATGGCCCAGGCCCATCGCATGCTCCAACACATCGGGGTCGCCCAGGGGAACTATATTCGTGGCGCAGCGCGGCGCCATCCGGAATCGCTCGATGAACACTGAATCGAATCCCCTACTCCACGCCGACGGTCGTATCCCCTTCCATTTGGTCGAGGCGCGCCACGTCGAGCCCGGTGTGGAGGCCGCCCTGGCCGAGGCCCGCGCCGAGGTCGACGCGATCGCGGCGGATGACGGAGATCCGACGTGGGACCACACGATCGGGCGTCTCGACCGAGCGCTCGAGAGGTTGTCGGAAACGGTCAGCCCGGTCGGCCACCTCGTGTCCGTCGCCGAGACGCCTGCGCTACGCGAGGCGTACAACCGAGTTCTGCCGGAGATCTCCACCTTCTGGTCGAGCATCCCGCTCGACGAGGGCCTCTGGAAGCGCATCAAAGCGTACGCGGCGACGAACGAAGCCGAGCGCCTCGCCGGCATCCGTCGCCGTCATCTCGAGAAGACGGTCCAGGATTTCCAGCGGGCCGGAGCCGACCTCCCTGCGGATCGGAAGAAGCACCTCCAGACCCTGCAGGTGGAGCTCGCGCAGCTCCAACAGAGGTTCAGCGAGAACGTGCTGGACGCGACCGCGTCCTACGAGCTGCTGGTCGAAGACGAGGAGCGCCTCGAGGGCGTGCCCCACGCCGCGAAACGCCGGTTCCGGGCCGCCGCCGAAGTGAAGGGTGCCGAAGGTTGGCTTCTCACACTCGACTACCCCTCGGTCGAGCCGATCCTGAAGTACTGTCAGGATCGAAGCCTGCGCCGGGACATCCTCGAGGCGTACACGACACGCTGCCGCGTGGGCGAGTACGACAACCGGAGCCTCATGGCCCGCATCCTCCGGATGCGCGACGAGATCGCGACGATCCTCGGGTACGGATCCTTCGCCGACTACAAGCTCGTCGACCGGATGGCCGGAACGGGGGAGCGCGCCGTCGCCTTCGAAGCCGATCTGGTGGCCCGTACCAAGCCGTATTGGCATCGGGACGCGGAGCAGCTTCGAGAGCATGCCGCGACGCTCGTCATCGATACGCTCGAGCCTTGGGACGTTTCGTTCGTGATGGAGCATCTCCGAAAGGCCCGCTACGACATCCACGACGAGGCCCTGCGCCCCTACTTCCCGCTCGGGCAGGTGCTCTCGGGCATGTTCGAGATCGCGCGGCGGACGTTCGGGTTCCGCATCGAGCGGCGCGACATCGAGGAGGTCTGGCACGACGACGTCCGCTACTACGAGATCTTCGACGAAGACGACGTGCTCGTGGGAGCGTTCTACACGGATTGGTTCCCGCGCAAAGAGAAGCGTCAGGGGGCCTGGATGAACAACTTCATCACGGGTGGCCCGAGGGACGGCGGCTTCCGCCCGCACGTCGGCGTCATGTGCGGCAACTTCACGCCCCCGGAAGACGGGGGCGACGCCCTGCTCACGCATCGAGAGGTGCAGACGACCTTCCACGAATTCGGACACCTGCTGCACCACTGCACGTCCAAGGTGGAGATCGCCGCGCGGGCGGGCATCCACGTCGCCTGGGACTGGGTCGAGCTGCCCAGTCAGCTCATGGAGAACTGGACGTGGGAGCGCGAAGCGCTCGACCTCTTCGCCCGGCACCACGAGACCGGAGAGCCCTTTCCGCAGGATCTCTTCGAGCGCATGGTCGCCGCCCGTCGCTTCATGGGGGGATGGGCGCAGATGAGGCAGCTCTCCTTGGGCACCGTGGATCTGGCCCTGCACGAGGAGCTCGCGCCGAAGCTGAGAGCCGATGCCGGTGACGCGCCGGACACGGACACCGACGCGCGTCAGGGCGAGGAGACGATGACCTTCGGACGCGACCGCTTCTCCCAGTTCGCGCCCTCGCCGCGATTCGCCGATCTGCACATCCTCACCACCTTCGCGCATCTATTCGCCGGCGGGTACGCCGCCGGGTACTACAGCTATCTCTGGTCGGAGGTCTTGGACGCCGACGTGTTCACGCGATTCCGCCGGGAGGGGATCTTCAACCGGGAAACGGGGCGGGCGTATGTCGAAGCGATCCTCTCTCGCGGAGACTCGGCCGATCCGGATGAGCTCTTCAGAGAGTTCATGGGCCGAAAGCCCGACCCGGCCGCGCTGCTCGACCGGAACCTCGGCGCATTGACCGCCGACGTGGCGTGAGGAAGCGTGGAGGACACAAGGGCTGGCCCGGAGCGTATCACTGTGAGAACGACCGACCCGAAGGGGGCTGGACAATGACCGTGAAGCGTCTCACGACCGCGGTGCTTCCGCTGGCGGCGATGGTGCTCTCCGCCTGCAACGAGGTCCCGATGAGCTACGGCGATGCCAACAGCATCATCGCCGTCATGCCGATGGATCAGTGGGAGGAGCTCGACGACGACGTGTACGCCTCGCTCGAGCGCAGAGTCACCTCGGTCCGTGACGAGAAGACGTTTACGGTCACCTACCAGGAGCCGTATGCCGAGTTCTGGGATCGGCTCCGACGCTTCCGGCAGATGTTCGTGGTGGGCACGCGCGAAGATCCGTGGGTCCAGGAAGTCCTCGAGGACGCGAGGGAGCCGATCACCACGAACGGGGTGCATCAGGTCTACGACGTCTGGTCCCGCGGCCAGACGGTGACGCTCCTCCTCCTCGACGGGGGCTGGGGCCGCACGGAGCTCGCCGAGTATCTCCCGCAGGTGAACGAGCTCCTGGACGGCCAATACAGGTCGTACGCGCGGAACCGTATGTACATCTCCGGCGCGGATTCGGCGTTGGCCGACACGCTGTCGACGATGGCCGGCTTCACGATGCTGCTGCCCCGTGTCTATCGATGGCAGACCCGCGACTCGATCTACATCTTCCGCAACGACAATCCGGATCCGTCCGAGCTGATCCGACAGATCTCCGTCTCGTGGATGACGCCCGCGCCCGGCCTCCTCGACGTCGAGGAGCTCCTCGAGTGGCGTGCCGGAATCGCGGAGACGTACTACACCGAGCCCCAGGAGATCGTGCTCGACGACGCGCAGGAGCTGTCCTTCGATTTCGAAAACTCTCCGGCCTTGGAGCTTCGGGCGCAGTGGCGCAACCCGCCCGACCGCGGGTGGCCCGCGGGGGGTCCGCTCTTCACACGGACCGTGACGTGCGACACCCAGGATCGGACGTACCTCCTCGACGCATGGCTCTACGCACCGGGCAAGGAGAAGTACGAGTACATGCTCCAGCTCGAGACCATCCTCGACACCTTCCGCTGTACGAGCTGAGGCGCCACCCGAAGACCGCCCTGGTGCGCCCGGGGCGAGCGGGAACAACACGCGACGAGGTCGGATTGTTCGGGCATCCGACCGTACGGAGTCAGCCTGGAGCCCGTCATGCGCATGACCGTCGTCGCGCTCGCCACCCTCTCGTTTCTCGCCGCACCCTTCGACGTCGAGGCACAGCCTCGCGCGAGTCAGCACGGCACGGTCTCCCAGACCGTCAACGCCACGACGATCTCACTGGCGTATGATCGGCCGGTTCTGAGGGGACGATCGGTGTTCGGCGACATCCTGGACCACGACGTCGTCTGGACGCCGGGGGCGAACCGCGCGACCTGGATCGAGTTCGACGCACCGGTCCGGGTGCAGGGCTCGGAGCTGGAGGCCGGGCGGTACGGCGTGTGGACGATTCCGCACGCGGCGGAGCCGTGGGAGGTCGTGTTCGTGCGCGAGTGGGATACCCACCACTCCTTCTTCCCCGTCGAGTCCGAGGCCGCCAGGGTGCACGCCGCCCCTGAGGTCGGCATGCACATGGAAGTGCTGGCCTTCTATTTCCCGGTGGTCGGGCCTTACAGCACCACCCTCCGCTTCCACTGGGGTGAGGTCGTCGTCCCGCTCGAGGTCGAGGTGGGGGAGGACGGCGCGCCGGGGAGGTGACCGGCGCCGGCGCCGTGAGCGCCGCCGCTGAGGCCATGTCGCCTCAGCAACACTTTGCCCGGAATCCGAAACGCAATGGCGGGAATCCGGGGCATTTCGAGGGATGGGTGGCCGGCTCCGACTAGCATCCTCTGGGGCACCGATTACAATCCATCTCCGGCCCTGATCCACGCCCGTCGAGCGCGTCGTCCGTGAGCTTCGTTCACCTCCACACACACTCCGAGTACTCCCTCCTCGACGGCGCGAACCGCCTCGGTGACCTGGTCCGCAAGGCCAAGGAATTCGAGATGCCGGGCCTCGCGTTGACCGATCACGGGTGCATGTTCGGGGCGTGGACGTTCCACAAGCTGGCCAGGAAGGAAGGCGTCAAGCCGATCGTCGGCATGGAAGCGTACGTCGCGCCCGGAGACCGGCGCGAGCGCTCCAGGTCGGGCCAGGGAGAGAGGGCCTACTATCACCTCGTCCTCCTGGCGCGGGATCTGGTGGGGTACCGCAACCTCGTCAAGCTCTCCTCGATCGGATACACGGAGGGCTTCTACCACAAGCCTCGCATCGACAGGGAGGTGCTGGCCCGTCACAACGAGGGGATCATCGTTTCCTCCGCGTGCATGGCCGGCGAGGTGGCCCGCCACCTGATGGCGGACAACCCGGATGGGGCCCGCGAGGCGGCCGAGTGGTACGCCAACCTCTTCGACGGCCGCTACTACCTCGAGGTGCAGGCGCACGACTCCGAGGGACAGGCGGAGCTCAACCGACGGATCTTCGAGCTCGGTGACGAGCTCGGCCTCCCGGTGGTCGTGACGAACGACTCACACTTCCTGCAGCCCGAAGATCACGAGGCGCACGACGTGCTGTTGTGCATCGGGCTGGGCAAGGACCGCGACGACCCGAACCGGATGCGCTACGACGAGGGCTTGTACTTCAAGAGCGCGGACGAGATCTCCGCACTCTTCGCCGACCGGCCCGACGTCGTCGAGAACACGCTGAAGATCGCCGACGAGGTCGACCTCGTTTTCGAGAAGAAGTACTACCTGCCGGAGTTCCCCCTCCCGAAGGAGCACTCCGACGAGAACACCTTCCTCGAGCACCTCGCCCGGGAAGGCGCGAAGGAGCGGTACGGCGACCCGCTCCCCTCGAATGTGCAGGAGCGGTTCGACTACGAGATGGGTGTCATCAAGGGCACGGGCTACGCCGGGTACTTCCTGATCACGCAGGACTTCATCCGCTGGGCCCGGGACCACGACATCCCGGTGGGACCGGGTCGGGGATCGGCCGCCGGCTCGCTGGTGGCCTACGCCTTGGGGATCACCAACCTCGACCCCATCGAGTTCGACCTCCTCTTCGAGCGCTTCTTGAACCCCGAGCGGATCTCGATGCCCGACATCGACATCGACTTCTGCTACGAACGGCGGGGGGAGGTGATCGAGTATACGCGTCAGAAGTACGGGAAGGACGCAGTCGGGCAGATCATCACCTTCGGAACCATGAAGAGCCGCGCGGTGGTGAAGGACGTGGGCCGCACGCTCAAGTTCCAGCCGTTCGAGACCGACAAGATCGCCAAGCTCATCCCGAACCAGCCCGGTCAGTCCTTCACGGTGGAGGAGGCGGTCAAGGGCCTGAAGGAGGTCAAGGAGCTCTACGAGTCGGACGAGCGCCATCGGCAGCTCTTCGATTACTCCATGACGCTCGAAGGCCTCGCGCGGCACTCGTCCGTCCACGCGGCCGGCGTGGTCATCGCCCCGGGGCCGATCGACGACTACGTGCCCGTCAGCATCCAGTCCGGGAAGAACGGCGGGGGCGACGAGGCGATGGTCGTCACGCAGTACGACATGAACTGCCTGGAAGACGCGGGCATGTTGAAGATGGACTTCCTCGGGCTCAAGACGCTGACCGTCATCCACGATGCAGTGGCGATGGTACGGGCGCGCTACGGGAAGCTCGCCAACCCCGACACGGACGAAGAGTACGGAACGATCGACGACGTCCCGCTCGACGATCCGGCGGTCTACAAGATGATGGCCCGGGGCGGCACCGCGGGCGTGTTCCAGTTCGAGTCGAACCTGGCCAACGACAAGCTCCGTGCGATGCGATGCGACCAGTTCGAGGATCTGGTCGCGACGAACGCGCTCATTCGTCCGGGACCGCTCGACTCGGGCATGACCGACGTCTTCATCCAGCGAAAGCTCGGTAGACAGCAAGTCACGTACCCGCACCCGGATCTCGAGAAGGTGCTCGAGCCCACGTACGGGGTGATCGTCTACCAGGAGCAGGTGATGCGGATCGCGTCGGAGCTGGCCGGCTTCACGCTGGGCGAAGCCGACGTGCTCAGGAAGGCGGTCGGAAAGAAGGACGCCGAGCTCATCAAGCAGGAGCTCGGCAGGTTCGTGGAGCGCTCCGTCGAACGTGGGGTCGATGCGAGGATCGCGGAGGAGCTGGCCGACCAGATCGAGACGTTCGGCCGGTACGGCTTCAATCGCAGCCACTCCGCGGCCTACTCGCTGGTGTCGTACCACACCGCGTGGCTCAAGGCACACTACCCGGCCGAGTTCATGGCCGCGCTGCTTTCGTCGGTCCTCGACAGCACCGACAGCGTGGTGAAGTACATCAGCGCCTGCCGCGACCTCACTCGCTACCTCCCGAAACTCGACGAGCCCGTCGAGGTCCTTCCGCCCGACGTGAACGAGTCGGGATGGAAGTTCACGGTCACGTCCCGGGGCGCAATCCGGTTCGGCCTCGGCGCCGTGAAGGGCGTGGGGCACGCCGCCGTCTCGTCGATCCTCAAGGCTCGGGAGAGGGGACGCTTCACATCGCTCTTCGACTTCCTCGAGCGCATCGACATCCGAGCACTGAACAAGCGGGCGTGTGAGGCGCTGATCGCGGCCGGCGCACTCGACGACCTCGGCGGCCGGGCCCAGCTTTCCGCCGGCCTCGACTCCGCCTACGGCGAGGTCCAGGCGCGCCAGGCCGAGATCGAAGCCGGCCAGGAGTCGTTGTTCGGCGACGGCTCGGGGTTGCCGCACACGGCACCCTCGCCACCCAACGTGCCCGAGTGGCTCGAGCCCGACCGACTCGCTCGCGAGAAGGTGGCGCTGGGCTTCTTCATCTCCGGCCATCCTCTCGACCGCTTCCGGGAAGTCGTACGCGCCTTCGAGCCCATCTCCGCCGACACCCTCCCGGATCGTGCCGGACACGTGGTCGAGCTACCCTGCGTGGTCACCTCCGTCGCTCGGCAGATCAAGCGGAGCGACAACTCCGAGTGGGGGAAGATCACCGTCGAGGACTTCACCGGTACCGCCACCGTGCTGGCGTTCCGGGATGCCTGGGAGGGGAACAAGGAGATCCTCCGGCAGGACGCGGTGGTGCTCGTCACCGGCCGCGTGAGCGATCGCGCGGACGAGGAAGAGCCGCCCATCTTCCTCGAGAGCGTGCGCATGCTCGAGGAGATGTCGGAGACCGGGGAGCTCGCGATCCAGATCGAGCTCGAGCTGGAGTCCGACGTGACGACGGACGTGTTCGCCGAGGCGCGGAAGATCCTGCTCGAGCACGCCGGCACCTCGCCCGTGTGGCTCCAAGTCGGTCAGGACAACGGAGACCGAGCGCCCAAACTGCGCTCGCGGACGCTCCGGGCATCCCCCGACGCCGAGACCGTCGACGCCCTGCAGCAGCTCTTCGGCCGCAGCAACGTCCGGATCGTCCGTGCGGTCACGCCGGCGCTCGACGACCCGGAGGGCGACCGACGGCGCTTCTGGCGCGACAAGAACGGGGGCTGAAGCCGGGCGAGCGCCGGGAAAGGGGGGGCGGGTGACACTGCCGAAGCAGGCTTCTCTCAGCGCAGGCCTGCGCGCGCCATCCGCTCGTCCCACG
>JBDHDM010000090.1:0-12253 GCA_039591515.1 Gemmatimonadota bacterium | reverse complement strand
GGTGTCCCTTCCACAATCCGTATCCGCTGGAGGTTCTCAGTCGGGCGAAGGTAGCACGCATCCCCTATCCGGCAACGCGATCGCGATCGTGATTCTTGCTCCCGTGCGCACCTGCCTCGACCTTCCGGCCTCCCCACCCGACCCTTCCCAACTCCATGGCGCGAGCTTCGATCCTCTCCTGCGGGAGGTCCGACGAGAACCCGGCACTCGGACCCTTGGGGGCGAGCCGGGAGCAGGCCCCGATCCCGCGGCGCGGGCAGAGCTGATGCAGGCCTCCAGACTCCATCAGATGCTCAGCGTGCGCTCGGGCGAGGGCCGCGTCCTGGCCGTGATGGGCGCATTCTTGATGCTCAACACGGCCAACACGACGGTCATCTCCGCCGCGAAGAACGGCCTCTTTCTTTCCGTCTACGAACCGGCCCTCATCCCCTACGCGGTCATCGCCGCCGCGATCCTCACCGCCTTCGTCGCGGTGGTCTTCACCGGGGCCGTCGCCGGGGCGAAGCGACGCTCGCTGGCGATCGGCCTCACCGGAGTCCTCGCGCTCTCGGTCCTCGTGTGCTGGGTGCTGTTCCACCTCCATCACAGGACGGCCTTCGTCGTCTACCTGTGGCTCTCCGCCGTGCAGGTGTTGGTGCTCACGCACGCATGGGACTACGCGAGCAGCCTCTTGACCGGCCGGCAGGCGAAGAGGCTCCTCCCGCTCATCGGCCTCGGTGCGTCGATCGGCGCGATTGTGGGTGGGCTGAGTGTGGCGCCGGCGACCCGGGCGCTCCGCACGGAGAACCTCCTGTGGATCGCGCTCGCGCTCGTGCTCTGCAGCCTTCCGGTGTTGTGGCTCGTCGGCGAGCCCGTGAAGGAGCCGGACGAAGCGACCCCCGAGAAGAGCCCGCTCGTCGCCTTCGCCGAGCGCTCAGGCCGCGGACTCCGGGAAGTCGCCCGTCGGGACCTGCTCCGGCTCATGGCATTTGGGCTCGTCGCGCTGACCATCGCCGGCACGCTCATCGACCTCCAGCTCAAGTTCCTGCTCCAGGACGCCTATGAGCGAGATGAAATCACCGCGATCTACGGCTACCTCTCCGCCGGCGTGGGATTGGGGACGCTGATTCTGCAGCTCTGGGCGTCGCGGGTGCTCTTTCCCCGCTTCGGCGTGTCCTACGCCGCCCTGCTGCACGGGGGTCTGCTCGTGGCAGCAGCGGGTGGAGTCACGGCCTTCGGCGGGCTTCTCATGCTCGTCTTTGCGCAGGCGCTGGACGACGTACTGCAGTTCAGCCTGCAAAAGCCCGTCGAACAGGTCTCGCTGCTCCCCTTCCCCAGTCGGGTGAAGAGTGTGGCCCTGGCGACGCTCGGCGGTGTCATGCGCCCTCTCTCCAAGGCCGCGGGCGGAGGGATCGCGCTCGCCTTCGCTGGGGTCCCACGAGCGCTGCCGCTCGCCACGCTCGTCTCCGCGGGTGCCGCGGTCGCAGCCTACACACAACATCGGACGCGCTACCTGAGGGCTTTGGAGAGCGCACTGGCGCGTCGCGCGGTGGACCTCTCCGAGCCCTCTACCGCGCCCCTCGTCGTGGACAAGAGCACTCTTTCGGTGATCGACCGCGGTTTGAAGGACGCGGACCCGACCATCGCCGTATTCTCCACCTCGCTGCTCGAACAGCTCCCGGCGGAGGAAGCGGTTCCGCGGCTCGTGGACCTCCTCGCCCACGGCGTGCCGGAGGTCCGGTCGCAGTCGGCTCGGGTCCTCGGGAGGATCGAGGCGCCGGAAGGCTCCCCGGTCTCTCCCGCGCTGGAGCGACGCCTCCGCGAAGAGCCCGAGCCCGACGTGCTTGCGGGACTCCTGGAGAGCCTCGGTCGGATCGGCGGAATCGAGCTCGATGTCGTGACCCCGTACCTCACATACGATGATGAGCGCGTCCGGCACGCCGCCATCGTCGCCCTGGGCCGGCTCGACTGGCACGGCACGGACGACTGGCTCCGCACGGAGCTGAGCGACGCCGACTCGGCGCGGCAAGCGCTCGCGTGTCGGGCCGTCGGGGACCTCGGCCGCGCAGACTTCATCCCCGAGGTCGCCGGGCTGGTCGAGTCGGCGGAGGTGCGGCCCGCCGCCTTGGACGCGCTCGCGCACCTCGGACCACGAGCCGTCGCCGTCCTCTCCGACCTGCTGCGACGGCGGTCCCTCGCCCTCTCGGTTCGCCGGACCATCGTATCGGCGCTGGCCCCGATCGACTCGCATCGGGCGCGAGACGCACTGGTCGGTCTCGTTGCCGACCCGACCCTCGGACCCGCCGCGCTGCACGCGTTGAGTCGACTCCGGTCCGCGGGCACGTTGTCCACAGTCGACGCCCGGGCCCTACGCTCCGCTCTGCACGCCGAGGTGGGTCGCGGCCTTCTCCTCTCGGCGGTCTCCACGATCCTGCGCCGGCAGGCCGAAGGGCCGAGAGACTCGTTCATCGCCTCCGAGCTCGCAGGCCTCCATGCCCGCGCCGTCGAGCGCGTGCTTCGACTGCTCGCGCTTGCCTACGATCCGGAGCGGATCGGTCGGGTCGGTGACGGCATCCTGAGTGACAACCCGGCGCGGCGCAGCAACGCGCTCGAGCTTCTCGAAGGCACGGTCTCCGGGCTCAGCGCCCGCGAGGTGATGCCCTTCCTCGACCTCGTCGCAGAGGGCATGCCGCTCGAGAGAGTCCTCGCGCGCCTGCCGAGGCCGGGAGCGGTACGCCGCAACCCGGCGGAAGAGCTACTCACGGTGGACGACTGGTGGGCCCGGTCGCTCGCCCTGCACCACCTGGGTCGGGACGACGAGGTGTCGTCCCCCGACACTCCCCGACACGCTCGTCCTGAGGACAACCATATGATGCCGCTGATCGAGAAGGTGATGATCCTGAAGGGGTCGGAGTTTTTCCGACGCTTCCCCGGCACCGACCTGGCCGGCATCGCCGCGCTGACGGAGGTCGTGCACGTGACGAAGGACGAGGTCCTCTTCGAGCTGGGCGACCAGGGCGACGCCTTCTACGTGGTGGTCAGCGGCGCGATCGTGATTAGCCGAGCGGGAGCGAAGCTGGCCACGCTGGGGCCCCGCGAAGGCTTCGGGGAGATGTCGATTCTCGACGGCGAGCCGCGCTCGGCCTCGGCCACGGCCGCGGAGGACAGCACGCTCCTCACGCTCGACCGCGACTCGTTCGACGGAATCATCGAGCGGAATCCGGCGGTGGCGCGCGGCGTCTACCAGGTACTCACCGAGCGGCTACGGAATACGCTCGCCCAGGTCGCACCCGACTGATCCGGTCGTGGCTAGAGCTTACGCTTGAGCCAGCTGAGCACGAGATGGATGATTCGCTTGATGATGGTAGTCATGGCGATTCCTACGTAGGTCGTGCGCGGCGTGTTTCCCACGGGCGAGCCCGCTGTGTTCAGAGCGGCACACGACGGAGGCGCAAGCTGTTGAACACCACGCTCACCGAGCTGAATGCCATGGCGAGCGCGGCCAGGATGGGATGCAGGGCGCGGAGCATCATCGGCAGGAACGTGAGCGAGTACAACGCCCCCGCCGCGACCGGGATGAGCGCGCTGTTGTAGAAGAAAGCCCAGAACAGGTTCTGCTCGATCGTCTTCATCGTTCGACGACTCAAGGCCAGGGCCTCGGGCACGGCCCTCAGATCTCCTCGCATCAACACGACGTCAGCGGTCTCCATGGCCACGTCCGTGCCGGTCCCGATCGCGATCCCCACGTCGGCTCGGGCCAGCGCAGGGGCATCGTTGATTCCGTCCCCGACCATGGCGACGGGTACGCCGGACGCGTCGCGCAACTCCGCCACGGCAGCCGCCTTGTCCGCGGGGAGGACCTCGGCCCGCACCTCGTCGATGCCCACGGACACCGCAATCTGCTCGGCGACGTTCCAGCTGTCGCCGGTAAGCATGACGACCCGCAGTCCCGCCTCACGCAACGCCGTGATCGCCTCCCGCGACCCGGCCTTGACCGCGTCCGCAACGCCGACGAGTCCGAGAACCTCGGTGCCTCCCGCAACCCAGACGACGGTCAGAGCACGCTTCTCCATCTCCTGGGCTCGAGCCTCCCAGGACCTCACCTGCTCGGCATCCAACCGCGAGGCGATCAGTGCGCGGGTCCCGACCAGAACCGGCCGACCGTCGACGTGGGCTTCGATTCCACGGCCCGGAAACGCCTCGAACGAGCCGGGCTCGGAGAGGTCCAACGCTCGGGCGCGGGCTTCGTCCACGATCGCGACCGCGATCGGGTGCTCGCTCCGGCGCTCCGCGGAGGCTGCCGCACGCAGCAGGGCGCCCTCCTCACCCTCTGAGGCCGCGACCGCCTGGACCGCCGGTTCCCCGCGCGTGATGGTGCCGGTCTTGTCCAGCACGACGACGCCGACATCCCGGGCACGCTCGAGCGCCTCGGAGGTCCGGAAGAGCACCCCCCGACGGGCCGCTCGACCCGTGCCGGCCATCACCGCCGTCGGTGTCGCCAGCCCGAGGGCACAAGGACAGGCGATGACCAACACGGCGACGAGCCGGATCACCGAGTCGGTGAGCGGAGCGCCGACGGCGAGCCACCAGATGGCGAAGGTCACCAGCGCAGCGGCGATCACGACGGGCACGAACACGGCCGCGACACGGTCGGCGAGCGCCTGGATCGGCGCTCGACTTCCCTGTGCCTCACGAACCAGCCGCACGACGTGCGCCAGCGCGGTGTCGGAGCCGACCCGGGTCGCCCGCATGCGGAACGACCCCGTCCGGTTCACGGTGCCGCCGACCACGGCGTCCCCGGCCTGCTTGTCCACGGGAAGGCTCTCACCCGTGAGCATGCTCTCGTCGACGGACGACCAACCGTCGACCACCGTTCCATCGACCGGAAGGCGATCACCCGGGCGAACGACCAGGACGTCTCCCACGACCACCTCGTCGACCGGCACCTCCTCCTCCATGCCCCCGCGCTCGCGGTGCGCGACCGGGGGCTGAAGGTCCATCAGCTCACGGATCGCCGTGCCCGTCTCACCTTTCGCACGGACCTCGAGGAGCTTGCCCAGCTTGATGAGGGTGATGATCAGGGCGGCCGTCTCGAAGTAGACGTGCTCTCCCGCCGCCGTGCTTCCGAGCGTGAGGAGCGCCGCGATCACGATCGAGTAGCCGTACGCCACCGAGGACCCCAGAGCGACGAGCACGTCCATGTTCGCCGCACCGTTCCGCAGCGCCTTCCACCCACCCACGTAGTAGTCCCACCCCACGTAGAACTGGACGGGTGTCGCCAGCGCGAACATGAGCCAATTGACCCAGGGCGCGTGAGCCCACGGCCCGAGCAGTCCGAAGTCACGCGCCATGCTCAGAGCGAAGAGCGGCGCCGCGAAGAGCACGCCGGTCAAGAACTTCCGCTGCTGCTCGGCAATCTCGGCGGCCCGCGCGATCGACTCGGCCTCGTCGAGGGCTCCGGCATCCTCCGCGTCTTCGACCAGGACCACGCCGTACCCCGCACGCTCCACCGCCGCAGCCAAGCCGTCCACGGTGACGAGGTCGGGATCGAAGCGCACCATCGCACGCTCCGTGCCGTAGTTGACCGTGGCCTCTTCGACACCCTCGGTCTTACGCAGCACCCGCTCGACGGTCGCCACACAGTTGGCGCACGTCATCCCGGTGATGGGGACCGTCACCTCGCGAGCGGCCTGCCCGACGCTCATGCGCGCCCCGTCAGTCGCCCGGCGGGTAGTTGATCTCTTTCATGAGGCCCTCGATGGCGACCCAATCGGTCGTCTCGGGGTCCCACGAGATCGTGACACGACGTGCCCCCTGGTCCGCGGCGACCGAGCGGACACCCTCGAGCTCGGCGACCTCGCGCTCGATCGTGCTCACACAGTGCCCGCAGCTGATCGTGGGCACGGATACCGTCTTCTCCTGCATGGTGACTCCCTCCTCGTATGACTGCCTTCGTGACGCCTGACGCCCGACCCTCGGCCGCCGGGCGGTCCGGATCTCACACCTTCCCACTCGCCTCGAACACCTGCATGAGCTCCTCCAACACCTTCTCCCGCGCGGCTCCGTCCGGTCCGCGCATGGCGTCCGTCACGCACGAGTGCAGATGGTCGTCCAACACCATGCCGCTCACCTTCTTGAGGGCCCGCTGAACCGCAACGATTTGGTTGACCACGTCGATACAATAGGCGTCCTCCTCGATCATGCGCTGGACTCCGCGCACATGGCCCTCGACGCTCTTCAGCCGGCGGACGATCTCTTCACGGTCGGAATGGCTCACTGGACGTCCTGATGGTGTTCCTCTATCCCCCCCCCGGGGGGTGGGGTGCCTATGGTTGAAGTTCACACGTCCGGGGGTAGGCGTCAACGCGGCCTCACCGCTATCCTGAGACCATGTCGCTCAAGTCCTCCATCAAGACCGTTCTGACGCTCGGCCAAGGCGTGACCCGGGGTATTCCGGCCGCCGCGACCGACGCGAACCCCATCGAGCTCTTTCGCAGCTGGCTCGAGATCGCCGAGGAAGCCGGGATCCACGAGCCGAACGCCGTCGCGCTGGCCACGGCGACCCCCGATGGCTTCCCCTCAGTACGGATGGTGCTCCTCAAGGAGGTCGACGAGCGAGGCTTCGTCTTCTTCACGAACTACGAGAGCCGCAAGGCCGAGGAGATCGAGGCGAACCCGCAAGCGGCCCTCTGCATCCATTGGCCCGTGCTCGAGCGCCAGATCCGCGTCACCGGGTCGGTAGGCAGGATCTCCGAGGACGAGAGCCTCGCCTACTTCCGCTCGCGGGGACGGGGGAGCCGCATCGGGGCGTGGGCCTCCACGCAGAGCCGGACGCTTCCGGAGCGCGGTGACCTCGAGCGTCGCATGGACGAGATGAGGGGCAGGTTTTCTGGGGACGACATTCCCCTGCCCCCCTTCTGGGGCGGATACAGGATCACGCCCCGGGCGATCGAGTTCTGGCAGGGGAAGGCCGATCGACTCCACGATCGGTTGGAGTTCTCATGGCTGGAAGACGGCTGGCAGACGCGTCGGCTGTATCCCTAGTCACCCCCCTCGGTCGGGCGGACGTTCGGGACTGGCGGGAAGGCGCCAGGGGCGATTCCTTGTGGGAGCCTACCCTGACGGAGGACACGCCGTGGCCGAGCGGAGCTACTTTGACAAGAAAACGTTCGCCTTCCTGAAGGATCTGAAGGCGAACAACGACCGCACCTGGTTCGCCGACAACAAGCATCGGTACGAGGACCATGTGAAGGCGCCCGCCCTTCGGCTCGTCGAGGACTTCGCTCCGCATCTGTCGAAGCTCAGCGGACACTTCTTGGCGACGCCGCGCTCCCTGTTCCGCATCTACCGGGACACCCGCTTCTCGAAGGACAAGACCCCCTACAAGACGGCCATCGGAGTCCACTTCAGGCACGAACGGGCCAAGGACGCGCACGCCCCCGGGTACTACTTCCACGTAGCGCCGGGCGAGATCTTCCTCGGATGCGGCATCTGGCACCCCGACTCGAAAGCCCTCCGCTCGATCCGTGAGCACGTCGCGGCGAACGGAGCTGCGTGGAAGCGCGCGAGCCGTAGCAAGCGGTTTCGCGAGACCTTCGAGCTGGCCGGTGACAGCCTGAAGCGCGCGCCCAAGGGCTTCGATCCGGAGCACGCCCTGATCGACGACCTCCGACGAAAGGACTTCATCGGGGTGCAATCCGTCACCCAGGGGTTCGCGACGAGCCCGGACCTTCCGCGGCAGCTGGCAGAACGCTTCCGCGCCGGTACGCCGCTGATGCGTTTCCTGTGCGAGGCGTTGGAGGTCTCGTTCTGAGGCCCTGCGCGAGCAGGCCTGCCTTGGATTCGCCCGGAGCGAGACCGTGACTCCGGGCGCCCAGGCGGCCCTCGCGCTCTTCCCGATCGCGTTGGGTGGCGTGCTTCTCGTCGGCTTTCGCATCCCGGCGAAGCACGCCATGCCAGCGGCGTACGTCGCGGCAGTCGCCGTGGCGCTCGGCTTTTGGAGAATGGCGCCCTCACGGATCGCCGCCGCGTCGGTCGAAGGCCTCTTCCTGACCTTCGACCTCCTCTTCATCATCTTCGGCGCGATCCTGCTTCTGCACACGCTCGAGCGCTCGGGTGGCGTAGCCGCGATCCGTCGCTCCTTCCACGGGATCAGCGACGACCGAAGGGTCCAGGTCGTCATCGTGGCGTGGCTCTTCGGCTCCTTCATCGAAGGTGCCGCCGGGTTCGGCACACCGGCCGCCGTGGCCGCGCCACTCCTCGTTGCGCTCGGGTTCCCCGCCGCCGCGGCCGTCATGCTCGGAATGATGATCCAGAGCACGGCCGTCACCTTCGGAGCGGTGGGTACCCCCGTGCTCGTCGGCGTCGCCGGTGGGCTGGGCGGGGAGGCGTTCGCCGAGGCGATGGCTGCCGCGGACATGACCATGGTCGACTACCTGCGGTCCGTGACGGCCAAGGTCGTGATCCTGCACGCGATCGCCGGCGTTCTCATGCCGACGTGGATGATCGTGATGCTGACCCGGTTCTTCGGTGCGAATCGATCTTGGACCGAAGGTCTGTCGATCCTGCCCTTCACCCTCTTCGGCGGCGTCGCGTTCACGGTCCCCTACGTCCTCTTCGGCACCTTTCTCGGCCCGGAATTCCCGTCCCTGCTCGGCGCGCCCGTCGGGTTGGCGATCACCGTCACGGTCGCGCGCCGTGGGTGGCTGATCCCCGCCGAGCGGTGGGACTTTCCCGCCCGCGAAAGCTGGGACCCCGAGTGGGTGAGCGGTCTCGAGGAGGAGCTCGCGGACGTGCCGGAAGGACGAGGCGTCTCGAGCTTCGCGGCCTGGGCGCCCTATGGGCTGCTCGGGCTCCTTCTGGTCCTGACGCGCCTCCCTTCCCTGCCCATCGGGGCGGCGCTGAGGGATGCGAGCCTCACGTGGAGCAACATCTTCGGCGCAGGCATCAGCGCCACGACGGCGCCGCTCTACCTGCCGGGGTTCATCTTGCTGGTGGTCGTGCTGATCACGGCGCTGATGCACCGGATGGACATCGCCGCGCTCGGCGATGCCTTCCGGTCTTCGACCCGCGTCCTCGCAGGAGCGGGCGTCGTGCTGGTGTTCACCGTGCCCATGGTGCGGGTCTACATCAACTCGGAGGTCAACGGCGCCGGCCTGCTCTCCATGCCGCTGTCGATGGCCGAGTGGGTCGCCGGCGCCGTCGGAACGGTCTGGCCGTTCTTCGCTCCGATGACCGGCGCCCTCGGCGCGTTCATCGCGGGCTCGAACACGGTCAGCAATCTCATGTTCTCGGCCTTCCAGTACGGCGTGGCCGAGCGCCTGGCCATGTCGACCGTGATGATCGTCGCTCTCCAGGCGGTCGGAGCTGCTGCGGGTAACATGATCGCGGTGCACAACGTCGTCGCGGCTTCGGCGACGGTGGGCCTCCTGGGAAGGGAGGGCTCGACGCTGCGCAAGACGATCCTGCCGACCGTGTATTACCTGCTCGTCGTCGGGGTGCTCGGCCTCATCGCGGTCCACCTCCTCGGAGTCACCGATCCGCTCATGGGCTGAGGCCCGTCACTGCGCGCTGACGGTCGCTTTGCCCGGTCAGGGTGTTCCGTCGGTGTCGCGCTCCGTCGGCCCCGCGAGCTCCAGCAGGATCTCCGCCACCCGTGCCGCACCCCCACCCGCGTGCGGACGTCTGGCCGTCGCGATCAGCTCCGGGAGTCGATCGATCCACGTACCCTCCACGAAGTCGCGGTCGGCCATACGGAATCCGCTCGTTTCGCGGTCGACGAACGCCTCGAGAGCCGGCATCTCGCGGAAGCCTGGACGGGTCACGTGGGCAAACGGAAGCCCCTCCGCCCACACCTCCGAGACGATGCCGTACCCCAGCTTCGCCACGAGGGCGTCGGCAGCTCGCAACACGTCCGGCATGTAGAGCGGCGTTTGGTTGTCGAAGTGTCGGACGTTGTTCTCCGTTCGCGATCGTGTCGCACCGGTCACGAAGAAGTGCGTCCCGCGCTCCTCCTGTAGTCGCGGAAGGAAAGCGAGGTCTTCGGAGTGCCCACCCATCGTGACCACGACGAGCGGGGTGCCCGCCGGCACCCCCAACGCGCGCCGGGCCTCGGCCCTCCCGAGGCGCGCCGGGCGCCCGATCGGCTCGACCGCCTCGTACGCCTCGTCGCGGTCACACATCGGCGTCGCTTGCACGTGAACGGTGGCCCGCGCCGCCCACGCATCGAGCTCGGCGCCGAGGGCCGGCAACTCCGGTGCGGCGGTGCGATACCCCTGGTAGAGCCAGCCCCACGAGAAGTTCTCCACCAGGAGGGAGGGCACACCGGCGGCCCGGGCGACCGCGACTCCCAGGGGCGCGATGTCGCAGAGTACCGCTCGGCAGCCCGCCTCGATGACCCCCTCGGCCAAACGCGCGACCTCGGCCGGATCGAAGGGGAGCAGTCGCTTCAGCGCCGAGACCGTGGCTGGCAAGTCGACGTGGAGCGCAGAGCGCTGACGAAAGCCGACGTCGACGACCGCCTCGTGGTAGTGGAAGAGCCCCTCGAGGGACTCCTCGAAGAACCACCGGGGCACCGTGGTGAAGATGTCGAAGCGTGCTCCACCGCCTCGCGCCGCCGCGAGCATCACCGCCGAGCTGCGAGCGGCGTGGCCGAACCCGTGGGGTGAGACGAACGCCGCGATCCGGGGGCCGCTCGGCCCGGCTCCACCGCCCGCGGCCGAAGCCGAGTCGGGAGGGGTCAAGGGCGACCCTAACCGAGGGCCGAGGCGATTCCCTCGGCTGCGCGGTCGATACACGCCTCGCCGATCTCCTCACTCGCTCCTCGGGCGTCCCCCAGGATCCCGTTCGGTGTCACCGCCCGAAAGCCGTCTCGGAAGATCCTGTCCATGAGGTCGCGGTCGAACGCCTGCACGTGTCCCCTCTCCGCTCGGTCGGCCCGCACCAGATCGGGACGAATGCACAACATCTCCGAAGTCTCGGCGAGGTCGGCGTGACCGCCCACCCGTTCCACCAGCGACGGGTCGAGTCCCTCGACCGCGCCCTGCCAGTAGGTCATGAAGCCCAGGAGATCGGTGTACGCATCGACCCGACACGCGGGGGCCACCGCCGCGCGGAGCTCCGGAAGCATGTCGCGGAGCGGAGCGAAGTTTCCCCCGTGAGACGGCACGAAACAGACCCGGTCGAAGCCGTGGCGGGCGAGGCTGACCACATAGTCCATGCAGATCGCTTCGAGCGTGGACGTCCGGATCGTGAGGGTGCCTGGAAAGCCCATGTGATGCTCCGAGCACCCGACCCGAATGGTGGGTCCCACCAGCGCTCCGTTCATCCGGCGAGCCACCTCCACGGCCAGCCGATCTCCTCGTGCGGCGTCGACCAGAAGCGGAAGATGCGGCCCGTGCTGCTCCACCGCCGCCACGGCGACGACAACCGTCGTGCGCCCCGATGCCACGGCGTCCCCTACCTCCGGCCAGGTCATCTCTTCCAGGAGAATCGTGTCGCTCATCGGGTGCGCGAGGGATCGGGTGATCCGGGAGCGCTCGATCGGGAGGCGGCCCGCCCCGAGCGTCTCCGAAAAGGGGCTCCGAAGTGTAGCCGACGCCCGCGACCCCGCCTAGCTTGGCCTGCCGCAAACGCGTTGGCATTCGCTCGGAGGCAGGTATGCGTGGTCGCATGATGCAGACTCCCCTTCTGGTCTCGTCGCTCCTCGAACACGCCGGGACGGTTCATGCCGCGCAGGAGATCGTCACACGAAGCGTGGAAGGGCCGATCGAGCGAGGGACGTGGGGTGCGGTCCGCGAGCGCTCGAAGCGGCTCGCCAGCGCTCTGCGCGGCCTCGGCATGAAGCCGACCGACCGTCTGGCGACCATGGGATGGAACACGCAGCGGCACCTCGAGATCTACTACGGCGTCTCGGGCATGGGTGCGGTATGCCACACCCTCAACCCGCGGCTGCACCCCACTCAGCTCGTCTACATCGTGACCCACGCCGAGGATCGGGTCCTCTTCGTCGACCTCACCTTCCTCCCGTTGGTGGAGGCGGTCGCCGAGCAGCTCTCCTGCGTCGAGCACTTCGTGGTTTTGACGGACCGCGAGCACATGCCCGAGACGAAGCTGGCGAACGCCCGATCGTACGAGGAGCTCCTGGACGAGGGGGGTGACTTTTCCTGGCCTCCGCTCGACGAGGACGACGCGGCCGCGCTCTGCTACACATCGGGCACGACCGGACATCCGAAGGGGGCGCTGTACAGCCACCGGTCCACCGTTCTGCACGCGT
>JBDHDM010000089.1:0-12916 GCA_039591515.1 Gemmatimonadota bacterium | reverse complement strand
GGGCTGATCTGGTTGAAGTTCGCGTTGCGGACGTACTCGTTGATGGCCGAGGCGGCGAAGTTGATCGACAGCGCCTCGCCCAGACCCCATGCCCACGAGCGGCGCACGCCCCAGACGTCTCGTTGGGGCTCGACGCCGGCGCGGCCCGAGTCCGCCCACCAGAAGAGGCCGAGGCGGGCCTGCCAATCGAGGCCCGATGAGGCTGGTCCTTGTCCGACCGGAGAGAGGTCCGTCTCTCCCACGCCGTGATAGCCGGCGAGGAGCGAGGCATCGAGTCCCACGGAGCGGGAGAGCTGCCATTCGAGGCCGGGCACCACCGCGACGTGGAATCCGTTGGAGGGCTTCGTAGGACTGTCGCCGACCGCGAAGTCCGGCGGCAGGGGATCCATCGCGAAGAGCTCGCTGCGTGGATGCATCCGAGCGAGGCCGACCCTCCCTTGAACGTACGGTCGGAATCGCTCCTCCGTGCGGAAGGCACGCGTCCCCGAGAGGAAGATCCTCTGGTAGCCCCATTCCAGCTCACTCATCGTCGTAGGGCGGCTTCATCGCGAACGAGCCGAAGCTCACGCCGAGCCCGTATCGCCAGTCACCGACCGCGCGGCGAAGACCGAACTCACCGGTCGCCGGCTGCTCGAGGGCGGAGGAGAAGTCCCCACCGATGCCACCGGCGCCGAGGTTGAAGAAGAAGGCCCAGCGGGGGTCCGGAGAGCTCCCTGTATCCCCTTCCGTCGAGCCGGCCACCTGTCGGGCGGACAGGGATGCCGGAGCGATGATCAGCGGGATCAGGAGAGCGGCGGCGGCACGCGCGGCCGCGGAGACGAACGGACGAATCATGGCCCTCGGGAGCGTCATGGTCACCTGCGCATCGAGCGCCTAAAACCCCGTTCCACCCGTGGCGTTCATCCGCTCCGCGAGGACCTCCTGCCGTTGACCCGCACGCGCCGCTACGAGCCCACTTCGGCCTGTCCGGAAAAGGACTACAAACCGATGCGCCGTAAATCCGACATACATGTCCGAATTGCGTCGCGATACTTGGTTCAGAGTGCAGCAACAGCAAGGAGGAAGACCATGGCAACATCAGAAACGACGTGGCGGCGCCTCATGGGAATCGGGGTCGCGTTGACGTTGCTCGTCGGATGCTCGGCCGGTGATTCCGCCGAGGCCCCCGAGGACTCGTTCGACGCCGAATCGAACCGGGGGCAGGCGTTCATCGTCGACGAGAACTCCGATCCGAACATCCTCAACATCGCGATCGGATCGCCCGATCACACGACGCTCGTCGCCGCCGTTCAGGCTGCCGAGCTCGAGAACGTCCTGGTCAACGCGGGGCCGCTCACGGTCTTCGCACCGACCAACGCTGCCTTCGACGAGCTACCCGAGGGAGCCTTGGACGACCTTCTCAAGCCCGAGAACAAGCAGACCCTGTACAACGTCGTCACGTCGCACGCGAGTCCGGGCAAGTTCACGATCGACCTCCTGACGGACGGGATGGAGTTGTACCAGGCGACGGGTCACTACATCGATGTCGAAGTCCGGGACGGAGCCACGTACGTGAACGGTGCGAAGATCCTGGCCTCGGTGCCCGCGACCAACGGGGTTGTGCACGTGGTCGACAAGGTCTTCCTGATCGCCCTCAACTGACCGAGGACGAGTCGTGCTCTCCCGTAGCAGCATCTACGCGCTACAGGCGGCGCTACACCTCGCACGGAAGGAAGAAGGTGTTTCCGTCTCCGCGGCCCGTTTGGCCGAGGAGCTCGGGCTTCCCCGCGAGTACCTCGCCAAGGTGCTGAGACGGCTCAGCCGAGAGGGCGTCCTCGTCTCGAGCCGGGGTGTGTACGGCGGCTACCGCCTGGCGATGAGTCGGGAGGAAATGACCGTCGAGCGGGTCGTGCGTTCGTTCGAAGAGGTCGATCCGCCGCGGATCTGTCTCCTCGGGGGCCACTGCCATACGGACGAACCCTGCTCGGCCCACCTACGGCGCCTCGAGTGGAACGAAGCGCGAAAACGCATTCTCGCCGCCACGACCCTCGACGACCTGCTGACCGAGCCGGCGGTGGGACGTCAGACCGCATTCGTCTCGACCGACTTCTGAAGGAGGAACCGCCCGATGACGGCAACCAAGATCACCGGAGCTCTGCTCACCGTCGCGATGGCGCTGGGCTGTGGAGGCGACGCGCCGCAGCAGCAAGCCGCGCCCGCTCAGACGGCGGCTGGGGCCGCACCCGCCGGCGAACCCCTCACGGAAGTCGAGCTCGAGCAGGGCATCGGCCCGATCCGCGACCTCTCGCTGGCCGCGTTGGACCCGGAGCTCGCCGCCACGGGCGAGGAGTCCTTCACGCTCAAGTGCTCGGCCTGCCACAAGATCGCCGAGCGCTACGTGGCGCCGCCTCTCGGTGACGTCCTGACCCGACGCCGTCCGGAGTTCGTCATGAACATGATCCTCAACGCCACGGAGATGGTCCAGCGCCATCCCGAGGTCCAGAAGCTTCTCGCCGAGTACTTCACGCCCATGACCGTGCAGGTGACGGACGAGGCGGAAGCCCGCGCCATCCTCGAATACCTGCGGTCGGTCCAGACCGCTTCCCAGTGAAACCGCAGCGTATCCGGCCCGGCCGGGTGCGTGCTCAACACCATGGAGAACCTCAAATGACCCTCACACCCAACCGAGGCATCGCGACGACGGGGGCCGTCCTGGTCGCCTTCGCGATCGGTGCCTACGCCTGTCAACCCGGTACCGGCGGAGGCGCCGGCGCGGGAAGCATGGTGGCGGCTGCCGAGGCCGTGTACGTGCCACCCGGAGAGTACGACGAATTCTACGCGTTCATGTCGGGGGGCTTCAGCGGCAACCTGACCGTCATGGGCCTTCCGTCCGGACGCCTTCTCAAGCAGGTCCCCGTCTTCTCGCAGTACCCCGAGAACGGCTGGGGCTACGCCGAGGAGACGAAGCCCATGCTCGAGACGTCCCACGGATTCGTGCCCTGGGACGACGCGCACCATCCCGAGCTGTCCATGACCGACGGCGTGCCCGACGGACGCTGGATTTTCATCAACGGCAACAACACGCCACGCGTCGCGCGCATCGACCTCAACTCGTTCGAGACGACCGAGATCCTCGAGATCCCGAACTCGGCCGGAAACCACGGCTCGCCCTTCATCACCCCAAACAGCGACTACCTGGTCGCGTCGACGCGTTTCAGCGTGCCGATCCCGAACCGCGACATGTCGATCGAGGAGTACAGGGGCAACTTCAAAGGGACGCTCAGCTTCGTCCGGGCGAACGATCCCGGAAACATGGAGATCGCGTTCCAGATCCTCATGCCCGGCTACGACTACGACCTGGCGCACGCCGGGAAGGGTCCCTCCGACGGCTGGATGTTCTTCACCTCCTACAACTCGGAGGAGGAGCACACCCTGCTCGAGATCAACGCGTCGCGGAAGGACAAGGACTTCATCGCGGCCGTCGACTACCGCCGTGCCGAGGCGTGCGTCGCCGAAGGTGTCGGCCGGACGATGCCGGCGCGCTACACGCACAACCACATGGACGAGGCGACCCAGACGGCCGTCTCCGAGATGAGGACCGAGGTCTACGTGATCGAGCCGAGCGACTGCTCGGACCTGGTCTACTTCCTGCCGACGCCGAAGTCTCCGCACGGCGTCGACGTCGACCCGACCGGCCAGTACATCGCGGCCGGAGGGAAGCTCGCCACCGTGATCCCGGTGCACTCCTTCGCCAACATGCTCGCCGCGATCGAGGCGGAGGACTATGAGGAGGTCATCGACGGCATCCCGGTCCTGACGTACGAGTCCGTGATCGCAGGCGAGGTGACCAATGCGGGTCTCGGACCGCTGCACACCGAGTTCGACGGGCGCGGATACGCCTACACGACCGCGTTCATCTCGTCCGAGATCGTGAAGTGGGAGATCGGCACCTGGCAGGTGGTCGACCGGATTCCGGTCTACTACTCGGTCGGTCACCTGATGATTCCGGGCGGGGACTCCCAGCAGCCTTGGGGCAAGTACCTCGTCGCGCTCAACAAAATCACGAAGGACCGGTACCTCCCGACGGGCCCGGAGCTCGCGCACTCGGCTCAGTTGATCGACATCAGCGGTGATCAGATGCGTCTGCTGCTGGACTTCCCGACCCAGGGAGAGCCGCACTACGCGCAGGGGATCGCGGCCGAGCTGGTCATGAACGATCAGACCCAGTTCTATGCCCTCGAGGACAACCAACATCCTTGGGCCGCGCGCTCGGAGGGTGAGACTCGCGTCGTACGAGACGGGAACCAGGTACACGTGGTCATGACCTCGATTCGGAGTCACTTCACTCCCGACAACATCGAGGGCTTCCGCGTGGGTGACGAAGTGTACTTCCACGTCACCAACCTCGAGCAGGATTGGGACGTCCCGCACGGTCTCGCGATGATCGGCGCGGAGACGGCCGAGCTGCTCATCATGCCCGGCCAGACGCGGACCATGAGGTGGGTACCGGACGCGCCCGGCATCTACCCGTTCTACTGCACAGACTTCTGCTCGGCACTCCACCAGGAGATGCAGGGCTACGCACGGGTCTCCGAGAGGGGCTCGACCGTCCCGCTCCGCTGGGGCACGGGCGGTACCTGGAACACGAACTGACCTGACATCACAACGGGCGGGCCCGCGGCGCGGGCCCGCCCTCACCAATAGACCCGGGAGAGACATCATGATGGCGAACAGGAGCCGGATCTTGATCCTGGTGGCCTCGCTCGCCCTGGGCCTGCTCTACGTCCTTCCCGTCTGGACCATCGACCTCGAGGCGCCTCAGTACCCGGAGGGGCTCGGCATGGTCATCAAGCTCAGCACGATCGAGGGACAGAAGCCGCACGACCTGAACAACATCAACAACCTCAACCACTACATCGGCATGCAGGAGATCGTCCCCGAGTCGATCCCCGAGCTGCGCGTCATGCCGATCGTCGTCGCAGTTCTCATGATCACCGGCGTCGGAGTGGCCGCGCTCGGCCGCCGACGCCTGCTCTACGCGTGGACGGCCGGCTTCCTCGCGATCTCGGTCGTGGGCCTCGCCGACTTCTGGAAGTGGGAGTACGACTACGGGCACAACCTCGACCCGACCGCAGCCATACAGGTCCCGGGCATGAGCTATCAGCCGCCGCTCATCGGATCGCGCCAGATCCTCAACTTCACCGCACACTCGTGGCCGGCCTCAGGGGGCACGATCGCGATCCTGGCAGCGATCACTGCGGTGCTGCTCAGCGTCTCGGAGCTCAAGCAGGCAAAAGCGTCGAGGGAACGATCGAAGGCCGCGGACACCGAAGGCCCCTCGAGATCCGACCACCCAACCGGTCCGGACGACGTCCCGGCCGCGCACGCGGGGGCAGGCGCCACGACCGTGGCCGTGCTCCTCCTGTCGACGCTCGCGGGCTGCGCCGAGCCGGCACCACGACCGCTGCTCGCGGGAGTGGACGATTGCGCCGACTGCCTCATGATCGTGGACGCAAGCGGACACGGCGCCGAGATCGTGACGACGACCGGGAAGGTCCATACGTTCGACTCCGCCGAGTGCATGGTGAACTACCTCCTGCACGGGGAGGACGCGGGTGCGGTGCACTCCGCGTGGGTCACGGACTTCGGGAGTCCCTCGGAGCTCGTGTCTGCGGAGGAGGCGTACTACTTGGTGAGCCCGACGCTGAACTCGCCGATGGGCCTCGGCATCACGGCGTTCGGCCGCGCTCAGGACCGAGACGGCGCGGTACACTCCTTCGGCGGAGACGCCACCGACTGGGCGGGTGTCAAAGCCCTCGTCGCGAGCGCATGGCCGGAAGGGCGACCTCCGATGAAGCACGGGGGGCACGCGACATCGCTGGCTCCCGAGGGCCCACGCCTCGGCGGATGAGGCCATGCGTTCCCTGCTCACGCTCCTCGCCGCGCTCCAAGCGCCGCCCGCCACCCTCGTCGTAGGGCCGTCCGAAGACTACACGACCGTCACGGCGGCCATCCAAGCCGCGGCGCCCCACGACACCGTCGTCGTGCGAGCCGGGACCTACCACGAATCGACGCTCGTCGTCAACAAGCCGCTCACGCTCATCGGCGAGGACGGGGCGGTCCTCGACGGGCAGGGTGAGAGAGGGCTCGTACGAATCGAGGCGGACTCCGTGACCGTGGCCGGCTTCACCCTCCGCAGCACGGGGATCTCGTTCACGGAGGACCGGGCGGGAGTCCTCGTGGATCGGGCCCGCTTTTGCACGGTCCGAGACCTCCGGCTGGAAGACACGTTCTTCGGGATCTACCTGGCGAACTCGGGCGATTGCCTCATCGAGGACAACGTCCTGCTGGCAACGGCGGCCCGCGAGACCCGATCGGGCAACGGCGTCCACCTTTGGTACTCGACCCGTGTCGTCATCCGCGGCAACCGGATCGAGGGACACCGCGACGGGATCTACTTCGAGTTCGTGGAGGACAGCGAGATCGTCGACAACGTGAGCCAGCGCAACGTCCGCTACGGGCTCCACTTCATGTTCTCGGACGGCTGCGCCTACCGCCGCAACCTCTTCGTGGAGAACGGCGCCGGCGTGGCTGTGATGTATACGCGCGACATCGTCATGGACGGAAACGACTTCCGGGGCAACCTCGGCAACGCCGCGTTCGGGCTGCTCCTGAAGGACATCACCGATTCGCAGATCACGGGGAATCGCTTTCACCGGAACTCGGTCGGGATCCACGCCGAAGGAGCCAATCGCGTGCGGGTGTCCGGAAACGAGTTCGTCGAAAACGGGTGGGCCGTGAAGATCATGGCGAACTCCGAGGCGAGTGAGGTCAGCGGCAACAACTTCGTCGGGAACTCCTTCGACGTCGCGACGAACAGCCGGCGATCCTACTCCGACTTCGTCGGCAACTACTGGGACCGGTACCGCGGCTACGACCGGGACGCCGACGGCGTGGGCGACGTCCCGTTCCACCCCGTCCGACTCTTCTCGCTCGTGGTCGCCCAGAACGAGCCCGCCCTCGTGCTGCAGCGCAGCCCGTTGGTGGCATTGCTGGACCTCGCCGAGCAGGTCCTGCCGCTCCTGACGCCGGAAAGCCTCGCGGACGCGCGGCCCCTGCTCGCCCCCCTCCCGACACGGTGGAGAACGCCGTCATGATCGCCGTACGTGGCCTGACCAAGCGTTTCGGACCCCGCACGGTCCTCGACGAAGTCGAGCTCGACTTCGCCCCGGCCGCGGTGACCGCCCTCCTCGGACCCAACGGGGCGGGCAAGACGACGCTGCTCAAGAGTGTGCTTGGACTCGTGCGGCCCACGGACGGCTCCGTGTGGCTGGACGGCGAGCCGATCGACGAGCGAGGGCACTACCGCCATCGGCTCGGCTACATGCCGCAGCTGCCCAACTTCCCGCCGCACATGACGGGTCGCGAGCTCACGGGGATGCTCGACGATCTGCGGGGCTTCGAGGACCGACCCGACGAAGAGCTGCTCGATGCCTTCGACCTGCACCAGGATCTGGACAAGCCCTTTCGGATCCTGTCCGGGGGAACGAGGCAGAAAGTCAACGCCGCCCTCGCGTTCCGGTACCGCACGCCGATCCTGATCCTCGACGAGCCGACGGCCGGGCTCGATCCCGTCGCGTCGCTCGCGCTGAAGGACAAGGTCCGCGAGAGCCGGGCCGAGGGGCGCACCGTGCTCGTGACGTCACACAACCTCGGCGACCTGGAAGCGATCGCGGACGCCGTCGTCTTCCTCCACGAAGGACGCGTTCGTTTCAACGGCTCCCTCGATGAGCTCCTCGAGGCGACGGACCGCGCGACGCTCGAGGGAGCGATCGCCGGCCTCATGCGGGGCAGCGAGAAGGGGACCGGCCTCGGAGAAGGCACCTCGTCGACACCGGGCGCTCGCCCTCGGATGGAGATCGTCCGATGAGCACCGTCGCGAAGCTGCTCGGTCACCAACTGCGCGATCTCTCCCGGAGCCGCTCGGTCGCCGGATACGCCATATTCCTCGGGCTGGCCACGGCGGGGCTCCTGCACTTCGGTGGCGGTGTGGTACGCGCACTCCCGTCCCTGGCGACGCTCGTCGTTCTGATCGTCCCTCTCTTCTGCCTCCTGATCACCACTTCGTTCGTCTATCACAACGGCGACTTCATCGAGCTCCTTCTGTCACATCCCGTCGGCCGTCGGCCTCTCTTCGTGGGGATCTACCTCGGCCTCGCGCTTCCGCTCGTCGCCGCCTTCCTCGCGGGCATCGTCGTGCCTCTGAGCGTGGCAGGTGGACTCGTGTCTCACGGAAGTGAGATCGCCCTCCTGGCCCTCGCGGGAGCGCTGCTGACGACCGTCTTCACTTCCATCGGTTTTCTCGTCGCCTTGCGCGTGGGAGACGCCGCCCGGGGGATGGGCGTCGCGCTGCTTCTGTGGCTGGTGCTCGCCGTCCTCTACGACGGTGCCGTGCTCCTTGCCGCCTATCAGTGGGCCGCGTATCCACTCGAGAAGCCGATGCTCGTGCTCATGGCGCTCAACCCGGTGGACGTGGCACGCGTGCTCGTGATCATGGCGCTCGACGCGTCTGCGATGATGGGGTACACAGGGGCCGTCTTCCAGGACTTCTTCGGGGGCGGCGTGGGCGTTTCGCTCGCTGTCGCTTGTCTGACGCTCTGGTCTGCGGTTCCGGGCGCCATCGCGCTGCGCACGTTCCGTCGAAAAGACTTCTGATGCGCGACCCCGAGGATCCGTTCGCCTCCGATGCGATGCCGCCGGCCGGACACCGGAGCCTCCGTCTTCGGAGGTGGGGACTCGCCGTAGCGGCCGTCGCGCTGCTGGCCGCAGCGGTCGCCGGCGTGACGAACCGCGCGTCGGTCGTCGCGTCGTCCGTCCACGCCGGACCGGGCATCGTGCCGTTCCCCAACGTCGGCAGCACGGCGCGGGACTTCACACTTCCCGTTCTTCGACTCGACGAGCCCTTCACGGGGCCGGACAGCGTGACCCTCTCGGATCTGCGGGGCCGATACGTGTACCTCGACGTCTTCGGCAGCTGGTGCGGCCCATGTCAGCAGAAATACCCCGCCATGCGCGACGTGGCCCGCGCCGTGGAGCGGCAGGGCGGGATGATCCTCGGCCTCCTCCTGGAAGACCGCCCGCCCGATGCGGCCGCGTGGTTCCGCGACAATGGCGGGCTGTCGTACCCGTTCCTCGTTCTGGACGACGAGACGACCCGCGCCTGGAGAATGGCCGGTGCCCCGATGGGCTTCCTGATCTCACCGGAGGGTCGGATCATCCGAAAGTGTGCCGGGTGCGCGATGGAGGGTCACCTCGTCGAGGATCTCCCGCGGGAGATACGAAGGCTCACGCGGTAGCGCCCTACACTCCGTCGCCGGGCGCCCTTCGGGTGTCCACACCACCGCTCTCCACGGGGCGCCTACAGATCGGGCACCACGTCGGTCGGCGAGTTGAAGAGGATGTAGAGACCCACGCACACCAGCAGGATCGGTAGCCCGAAGCGGGCGAAGCCGCGTAGTGGCTCCTTGAAGCGCGGGTGCTCGGCGAGCGCGGCAGCAACCCGGACCCAGATCGCGGCCATCCCGAGGAAGGTGCCGACGACGACCCCGTCGAGCCATGAGCGTGTGTCCCCGAGAAAGGCCACGAACACCAGGAACGAGTCGCCGCTGTTCGCGAGCATCGCGAAGAACACGCTGACGAAACCCGTCGCGTCTCCGAAGCCCGGGTCGTCCCGCTCCGCCTCCGACGGAGGCGGCCGAAACGCGGCCACCCCGTGCCAGACCCCGATGGCGATCGGAGCGAAGCCCAGATAGCCGAGCGGAAAGGGGACCACATCGTCCACCACCGCCGCGAGCGCGAGCGCAAGCGCGCCCACAGCTGCGACGGTCACCACGTAGGCGAGTCCGATGACGCCCGGGCGGATCGACTCCGACGACCGGAACCCGACGAGCAGAAGCAGGTTGTCGAGGCTGGTCGCGGCGAACGTCACCACGCTCGCCAGGATGACTGCGATGATGTCGACGTACACTCGATCTCTCGGCGGGTCGTCAGTTCGGGAGCGAGAGAACGAACACGGCATTACCCGCGTGCATCACCACGCGCTGCCGCCCGTCCAGCTCGAACGCGCTCGGGTTCGACCGAGCCGGAGCCCCCGCCTGAAAGTCCCAAAGCGAGGCGCCCGTGTCGGCGTCGAGCGCGAAGAAGTTGCCCTCGTTCGTGGCGCCGAACACGAGCCCGCCGGCCGTGGACATCACCCCGTTCCAAAGAGGCGTGAGAACCCTGTGCTCCCACTTGAGGTCGCCCGTACGAACGTCCAGGGCCTTCACGTAGCCCCACGCGTCGTCCCCCGCGAGGGCCTGCTCGCCGCCGCCGAGAAAGGCCCGTCCGGGCTCGTACTCGGCGGCTGCCTTGTAGTAGATCGCGCCCATGTGCCGCACCGGCACGTAGAGCGTTTCGGTGAGTGGGCTGTAGCTGGGGCTGAACCAATTCGTCGCCCCCTGCAGGCTCGGCCACACCAGATTGCCTTCCGCGGTCGGCTCGGTATCGGGAAGCACGATCGGCCGGCCGTTCTCGTCCAGCCCCGACGCCCACGTTTGCTTCGAATACTCCTGGCCGTGGAGGAACTCGCCGCTCTCCCGGTCGAGCACGTAATAGAAGGCGTTCCGGTTCGCCATCACGACCAGCTGCCGCATCCGGCCTTCCCACTCCAGGTCGACCAGCACGGGGATCTCGGTGGCGTCCCAATCGTGCACGTCGTGCGGTGTGAACTGGAAGTGCCAGCGCATCTCGCCCGTATCGGCGTCGAGCGCGATGAGCGCGCACGTGTAGAGGTTGTCGCCCGGTCGAACGTCACCGTTCCAGTCGGGCGCCGGGTTCCCCGTGCCCCAGTAGATCAGGTCGAGCTCGGGATCGTACGACCCGGTCAGCCACGTCGAGCCGCCACCGTGCTCCCACGCGTCGCCCTCCCACGTCTCGCTGCCTGGCTCGCCTGGAGCCGGCACCGTGTGCGTTCGCCACAGGAGCGCCCCCGTCTCGGCGTCGTACGCGTCGAGAAATCCGCGGATGCCGGCCTCGGCGCCCGCGACCCCTACGATGATCTTCCCGTCGAGCGCGAGCGGGGCGCCGGTCATGGAGAAGCCCACCTTGTTGTCCGCGACCAGCGTGGACCAACGCTCGACACCGGACTCGGCGTCGAGGGCGACGAGCCGAGCGTCGAGCGTTCCCACGTACACAGTCGAGTCGAGGACGGCGACGCCTCGGTTCACGCGGGGAAAACCGATGTTGAGCGTCTCTTCCGGGACATTCGCATCCCAACGCCAGATGCGCCGGCCGGTGCGCGCGTCGAGCGCGACCACGGTGCTCGGCGGCTCGGTGAGGTACATCACCCCGTCGACCACGACGGGTGTCGTCTCCACGAGCCCCGGACTCGTCTGGTAGACCCACTCGACACGAAGGTCGCCCACGTTGCCCGTGTGGATCTGATCGAGCGATGAGAAGCGCTCGGAGGCGTAGCTCCCTGAGTACATGAACCAGTTGTGGGGCTCGGTGGCGGCATCCACCAGGCGGTCGTACGGCACCTGGGTCCTGGGAGCCATGGCCGTCTCGTCCTGCGCCGAGGCGGACGCGGCCGGTGCCACGAGGACCAGGACGGCCCAGACTGTCGGCAACGCCTGCCGGCGAGCGACGAGCGAGGAGAGGCGGTCGAGTCGGACGGTCATGAGATTCCTCGCAGCTCGGTGCCGGTCAGGGACGCGAGATACGAGACCAGGTCCTCGATCTGGTCCTCCGTGAGGCGATCGGCGTAGCTCTGCATGAGACTCCGGTCGAATTCGCGCTCGAGCTCGCGGAGCGCCGGTTTGTAGAAGGAGTGGAGGTTTCCGCGCGCGTCCTTGATCTGGATCGAGTAGCTGTCCTCGTTCATCCGCATGCCCCGGAGCTCTTCGCCCCGGGCATCCACCACACGGACGACCAGGTAGTCGGCGAAGTCGCTCGGCATTGCCGTCAATCCGCGCGGGAACGCGGCCGCCGGGTCGACGATCGCCTCGCGGAGGTGGGCGGCGCCTCTGCGCGCGCCCACGGTCGTCAGGTCTGGACCGCGCGCCGTGCCGTAGCCACCGACCGTGTGGCAGCGGGCACACCCCTCGCTCTCGAAGAGCGCCCGACCCCGGGTCGGGTCGCCCGTCAGAGCCTCCACGCCCTCCGGCCCTGACGGTGCCAGCGATCGTACGTAGGCCACCACGGCTTCGGACTCCCCGTCCGAGAGCCACCAGGAACCCGACATGGCGGTGCCGGATATCCCCTCGCGGACGATCCTGAGAAGCGCCGCGTCGTCACGGGCCCTCGGCAACTGTGATCGGGCGAGCGGGGGGCCCTCCCCTCCCCCGCCGTTCACGCCGTGGCATCGCGCGCAGCTCGCCATGTAGTGCACGCGTCCGTCGTCCAGATCGAGAGCGGGCTCATCCTGTCCGTGAGCCGGGCTCGGAAACAAGGTCGGCGCACACACGATCAGAGCGTACACCAGCACATTCGGTCGCGTCGACCTCCTGCCCTCGATGCGGGACATGAGTCCGGTACCCTGGCGCATACCACCTCCTGAAGATCCTGGACGCTGCCGCCATTGTACGGATCGGAACCGTGTGGCGCATGCGCACCCGGCCACCTAGCCGCCGTCGAAGAGGCCGATCCCGGCCCCCTCGACCGCGGCTCGATAGGCCGCCCACTCGATGTCGAAGTAGTCGCCGACGCGTGTGGTGATCTCGGCGACCGCAGCCTCGGCCCGATCGAGCGCCCGCAACGCCGCCTCCGACGGTTCCGCCCAGCGTCCGGAAGTGAGCTCGCCCGAGGCTGTGGACAGTCGTGCAGTGACGAGCTGCGGGTCACTCCGGAAACCCTGGATCGGCTCACCCACCATGAGGTGATAGAGGCTGTCGAGCGCCTC
>JBDHDM010000088.1:0-12500 GCA_039591515.1 Gemmatimonadota bacterium | reverse complement strand
GAGCGCGTCGCGATCCTGGGCGATGCCGCGACCGATCGTCGTCGGGGTGAGCACCCCGTGCAGCAGGTTGGTATGGCCCGCCAGGCCGAGCCCGGTGGCGGCGACCGCCCCGTGTCGGACGAATTCCCTCCGTTTCATGACCCCTCCCAGGATTGTCGCAACCCCACGACCGGTGGAACCGAGGCGAGCAAGTTGCCGGAGCTTGCAGCGTCCGGCAACGCCATCGGCCCGAGGGAGTGGCCGGGTCGCGCAGCACCGTTGGCCGGCCTGCTGGCAGCGTTCATCGTCGGACGTGGGAGCGGCGTCGGCGGCCTCCTGTCGCGAGGTCTCGGCTTCGGCGTGGCCGAGCTACCCGCCGCGCGCGGTGTTCAGGACCGTGACGCCCCGGAATCGGCTGGCCGGACATCCGTGGGACACGGCGTTCGCCTGACCAGGCTGTCCCTTGCCGTCGCCGAACGTGCCGCCGAGCTGATAGGTGCTCGGTCCCCCGATCCGATCCATCGAGTTCCAGAACTCCGGGGTCCGGATCTGATACGAGACGTCCTTGAGCATGCCCTGGACGCGCCCGTTTCGGATCTCGTAGAACGTCTGCCCACCGAACTGGGCGTTGAAGCGCTGCTGATCGATCGAGTAGGAGCCGCGACCCTCGATGAGGATCCCCTTGTCCACCTCGGACACGAGCTCGTCGAGGCTGACGTCCCGGTCCGGGTTCGGGAGCAGGTTCGTGTTCGGCATCCGCTGGAATTGGACGTCGGCCCACGATTGAGCATAAGAGTTTCCGTGTGACCGCACCTCGCGTCCCTGCGAGCGGTACCAGTCGGCGAGCCAGGGAGCCTGCTCGCGAGTGGTCTGCAGGTCGTTGAGGACGCCGTCCTTGACGATGAGATAATCCTCGGGACGCACGCCTTCGTCGTCCCACCCCACGGTTGCCAGGCCCCCGTGTGTTGACCGCTCGCCCTGGATGTTCATGAAGTCGGGCCCGTATCGGAAACGTCCGAGGTAGTCCTCGACCGGGTAGATGAACGAAGTACCGGCATAGTTCGCTTCGAAGCCCTGGATCCGGTCGAGCTCCGTGGGATGAGCGATCGACTCGTGCAGCGTCAGGAAGAGGTGACTCGGAAGCAGGACGAGGTCCCACACCCCCGGCTCGACGGAGCGTGCAGAGAGCTTCTGCACCGCCTCTTCTGCCCACACCGCGGCGTTGCCGACGAGGTCGGCGTCCCGCACGTATTCGTAACCGAGCCCCATCGGCTGCAGGGGGGTCGACTGACGCGACTGGAAGTCGGAGCCGTCCGCGGCCACCGCGGACACGGTCATGCGCGGCCAACAGCGGTAGACGGTCTGGTCGGTGACGATGCCGTCCGTCGACGCGAAGAACTTCTCCTCCCGAACGAAGCTCAGGCTCGAGGACGCGAAGCGCGCGCCTTGGACGCGCGTGGCCGCTTGGTTGGCTCGGAGTAGGAGGTCGACCTTGTCCTCGATGGAGACGTCGAACGGATCGAGCTCGATCGGGCTGCGCCATTCGCCCTCCTCCGGCGGTCCGATGGGGGCGAGCTCGACGGGACGACGCTGGGCGGCACGGTTCGCGCGGGCCTGCGCGACCGCGGTCCGGGCGACCTCTTCGGCCGAGTCGTCCGTGATGATGCGGGACGCCGCGAAACCCCACGTGCCATCGACCAGCACACGTACGCCGAGCCCCGATGTCTCGGAGTCGGAGAGGCCGGTCACGATCTGCTCACGTGTGCTCACGTTCTGGCTGCGGTTCGTACTTACGCGCACATCAGCGTACGCGGCTCCGGCTCGTGTGGCTGCGTCGAGTGCGGCCTCGGCGATGTCCCGGCTGTACGGGTTGCCCACGCGGAGCCGCGGTCCCGCGGCGGGTGCGCTGCGGGCAACGAGGATACCGTGTGCCAGGTCGGGGCCAAGCGCGAGTCCTGCCGCCGCCGCGCCACCGGTCATCAGGAACTCTCTACGTCGCATCAGGCGCTCCGGGCCGTCGGTTGGAAACCGTCCGGCGATTGTGGCGGGGCGGTGGGGACACAGGCAAGTCGGTCGGGGAAGGGCGCGCCAGGCTCACGGGAGGCCTCGAATGCGGCGGGCTGACCAACCGGCGGCCATCAGGCCCGCGAGTAGGAGGAACTGGGCTCGGGTCCGCCGATCCGAACCGCCGACCGGGAGACCGACCGGAGCCACTCGAGCGTCGGCCGCAAGGATCGTTGCGCCGCTTCCCCCGACCTCGAGTGCAGCCTCGACCCACCGGAGCCGGTCGTCGCCGGGATGAACGACGAGGGCGTCGAACGGCGCTGCGTCATCGACGAATACCGGATGGGCGCCTACGCGGACGGGAACGAAGCGAACGGAGCCCACCCCCACCCCCGATCCCCCGCCGGCCGCGTCATCGGTATCGGTCGTCGCGCCGGGCGCCACGGTCGCCACCTCCACTGCGGTCGCCAACTCCACGACATCGGAGTCCTGTCCGACCGAGACGGTGGAGGGCACGGCCCCTTCGAGTTCGCCGACCCAAGCCGTCAGAGGTTGAGCGCGGGGGCCGCGAAGCAGGACCTCGTCGGTGAGCCCGCCGGCCAGCCACTCGACCACGGACGTCCAGTACGACGCATGGGCGTCGGGCACACCGCCTCGGAGAACCCACGGCCACGTCTCCAAGCGGGACAGGAGCGCCCGGCCTCGCCCGACCGTCGTCGCCATCACGAACGAATCGGGCGTCCCCTGGCGTGCAGCCACCGCCCCCCCGACCACATGCGCTCCCGTCGTGACCGGGACCCCCCGTACGTCGATGTCCGCGTCCGGAAGGGGAATGAGCTCCGCCGGCCCGGACCAGGCGAGCTCGGAGGTGGCGAAGGTGAGGGCCTCCTCGTCGCCTGGGTCGATCGTGAGGAGACCGCCGCCCTGTTGGGCCATCCACCGGTCGAGCAACACGGACCGGGACGGGGGCTGGGCTCCGACCGCCACGACCACGTCGAACGACTCGAGGTCGGAGAGAGCCTGAGGTGCACCCGTCCCGTCGGACGTCACGGCCAGGTCGCGCCCGAGCTCCTGACGGACGACGACCTCGCCGCCGCTCGACTCGAGGGCGCGCACGAGGTAGCGCGCCTCCCAGCTGGGCGGGCCGGTCAGGACGAGGACCCGTAGACGGGACTGTGGCCGGACCCACGCGGTGGCGTGTGCTGCGTCCTCGGTGGAGGGCGTCCGAACCGTCCACCGGTGGAGGCCCGGGCGCCCCGGTTCCACCGCGACCTGCACGGTGCTCACACCCGATGGGCCGACGGCGACGGTGAGGGTGTCGTTCTGGCCTTCGTCGCCCGAGATCTCCAGAGGGAGCTTCTCGTCGGGTTCGCCGCGAACGGTGATCGTCAAAGCCGACCGACGTTGCGCGACCGGGGCTCGGGGCGGGTGCACGGAAAGGCGCGGACGAGTGCCCGGCGTGACCAACGAGACCGCACGTCCTGCGGACGCACCGGCGGAGAGCAGGGCGGCGACCACCCCCGTCGGAGGCAGGGAGTCCACGTACACGACGGGCCCGGTCGCGCCCGAAACCAGCTCTGCCGCGAGCATCTCCGGTGTGGTCGCGCCGGTTACCTGGACGGGGTGGCCGCGATCCGCGCCCGCGCGAACCCCGAGCACGAGCAGCACCGCGAGACCGAGCGCGGTGGCGATCCGAGCCCCGAGGGGTACGGCATGTGCCCAGGTCATCGCGTAAGCGCGTACACGAGGATGTTGACCCCGAAGCGCGTGTTGTCGACAGCGAGGAACCGCTTGTTGTCCGCGTGATAGCTCCACTCCGAGGAGTAGTCCTTGTTCGAGTAGAGCACGCCGATGCGGCCGGCCACTTCGATCTGGTAGAGCTCCCGGTGGATGAGCCCGTCACCCCAGCCGCTCAGCTCGTGCCCCGTGATCGGCGGACCGTCCTCGAAGAGGAAGAACGCCGAGTACAGCTCGTGGTCTGCGGGGATCGGGGTGAGCCGGTTCGGCCCGAAGAGTCGGGTCAGCTCCGCCGTGACCGACCGATGGAAGGCCCCGTCGATGTCGTGGTTATGGTCGTCGATGAACACGAAGCCGCCTCGATCGACGAACGCGACGAGGTTCCGGCTCTCCGTTTCGTCGAAGAAGACCGGGAGGTGCCCGGTGAGATAGAGAAGCGGATAGTCGAAGATCTCGGCACTCGACAGGTCGACCGTGACACCTTCCGGCTCGACCGGCAGGTCGGTGTACTGCGCCAGAGAGTGGATGAGGTTGGTGGGAACGAGGGGCGCGGAGTCCCAATCGCCCGATGCGTAGCGCAATGTCGCGAAGACGAAGGGGCGACCGTCGACACCCTCCGCGACGCGGTTGGTGGTGGCTTCTGCGGTGTATCGGGCCGCTACGAGCGAGGTCGGAGCGTCGAGGACACCGGTCGAGGCGCGCGCACTCGAGCCACGCAGCAGCGTCCGCGCCTGGGTCAATGCCTCCCGCACGGCTGAAACGTCGCCCGCCGAAGCGGCGGCCGAGGCCCGCACGAGGATCTCTCCCGCGGTGGGGTCGGTGAGCGATTCGAGAAGGTCGAGCGCGAGGCCCGAGATCGTGACCGAGGCGACCCGGCCCGTGCCGATCGGGTCGGCGTCGAGGAGGCCATCGAGCGCCTCGACCACGCGTTCGGCGGTCGGAGGGGCGGTGGTTCCGGACGTGCGGGGGACTGGATCGGCATCGTCGATCTCACCGCTCCCGCGAACGCCCACGACGTCGATGGGTGGGACGACGACGCGCCCGCGTGCGAACACACGTTCGGCGTTGCGCATCTCTTGGAGGAGCTCGAGCGCCCGATGCTGCGGTACGAGGGACGGGTCGAGCATCGCGGAACGGAGCTCCCGCTCCGCTTCCCACATGTAGTTGTAGACGGTCAGGAGCGAACGGTTGATCGCGACGATGGGGTCGGAGTCGTGCTCATGCGCCGGAATCTCCACGTTCGCGATGCTCGCGATCCCCGTCTCGGGATCGATGACCGGCCCTTGCTCGACGGCGGTCTCCAGCTCGTCCAGGAAGACTTCGGCCTCTCCTTCCTCGAAGTCGAGGTGCGCCTCGGGATCCTGCATCGCCCCCGTGGCTCGGCTGAAGATCTGCTCCCCGATACGGGCTCGGAGTCGTGCCTGCTCGTCCGCGATCGACCGCGCCTCGGCGAGCAGGCGCTCGTCGGTGAGCGACGCCGCCGTGTCGCCTAGCTCTTCGGTGAGGAGGATGATCATGCGCTGGCTGAGGAGAGGCTCGCGCTCGCGCTCGATGGGGAACCCGATGAGCGTCGTGACGTCCCCGAAGTCGTCAGCCTCCGAGATGCGGATCTGCCGGGTAGACGATACACCGATGCCGGGACCGGTCACATCATTGGCGTCGAGGGCCACTGCGCGCACGTGAAGGACGTCGCCCGGCTCGAGGTCCAGCTCTCCGAGGGGGAGGTCGAGCCTCGCTTCCCGCCCCCCGTCGATGGGAAGCTGGTCGTCCCACGCCCACTGTCCCTCCATGAAGTCGAACGACTCCCCGCTCCCGCGGGAGTGCACCCAGTGGAGCGTGAGCTCCTCGACACCGTAGTCATCGAGCGCGCGGGCCCGAATCGGCAGCGTGCCGGTCGGCGTCGCGAGGACCACGTCCGAAGCGGGCTCGGTGAGGGCTACGCTGGGCTCCCGATCTCTCAGGAGCCGCAGGGGAACGACCCGCCGTTCGACCACTTGCTCGGTCGCGACCGCCTCGATGGACAGGCCTCGATGTTCGGGCCGCACGGTCCACCGGACGCGCCAGCCGCGCGCCGCGGACACCGGCGCCAACGCCTCGCCCCCGGCGACGTGAACGGCGAGATCGTCCGGGCCTGCCGATCCGCCCCCGACGATGTCGACGATCGTTCCGGGAAGGGCGGACAGGCTCGCTCCGTCCGCGAGGGTCTCGGTCGGTAGCTGCGCATACGCGGGCGGCCGGGCTCGAAGCTCCAGCACTCCCAGGGTCGGCAGCCCGGACTCGTCCGCCCGATTGTCCTCGTCGAACGAGGCCAGGCGGGCGGCCGCGTCCGACCCGGGCCAGCGGCCGCCCGCGCTGCCGGTGGTCCCGACGAGGCTCAAGACAGTGACTAGGATGCACCCTGCTGCCCACCGCCATCGGGCGGTCGCATCCATGCCCACGATGTGCTTCGGGTCGACCGACTGGAGCGCCTGCGCGGCCCGCCGCTCGAAGGCACGCGCGACCGGGCCGTCCGTGTTGGGTGCCCGGTACGTCGAGAGCATGTTCCCCAGTCCGGCCCGCTCGTCGATGAGGCGTGTGAGCCGAGCGGACGTTGCCCGCTGGCGTGCTCGGAGCACGGGCAGGAGAGTGGCGAGCAGCACGATCCCCGGGAGCCAAGCGCCCAACGTCCGCAGCCCGCCCGGAACGTCGACGAGCACTTCGAGCCAGAGCAAGGCGGCAGAAGTGAGCGCGGCCACGGCGACGCCCACGGCGCCCCAGCGCAGCGCCGCCCGGAGAAGCACTCGGGTGCGGACGGCTCGCAGCAGGCGATCGATGAGCGGGTCCGAGACGGTCCGGCTCCCCGGGGTGCGTGAGGAGGCGGTCATCCCCGCCTCTCCCGGGTCAGAAGGACCTCGGCTCCGAGAAGCGCGAGGGCCAGCAGCAGGAGCCCGGGTGCCAGCGGCATACCTTGGCTCGTGTCGAGATCGGCGAGCCCCACGCGCCGGGGAAGGTCCGGTCGCGTGAGCGCCCAGATGCCCCCTCGGTCGAGAGGGAGCGTCGGGTCCGCTTGCGAGCCGCACCCGCGTGCGAGCTCGCCGACGAAGTCGGGGAAGCCGGCCTCGCGCGTCAACTGCGCGTCCTGGAGGGATGCGGCGAAGTAGACGATGCACCCGGCCCCGGCTGCGCGCGCCGCCGCCGCCGGCCTGGTGTCCTCGAAGACGGCGATCACGCGGGCCTTTCTCGACGGGCCGCCTGCTTCGGGCTGAACCGCCGTCCCCAGTGGGCGCGCGCCCAGGCGAAGGATCGCCCCTCCCCCGGCCCGCCCGGATGGGCCCTGCGCTTCCGCGTCGCCACCGGTTCGTGTGTCGGCGTCCACCTCCCAGGGCACCTCCTCACCGTCGGCGGATACCTCGGGTGGGAGCGCTCCGGAGAGGATGACCGTCGTGCCCGCGCGGGCCTTCTCCACGAGCATCCCGACCATGTCTGCGGGCGGGTCTTCTGCGAAGATCCAGCTGGTATCTGCCGGTGTGCCCGCCTCCCCCGTCAGGAGGCGCGCACCGAGCGCGTTGAGGGCCCGGCGCAGTGCGGTGTCCTCGGGAAAGCCGAGCAGCTCCACGCTCGCCGGAGCACGGGGCGCATCCGGCGCGACCCGGGCGGTCCCCAGTCCCGTCGACTGCAACTGGAGCGCGCCCGGCCACAGAGCCTCCCGGAGCAGCCCGACACCCTCCGTCCATTGGTGCCACGTCGGTCGAGCCACCCAGACCACCTCGGCCGAGTCGAGCGCCGTGGCGGTCGCAGCAGCGCGGAGCACCCGGAGGCCGTCCGCAGCCGTCGCCATCGGCTCCCCCACCGCGTGCACCAACTCGGACAGGTCGGCGCTCGTCACGATGTCGCCGTGCTCGCTCGCGGCATACGCGATCACCCTCGTTGCCACACCGCTCCGATCGGCGTCGGCGGTGGCCTCACGCGCGATGACCGCGAGGGCGTCCATACCGAGGTCCGCTGCCGCCTCCGCGTCGACCAAGACGATCCGCTCCGTGCCGGCGCGGTCTGCGGTCCACGCCATTCCCGCGAAGCACGCTCCGAGCACGAGGGCAAACAGCACGCGGACGGCGAGCAGAAGGACGTCGCTCGGCCGACGGCTCGGACGCAGGAGCGTGCGCTCCTCCCTGCGGAGGAAGCGAGCCGTGGGGAGAGGCCGGCGGTCCGGCGGTCGGCGAGCGAGCAGGTGAAGCACGACCGGTACGGCCGCGAAGACGACGCCCGCCGCGAGGAAGCCGGGATACAGCGCCGAGATCACGGTGCGGGACGCTCTCGCCGTGCGCGCGCCATCAGCCACCCACCGATGGCGGAGACCAGCGGCTGATCGGTGGTGAAGGGCGCGTACTCCGCGCCACCCTCCTCGAGCCCCCCCCGCAGCTCGTCGTAGTATGCGCTCACCCGCTCACGGAACGTCGGATCCGCGCCGGGTACCGCGGAGATCAGCCGGTGGGGCCGCTCCGGGTCGTAGTAGCGCGCAGCCTCTCCCGCGACCTCGCCGAGCTCCAGCCGCGAGGCGACGCGGAGCACGATGACCTCGTCGCGGCGGGCGCGGAGTCGACTCACCGCGGAGAGCAGGGGACCAATCCCTTCGTCGGCCAGGCAGTCCGAGATCAGGACCACGCGACCCCGGCGTCGCAGCGCCGACCCGACCTCGTCGAGTGCCTGCGCCGGCGAACCGGATCCCAGCGGGCGCAAGCGCTGCAGGCCGAGCAGTACGTCGTGCAGGTGCCCGGGTCGATTCCGGGGTGGAAGGTGGAACGAGGTGTCCGAGCCGAACGATGCGAGCCCGACCGCGTCCCCGGTGCGGAGCATCACGTGCGCCAGCGCCGCGGCCACGAACTGAGCGTAGCGCAGCTTGCTGACCGGGCCGTCGCCGACGAAGCCCATCGAGGCCGAGCTGTCCACCACGATGAACGACTGGAGATTGGAGTCCTCCTGGAAGAGCCGCACGTAGAGGCGGTCGGTTCGCCCGTACAGCCGCCAATCGAGCCGGCGCACGTCGTCCCCTTGCTGATAGGACCGATGCCGCGAGAAGTCGTCGCCCGATCCGAGAAAGGGCGAACGGTGCGCGCCGCTGACGAATCCTCGGACGATCGTTCGTGCGATGAGGTCGAGGTCGCCCAGGCGTTCGAGCACGTCGGGCGAAAGAAGCTCTGCAGCGTCTCCGGAGTGCGGGCCGTCGCCCGGTGTGGGGTTCAAGGTCTCTCTCCGAGGCGGCCCCCCCTACAGGACCTCACTCCGGAGAGGTTGAACGTCCGTCAGAAGCTCGGCGACGATCTGGTCCGAGGTTCTGCCCTCGGCCTCGGCCTGGAAGTTGACCAGGATCCGATGGCGAAGCACCGCCGGGGCGACCCGCGCGACGTCATCGGGTGACACGTGGAGGCGCCCCGCCATCAGCGCCGAGGCCTTCGCGCACAGGACGAGCGATTGGCCCGCGCGCGGGCCCGCTCCCCACCGCACCCAGCGATTCGTGACATCGACCGCTTCGTCCCGGCCGGGACGCGAGCTTCGCACCAAGAGCGCCGTGTATTCGAGAATCTCGTCCGACACGGCGATCGCACGCACGAGATACTGGGCGTCGAGAATCTCGGGACCGGTGAGAACGGGCGTGACCTCGATCGGGTCGGAGCCCGTGGTGCTCCGCAGGACTTCGACCTCGTCCCGACGGGTCGGGTAGTCGAGGCTGACTTTCAACAGGAAGCGATCGAGCTGAGCCTCCGGTAGGGGGTACGTCCCCTCCTGCTCGATCGGATTCTGTGTAGCCAGCACGAAGAAGGGTCTGGGGAGCTCGAGTACCTCGCCGCCGGCGGTCACGTGTCCTTCCTGCATCGCCTCGAGAAGTGCGGCCTGTGTCTTGGGCGGGGCCCGGTTGATCTCGTCCGCCAGCAGCACCTGGGTGAACACGGGCCCGCGCAGGAAGCGCGTTGCCCTCCGGCCCGTGGTGCGATCCTCTTCGATCACTTCCGTGCCGGTGATGTCACCGGGCATCAGGTCGGGGGTGAACTGCACCCGCCTGAACTCCAGGGCGATCGCGTCGGCCAGCGTACGAATCAGCATCGTCTTGGCCAATCCCGGCACCCCCTCCAGCAGCCCGTGCCCGCCTGTGAGCAGGCAGAACAGCACCTCGTCCACGGCGTCTTCCTGCCCAACGATGCGCTTCGCGATCTCACCGCGAAGGGCGTTCAACCGTCCAGTCAGGTGTTCGACGCGTCGTTCGACGTCATCGGCCGCAGTCGTTTCCAACGGGCGCTCCCGGCCACGAAGTAGAGAGGGTCCGAACGTTAGTGGTCGGACGACGCTCTGACGACCGCCGGGCAGGCGGGCGCACCTCGTCGGCTCCCTCGATTTCGCCAATCGCCGACGGGCGGACGGGATCGGCCTCGATGACTGTTGCATCCCGCGAACCAGGGCCGTTACGTGGATCTATAGGGGTGCGCCGAATCAGGATGTGGAGAGGCCCTCGGGTGGCGACGAGGCGCTTCCCGACTCGTTCATGCCCATCTGCCGCTTGCTACTGATGACGCGTACTTCCCCCTCAGCCCCCCCGAGGCCTCTATGAGCTGGACGCGCATCGTCGAGCGGCGCTTCTCGCACGCCGGCGTCGCCGACAAGTGGATCGACCTCTACGACTCCGAGGAAGATCTCCTGGACGAGCACGCGTTCCGGCTTCGCCGCAGCTTTGCCGTCGAGCTGGTCGATGAGGAATTCTCCTCACGCACCCCCATCCTGGACCTAGGCTGCGGTGCCGGGCCGGTGACAGTCGCCCTGCGGGCTCGGGGCTTTCGGTGCATCGGAGTGGACTACTCCGCCGACTTGCTGACCGCGGCCCGCGGCCGCCTGGATGCGGAGGGATGGCCAAGCGGAGAGCTTCTGCGCGCGGACTCGGTCGCCTTGCCCTTCCGCGACGCGTCCTTTCCGTGCGTCGTATGCCTCGGCGTGATCAGCTACCTCGAGGATTATCGGCTTCTCCTCAGCGAGGTGGGTCGTGTCATGGAGCCGGGGGGGCTGATGATCCTCAGCTTCCGCAACCGGATGAACCGGGTGCTGAGCGACCCTTGGGTGGCCACGAGCTCCGCGGTGCGGAGGGTGATCCGTCGGCCGGTGATCGAGGAGGCGTGGCCTGGACGGAGTCTCGATCCCGGTGAGGTGGACCGGGACATCGCTGCGGCCGGCTTCGAGAAGCTCGGACACAAGGGAATCGGGTATGGCCCCTTCCGATTCAGGGGCGTCGACCTGATGGACGAGCGTCGTACCGTCGCACTGAGCGACCAGATCGCTCGAGCCGTCGAAGACCTCAGGCTGCACGCCGTGGAGCGCTGGCTCACCGACGTGTCGATCGGCGTCTACCGCTGGCCGGGACGGTCGGGCTCACCGCCGGTCGGTGGAGGCGCAGGTGAGGTCTGATCGTCCGGTCGAGGTGACGAAGTCGAATCTGGTCACGGGTAGGAAGCCGGTTGCCGAGAAGACGGGGAGGGTGGTCACGGAGGTCGTCCCGATCGAGGCGTTTGCACGGCATCGGCTCGACAATTGGCGGGCCCTGGCCGACCGTTCGATCGAAGCGAACGCCTTCCTCCATCCGGACTTCGTTCTGCCCTCACTGGGCACGGCCGACCAGCCCCAGGACGTCGTCGTGGTGGCGGTGAGCGAGGCCGATGGCGCGCTCAGGGCAGTGGGGGTGTTCGACGACGTACCCGCGACGGTCAGGGCGCCGGTGCGTCATCTGCGTGCATACCGGACCCGCTACTCCTTCTTGTCCGGGTTCCTCTTCGCGCCCGAGCGTCCTGCCGTGACTGCCGACGCCGTCATCGGTCTGCTCACGCGCCCGCACCGTGTTTGGGGCGCGCTCCAGATGTCCGAGTGGCGGATCGGGCGCCCGACGGCTGCATACCTACTGGAGGCGGCGGAACGGGCCGGCGTACGTTGGCTGGAGCACGCGCGGTACGAGCGGGCGACCCTGACAGTCGGCGGTGCGCGTCCGGAGGACCCCGTGGCGCACCTCGGACGTTCACGTCGGAAGTCGATCCGCCGGGCGCGACGGAGGCTCGAAGCGCTCGGCCGGGTGAGGTGGCGATACGTGGAGACGGCCGATCCGAGCGACTACGTCGAGCGGTTCCTCGATCTCGAGCACCTGGGATGGAAGGGGGAGGAGGGGACATCCATGCGCTCTCGCCCCCAGGACGAGCGCTTCTTCCGAGAGATGATGGAACGGTTCTCGGAGCGGGAATCGGCCTTCTTCACGGAACTCCTGCTGGACGATCGGGTGGTCGCCTCGACCTGCAACCTGCGCATTGGCGGGGAGGGCTTCGCGTTCAAGGTGGCGTACGATCCGGAGTTCAGGGACATGAGTCCCGGGTTGCTCAACGAGATCGAGTTCCTGGGGCGTCACGAGCCGAGCTCGACCTTGTCTCGTGTCGACAGCGGGGCTCCCGCCGGTGCATTCATCGACGAGCTGTGGCCTGGCCGGGAGCCGGTTGTCGAGGGGTGCTTCATTCACGGCGCGCGGGCCGCATTGGGCTTCGGAGTGCCTCATGTCCTGCGCCGGGCGAAACGGGCGGCGGTCTCCTCTGGCCCGAAGGATGCCTGACGTGGCGCAAGAGCGGACCCCGCCGGCGGTCGTGACCGCCTGTATGGGGGGAGCCCAGGGAGACCTCAGCATGGTGCGTTCCCTCGGAAGGTCCGGTGTGTCCGTCGCGCTCCTTGCGGAGTACGGCGACGCACCCGCTGGTCGCTCTCGCTACGCGGACCGGGTCGAGGTCTGC
>JBDHDM010000087.1:0-12557 GCA_039591515.1 Gemmatimonadota bacterium | reverse complement strand
CGGCATCACGCGCACGGTCAGCGTATGGCCCGACAACCCCGAGGGGTGGGCCGCGGCCGATGTCCGCTACCGCTTCCAGTGGACCTTCCCGATCCACGTCTCGCCGCACGACAACGAGACCGTCTACGTGGGGAGCCAGCACGTGCATCGGACCACGGACGGAGGGCAGAGTTGGCAGGTCGTCAGTCCGGACCTGACACGAAACGACACGTCGAAACAACAAAAGACCGGAGGCCTCACGACGGAGGACGTCAGCCCGACCTACGCGTCGGTCCTCTTCGCGATCACGGAGTCTCCGATCGAGCCGGGCCTCGTCTGGGCCGGCTCCAACGACGGACTCGTGCACCTCACGCGGGACGGGGGCGCGAGCTGGACGGACGTCACCTCCAACATCCCCGACCTGCCCGAGTGGGGGACCGTGAACAACGTCGAACCGTCACGCTTCGATCCGGCCGTGGCGTACGTCACGGTCGATCTGCACCAGCTGGGAGACAACGCCCCGTATGTGTACCGCACCGACGACTACGGCGCGACGTGGAGCTCGATATCAGGCGGGATTCCTCGGAGTGTGCTCAGCTACGCGCGGGTCGTGCGTGAGGACCCGACCCGGCCCGGCCTGCTGTACCTGGGGACCGAGAACGCGCTCTACGTGTCGTTCGACGACGGGGCGGGCTGGATGCCCCTGCAGGGTGATCTCCCGCACGCCCCGGTCTATTGGCTGGAGGTGCAGCCACACTTCAACGACCTCGTGGTCGCGACGTACGGGAGGGGCTTCTGGATCCTCGACGACATCACGCCGATCCAGCAGCTCGATGCCCGGTCACTCGCGGACCCGGTCTACCTCTTCCAGCCGCGTCCGGCGTACCGATTCGCTTCGCGTGAGGGGCGCTCCGCGCAGCCCGGCGACCCCGCAGCGGGCGAGAACCCGTCACCAGGTGCATCGATCAACTTCCGGCTCCGGGAAGGCTTCTCGGGTCCCGTTCGCGTGCGCGTCGAGACCGAAGGCGGGCAGGTCGTCCGCGAGCTCGCCGTCCGCGACGCGCACCCCGGGCTCAACCGGGTGTTCTGGAACCTCCGGCACGAGGCCTCGGCGACGCCCCGACTCCGCACACCCGCGCTCGAGCACGCACATGTGAGTGTCGGCCCCTCGGGCTGGCGGTCCGCGCCGGACGGCGGGCCCGTCCGGCCGATCGCGACCCCGGGGCGGTACCGCGTCCGCCTCACCGCGGGCACGGAGGAGCGGACGGCGATGTTGGAGGTTCTGCAGGACCCCGCGTCGGATGCGACCTCGGCGGACATGCAGGCTCAGCTCGATCTCCAACTGGAGCTGCGCGAAATGAGTGACTCGACGGCCGCGCTCATCGACCGGATCGAGTGGTCCCGAAAGGGCCTGCTCGACCTGGAGGAGCGACTCGCGGGTGCCGACGACTACGCCGACGTCGTCGCGGCCGGCGAGGCCCTCGAGGCGGCCCTCGTCGACCTGGAGATGCAACTCTTCGACCTGCGCTTGAGCGGAGGTGCGGCGCGCCAGGACACCATTCGGTGGCCCAGGCAGCTGTGGGCGAAGATCGCGAGCCTCGCCGGCTACTCCAGCGGCTCCGACGACCCGCCGACCGACGCGATGCTGGAAGTTCGGGATCAGTACCGCACCCAGCTCGAGGAGGCCCTCGTACGGTGGGCCGAGCTCGCGCGCGCAGACATCGCGGCGTTCAACCGGCTGCTCGCGGCCCAGGGCCTGCCCCCCATCATCTCGGAGTAGGGTCTCAGCTCTGGGGGCGGACCCCGTCTCGGTGTCGTCCGGTCCGCGCTCTCGTCAGCGGCAGGTCGCGTCGCCGCGGGCGGCGGTTTCCAGCATCTCCACGAAGGCCTCGACGGTGCTTCGCCCGGAGTCCTCCGCATACCAGGCCATCTTGTTGGGGAACACGTCGTCGCTCGAGAAGCCCTCCTCGAGGATCCAGGTCTGGAGTGCCGGGGGGCGCTCGATGAAGCACCCGGCCTCTTCCCAGGCGTCGTCCAGAAGCAGAACGGTCGGGGTCGCGGGCCGCCCGTCGGGCGTCCTGTGGGATTCCATGATCTCGCGTCCGACCGTCGAGTCGACGACACGCATGTCGAGGCCGTCCACCAACGCGACGAGCTGTGCGAGATAGGGGATCGTGCTCACCGAGTCCGAGCAGGAATCGACCGCGACCGCGAGGAAACGCCACGTCCCGCCGATCGCCTGCGCACGCTCCACGAGGCTGGCGTCGATGTCCGCGGACTTCTCCGTGTTGCCATGCCAGAGCTCGGTCCGCCGCGTGGCGCCCGCGAGGAAGTCATGGTAGGACCGTCCGCCCTCGTAGATCGTGCGCAGCTCGTCGTCCACGCGCCTCGGGGCTTCGAGCGCATCCAGGCAGATGACCGCGATCGGAACCGGGCCCAGCGTGGGGAGGGCGGTGGGGGCGGGAGCGTACGGGGCCGCCCAAGCACCCGTGAGGAGCGTGCTTGCGAGAACGAGCGAGGACATCATTCGACGTAGGTCCGGTCAGGGTTGGGACACCACACGGCTCTTCAGTCTACGCTCGAAGAAGTCCAGGGTTGCCTCGAAAGCGGCGACCCAGTTCCGGTGCAGCAGGAAGCCGTGGACCTCATCGGGGAAGACGAGCTGCTCGAACGAGACCCCACGACCCGAGAGGGCCTCGGCCAGGTCGACCGATTCGCTGAACGGGACGTTTCGATCGTCGTCGCCGTGGATGAGCAGGACGGGGGAGCGCCACCCGTCGATGAACGCCATCGGCGAGGACTCGTAGGCGAGCCTGCTGAAGTCGGGGTAATCCTCCGGCTCGTAGGAGGGGCGGAAGCCGTTGATGACCACGTTCCAGTCGTGCACGCCGTGGATGTCGACGCCCGCCTTGAAGAGGTCCGAGGCCCGGGCCAGCCCCAAGGCGGTCAGGTATCCGCCGTACGAGCCGCCCCAAAGGCCGATGCGGTCCGGGTCCACGTCGTCGCGGGACTGGAGGTACAAACCCGCGCCCAGCACGTCGTTGAACTCGCTCGCCCCGGTCGCTCCATAGTTCAGCGCTTCGCGGAACTCCATCCCGTAGCCGATGCCGCTCCGGTAGTTGACGGAGAGCACCACGTAGCCTGCGTTCGCGAGTAGCTGGTTCATCGCGTAGGCGTTGTGGTAGTAGCCCCGGTGATGGAATCCCAAGAGCATCTGCCGCCTCGACCCGCCGTGGAAGAAGAGCACGGCGGGATGGCGCTGTCCGGGGGCGGCTTCGGGCGGCGTGAAGAGCTGCCCGTGGATCTCCATTCCGTCGGCCGCTCGGAAAACGACCTGTTCCGGCGTGACCATTCGCTCAGAGGGGAAGGCAGCCGGCTCGGCGGGTGATACGCGGCGTCGCTCGCCGTCGACCAGAACGACCGTATGCGCCGGCTCCGCCCACGAAGCCGCGTGCAGCGCGACCGTCCCTTCGCCGGTCTCCACGCCCTGCCACTCGAGGCCCGTCCCCGAGGTGAGCGGGGATGGGGGAGCGTCGCCGCGCACCGAGACCTGCCAGACGTGCTTGCGGTCGACGTCGTCCTGATTCGAGTCGTAGACGATTCGCTCGGCATCCGGGGTGATCGCGGCGAACTGGACCTCGAACGGGCCCGGCGTCAGAAGCGTCGGGCGACCCCCTGCGGCGGGCACGCTGTAGAGGTGCTTCCAGCCGTCCCCTTCCCAGGGGAAGACGATTCGGTCGTCGGCGCCCCAGAAGAGCTGGTTCGTCGCGTTGATCCCGCTGAACGCGCTGCCGACGCCGCTCTCCGCCTTCCAGATCTCGCGAGACTCGCCCGTGTCGACGTCCGCGACCCGGACGGAGAAGGGAAGGGCCTCCCGGCGGGGAGCGAACATGTGCACCACGCGCTCGTTCGGCACTCGTAGGAAGGCGATCCGCCGCCCGTCCGGACTCCATGCAGGGGCACCGTCGTTGGCGACACTGGGATCGACATACGTCACCCGTTCGCCGCCCGGTTCCACCACCCCCACGAAGGCGTGGTCGCCGCGGTTGCTCACGAAGGCGATCCGACGCCCGTCGGGGGCCCACGCGAGGGACCCGGCCGATCCCCGAACCCGCGCGATGCGCTGGGGCTCGGCACCGTCTTCCAGGGCGACCACGAAGATCTCTCGGCCTCGGGCGTAGGCGATCTGGGAGCCGTCGGGGGCGAGGGTGAAGCTACCCCCGCCGATGATCCTCCGCGGATCACCGCCCTCGACGGGCGTCATCCATACGGACCGCTCCTCCTCGTCCGTGGTGGAGACCGGATCGGGGACTTCCCCCTCGCGATTCGGAGCGCCTCCGCGCACGAAAAGCAGCCTCGAACCATCACTGTTAAACGCCAGTGAAGAAACATCTTGGCCGTCGTCACCTAGAAACGATGTGATAGGACGGCCTCGCCACTCGGGGCCCTGCGCCACCCAGATGTTCCGGACGCCCCGCTCGTTCTCGATCCATGCCACGAGATCGGCATCGGAGGCGGCCACGAGCCCCGATGCGAAGGAGTACGAGAGCACCTCCTCCACGTCGAACGGCGCCTGTGCCGACGCCGGGTCGGCCAGAGCAGGAAAGACTGCGACGATCCCGAGCCGGACGAAGGGCCCGAGTCGCCGCACGGCCGTGAGGCCGCTCACGCAGACAGGCCGTTCCGGGCGACGTCGCTCATCACATCGACGAATCGGTCCAGCTCCGACAGCGTCGTGTATACGCTGGGACTGATCCTGAGACCACGGAACTCCGCGTGGTTGATGCTCACGGTGATGATCCGGTGCTCGTTCCAGAGATAGTCGCGAACATCGTTGGGCTCCAGCCCCACCACCTCGACGTTCGCGATTCCGCACGCGAAGCCGGGTTTCTGGCTCGTGTTCAGCCTGACGTTGTCGTGCTCGAGAAGTGCATTCGCCCAGTAGTCGCGCAGATACGTGAGCCGTGCCTCCTTCCGTGCGGGATCGAGTCCCTGATGGAAGGAGAGCGCCTCCGCGATGCACAGGTAGGGCGCCTCGGGGTGCGTCCCGATCTCCTCGAACTTCCGGATGTTGTCGTCCCTCGCCTCTGGGGCGGCCATGAGCGGCCAGACCTCTGGGATCATCTCGCGACGGACGTACAGGAAGCCCGTTCCGTGCGGCGCAAACAGCCATTTGTGCAGGCTGCTCGTATAGGTGTCCACGTCCAGGGCGCCGAGATCGAAGTCGAAGTGGGCGAGGGAGTGGGCACCGTCGATGACCAACGGGATCCCGTGACGTCGCGCCATCGCGGTGAGCTCGGTCACCGGTAGGATCTGCCCGGTCAGGTTGATCATGTGACAGGCCAGGATCATCCGCGTGCGGGGGGTGATCGCTTCTTCGAAGCGCCGCACGACCTCGGTAGGATCCTCCGCGGGGACCGGGATCTGGATCTGCTTCAGCACGATGCCTTCGCGGCGCTCGCGCTGCTTGAAGGTGGTGATCATCCGGCCGTAGTCCTGCGTCGTGGTGAGGACCTCGTCACCCGGCTGCAGGTCGATACCCAGTTGGAGGATCTGAAGGCTCTCCGAGGCATTCCGGGTAAATGCCACCTCTTCGGGGTCGACACCCCATTGGCGCGCCATGCGCTCCCTCGTGGCCTCTCGCTGCGGCTCGAGGATCTGCCACATCGTGTAGGTGGGCGCGAGGTTCGAGTAGTCCTGGTGGCGCTTCATGGCCGCCTGCACCAGGGCGGGCGCCGGGCTCACTCCGCCGTTGTTCAGATTGACCAGCGACCGGTCCACCGTGAATGCCTGCTGGACCTGAAGCCAGAAGCTCTCGTCGTCGACCAAATCCGCCGCGCTGCCGGGGTGGCGGCCGAGCTCGGCTGCAATGTCGATGGCTTCGGCGCGTAACTCCGTGGGGCGAAACGACATCCCTGCGGCGGCCGCGGCGGCGGGCAGGGAAACGGAGCTCAGAAACGATCGACGGCTTTGCATACGGCCTCCAGACTCGACGGGGAACGATCCACGATACGCGTGCGGCACCGGGCTGTCCAACGTCTCGAGGCCTCAACGGAAGGCCCGCTTCGTGCGACCTTTGAGCGTGCGCAACGCCCCGCGTGCTGCGGGAACAATCCTCGGGCCCCGTCCTACGATCGCGGGCACAATCCTTTCGACGTTACGAGCTTCCTTGAACCCGTTCCGCCGAATCCGTCTGCGCCACCGAGCCGGTCACCCGGTCTGGTGTCGGGCACCCGTCGTTGCGCTCGTCGTCCTCTCGACCCTGACGAGCGCGGCGGAGGCTTCCGCGCAGGACCCGCCGGACTCGATCCCCCAAGATTCGCTCCGGCGCCTCGGCGGGATCACGGTGACCGTCGCCAAGCCCGCGATCACGAGCGGCGGGGCGAGCACGGTCGTCGTCGAGCTCGACTCACTCGGGTCGCTCCCCGCGCCTACGATGGAGCAGGTGCTGCGCTCGATGCCGCTCGTGCAGATTCGCACCAACAGTCGCGGAGAGGCACAGCCGGCTCTCCGAGGCTCGGACGAGCGCCAGATCGCCATCCTGATGGACGGTGTGCCCCTCACCCTCGGGTGGGACCATCGGACCGACATGTCGATCATCCCTCTCACGGCGGCGCAGGACGTCACGCTGGTCCGAGGTCTGTCGTCGGTGCTCTATGGGCCCAACACGCTCGGCGGCGTGGTCGCGGTCGACGTCGCCCGTGCCCAGACGCGCGTGGCCTCCGTCGACCCGGTCTCGGTCGGGTTGGCCGTCGACGCGACGGGTGGCACCAACCTCTCCGTCACCGGGGGACATCTGGTCGACGAGTCGGACCATCAGTGGGTGTTTCGGGGGGGCGCGGGCTTCACGGACCGCCAGGGTGTTCCGGTTGCGGGTGGCCTCGAGAACGATCCGGATCTCTTCCCGGAGTTCCTCTCGGACGGGAATCTTCGTCTGAACAGCGACGTCCGGCGCTTCGACGGCTTCCTGACCGGTCACTACCGGGCCGACGAGGGCGTCTGGGGCTCCTTGTCCGCGTCCGGCTTCGACATCGAACGGGGGGTGCCGCCGGAGGCTCACCAATCGGACCCTCGTCTCTGGCGGTACCCCGAGCAGCGGAGGATCATCGCCGCGCTGTCGGGCGGCACCGGCATGCGAGAGACCGGGTGGGGGCGGGGCGACGTGGAGGCGAGCATCGGAATCGACCGCGGCTCCACGTTCATCGCGCAGTACGCGTCCGAGGCCTACGAGACAGTGGAGGAGACAGAGGACGCGGACGACTTCGTCGTGACCGCCCGTCTCCTGGGCGAGCACACCGTCGGCCAGCGCGCCGTCCTCCGGGCGTCGGGCACGTACGGGGACATCTCCCACGACGAGGTGCTCACCCCGGGCGGCGCCAACAGCTACCGGCAGCGGGTCTGGAGCGTCGGCCTGGAGACGGAGGTGCGTCTCGGGGCGCGCCAGCTCACGAGCCTCACCCTGGGCGGGGCCCTCGACGGGGCCGACACCCCCGAGTCCGGCGACAAGCCGGTGCTCGAGCCGATCTCGGACTATGGGGTGCGCGCAGGCTTCAGCTCGCTACTGGCGGACGGTGTGCTCTTGCACGGGAACATCAGCCGGCGATCGCGATTCCCCTCGCTGCGCGAGCTGTACTCGGGGGCCCTCGGGAGGTTCGTGCCGAACCCCGATCTCCGGCCCGAGAGCCTGGTCGGCACCGAGGCCGGATTCACGGTCACGGGCAACCTGGGCGAGTTCCAGCTGGTCGGCTTTCACCACAGGCTCACGGACGGCATCGTGCGGACCACCGTGACGGACTCGACCGGTGGGTCCCTCTTCCAGCGCGTGAACCAGGACGAGGTGCGGAGCACGGGTGGAGAGCTCCTGGTGGTCGGCTCGCTCGGTCTGCTGACGCTCTCGGGGGATCTCACGCTCCAGCACGTGAAAGGGCTCGAAGCCGACGGGACCGAGGTGGATCTCGAATACGAGCCCGCCGTCGCCGGAAAAGTCGGTGCGCTGGTTCCCCTTCCCGGGGACGTACAAATCGGCGCAGACCTCCGGTTCATGGGCGAGCAGTTGTGCCAGAATCCCGAAGTCGGCGGCCTCGAGCCGCTACCTACGAGCACGAACTTCGACCTGACAGCCCGTAGGCTCTTCACGATTCGTTCGGGTGGAGTGCTCAGTCGCCTGGACGTGTCGGGCGCGCTCCGCAACGTGACGGACGCGGCCGTCTTCGATCAGTGCGGACTCCCGCAGCCCGGACGGCTTTTCCAGCTCCAATTCCGGATCTGGTAGCCGCCGGCTACCTTGCCCCGACATGATCCGCATCACCTTCCTCGGTACCGCTGCTGCGCGCCCCACGGTGGGGCGGAACGTGAGCGGGATCGCGGTGCAGCGCGAAGGCGATCTCTTCCTTTTCGACTGTGGGGAAGGGACGCAGCGGCAGATGATGCGCTTCCAAAGCGGGTTCGGCGTGCAGGCGATCTTCGTGACGCACACGCATGCGGACCACATCTTGGGGATCACCGGGTTGCTCCGGACGATGGCCCTCCAGGGGCGCACCGAGGCCATGACCATCTACGGCCCCCTGGGCTCGCGCCGGGTCCTCGAGGCCGTGGTGAGGCTTGGTGAAGACCGGGTCGGCTTCCCGCTGGAGATCGTGGAGTGTGCGCCGGGCGAGGGTCTCACTCGTCCCGGCTACCGCGTGGAGGCCTACACCGTGCGGCACGGAACCGCCGCCGTGGGCTGGGCCCTGCGCGAGGAAGATCGGCTGGGTCGCTTCGACGTAGAGCGGGCACGGGCCATGGGCGTGCCCGAGGGTCCCCTGTTCGGGCGGTTGCACCGGGGGGAGGATGTGGAGGTCGAGGGCCGCGTCGTGCGCGCCGCGGACCTCGTCGGTGGGCCCCGCCCAGGTCGCACGGTCGTCTACGCCGGGGACACGCGCCCGTGCCGGGAAACCGTCGAGATCGCGCGGGGCGCGGAGGTGTTGGTGCACGAGGCGACCTTCGCGGACGACGAAGCGGTCCGGGCGAGGCATACAGGGCACAGCACGGCGCTCGAGGCGGGTCGGATGGCGGCGGAAGCGGGTGTGGGTGCGTTGTACCTGACCCATATCTCTGCCCGGTACGCCGACGACCCGCGTCCGCTCGAGGTGGAGGCGCGAACCGCCTTTCCGGGTGCTCGGGTCGCCCGCGACGGGCTGGTCGTCGAGGTCCCGTTTGGCTCGGATGAGCAGGTGGAGGTGTCCTCCGTGGCCCGCGAAGGTTCGGCATGAGCGCCTGGATTCCGACGAGCCCCCGGGGCCCCACGCCCGATCCCGACCATCCGCGGCTCAGGCAGCGCCCGCTGTCGCCAGCCGAGCAGCAGGCTCGGTGGGAGGTGCGGGCCGCTCAGTGGCGGGCACGCGAATTGGCGGAGGACGTCTTCGGTTCCGTCTGTTCCATGGGACTCGTCGGCATGCGGCGAGCAGGGCCGCTCCGTGGGCTCCTCCGTCTGGATGTGCCGTTCTCCGACCTCGAGCTCCATCGCGAGCGGGAGGCACGCTTTCTCCGGGCGGTGAGCGAAGATCCCCTCCTGACCGGCGTGCCTCTCGTCTTCGTCATCGGCCCGGCTCGGGTAGGGGCGTGAGGGTTCCCGGCGACAAGTCACTGACGCAGCGCGCGCTCATCCTTGCGGGGCTCGCCGATGGAGAGAGCCGTGTCTCCGGTCTCCTACACGGCGGTGATGCGGCCTCGACGGCCCGGGCCCTTCGCTCACTGGGCGTCCACATCCCCCCGCTTCCGCGGGACGGCAGCGAGGTCCGCATCCGGGGCGTGGGCCTGCGTGGGCTGCGCGAGCCGGCTGGGCGCCTGGACCTCGGCAACAGCGGAACCGGCGCACGTCTTCTCGCAGGCGTCCTCGCCGGGAGCGGGCTCACCGTGACCCTGGACGGTGACGACTCGCTGAGGTCGAGGCCGATGGCTCGTATCACGAAACCGCTGTCGGCCATGGGTGCCGACTTCGAGCGACTGGACAACGAAGATCGGCTTCCCCTCACGGTTCGGGGGCGGCATCCGCTGCACCCGGTGGACTGGACGAGTCCCGTCGCCAGCGCGCAGGTGAAGAGCTCGATTCTCCTCGCTGGGCTGGTGGGGCAGGCGTTCGTGTTGGTCACGGAGCCACGCCGGTCTCGGGACCACACCGAGCGGCTCTTCGGGGCGGTCGGGGCTCCCGTGATCTCTCACGCCACGGAGGGGGGCTGGCGAATCGAGCTGCGAGAGCCGCCGGAGCGCATCCGGCCATTGGACTTCGACGTGCCCGGCGACCTCTCTTCTGCCGCGTTCCTCTTCGCGGTAGCGGCCCTCGGGGGTGCCGGGCGGGGGATCACCGTGGAGTCCATCGGCCTCAACCCCACCCGGACCGCCTTCCTCGACGTCCTCCGGCGCATGGGGGCCCGCGTGGCGGTGGAGGTCACCTCATCGTCGGAGTCACCGGAGCCGTACGGCGTCGTCTCCGTCGAGGGCTCGGAGCTACGGGGGGTGGAGGTCGGGGCGGACGAGGTGCCGGGCCTGATCGACGAGCTCCCGCTCCTCGCCGTGCTCGGGGCTCGGGCAGAGGGCACGACCCGCATCACGGGTGCCCAGGAGCTGCGCGCGAAGGAGTCGGATCGGATCGCCGCCGTGGTGTCGAACCTGCGCGGGCTCGGTGTCGAGGCCGAAGAGCTGCCGGACGGGTTGGAGCTGGCCGGCACTCCGGACCGGCTCGAGGGAGGAGTCCGATCGTTCCACGATCACCGGATCGCGATGGCGTTCGCGGTTCTCGGAGCGGTCGATGGTAATGTGATACGAGTGGACGATCTCGGCGTGTCAGAGGTGAGCTTCCCCGGATTCGCCGGCACGATCGCGAGGCTGAGCTGCGGCGCATGAACCGACCTCCGAGGGGAAAGTCAGGATGACCGAAGTGGACCCGGGTGGGGATGGAGCGGGGCGGGGCCCGATTGTGACATTGGACGGCCCCGCCGGATCGGGGAAGTCCACGACGGCCAAGGCCGTGGCCACCCGACTCGGCTTTCGCCACCTGGATTCTGGAGCTCTCTACCGAGCGCTCACGCTTGCCCTCCTGGAGTCCGGGATCCCCGAGTTCGAGTGGGAGACGCTTGGCGAGGACGACATGCGCGCCCTCGACGTGCACGTGACCCCGAAAGGCGAGGGCTTCGAAGTCGTGGTCGGTGGGCGGGTCGTGAGCGGAGAGCTGCGCTCGCCGGAAGTGACCTCCCGTGTCGCGAAGGTGGCGCGGCACCGGCCGACCCGCGCGTGCCTGCTGACGCTTCAGCGGGCCGCGGGCGCCGAGGGGCGATTGGTCGCGGACGGCAGGGACATGGGGACCGTGGTGTTCCCGGAGGCGGAGGTGAAGGTCTATCTCGTCGCCGATCTCGAGGAACGCGCGCGACGACGCCTGCGCGACGAGGGCGTCCCGTCACCGACCGCCGAGGACGTGTCCCGTCAGGTGAACGCCATTGCCGATCGGGACCGGAGCGACTCCGAGCGCGAGCACTCTCCGCTCCGCAAGCCCGAAGACGCGCACCTTCTCGACACCACGCGGCTGTCCTTCGAGGAGCAGGTGAAGGCGATCGTCGGCCTCGTTGCGGGGCGGAACGGCTGATTCGGGTCGACCCGGCTCGACTCCCTCACCCCGGGATGGGGCGCGTTGACGCTTCTGGGCACCATCTCTAACTTCTCGAGCTACCGAGCGGCCGCGCGAGGCGGTCGTTTTTGTTTCACCCGAACCCGACGCGTGTCATTGAGCGTCGGCAACGAGCGCGCTCCGCATTCTTGCGTGAGCCCCAGAGAGTCATGTCCGAGAAAGAGAACCCCACCCCCGAAGCCGAGGAGTCCGCTGTCGCGGATTCCGCCCCCGAAGCCACCGCCGGTCCGGAAGAGGACAACGTCGTCGTCGACGCGCTCACAGGCGAGGTCAGGACCTTGACCGGCGAAGAGCTGGCGCAGGAAGAGGCCGCCGAGGCCACCGCCACGGCCGTGATGGACGTGCCCGAAGGCATCTCGCCGGAGCTGTTCTTCGATCCGTACGGAGAGGAGATCCTCTCCACCTCCAAGGAGGAGTTCGAGTCGCTGCTGGAGCAGTTCAGCGGCGGCTTCCAGGCCTTCCGAGAGGGCGAGATCGTCAACGCCACGGTCCTGCGAGTCACGGACGCGTCGGTCATTCTCGAATTCGGCTTCAAGAGCGAGGGGTCGGTCGCGCTCGACGAGTTCAAGGATGCGCCTGACGAGGGCGACGAGGTCGAGGTCCTCCTCGAGAGTCTCGAGGACGACGACGGCGTGGTCGTACTGTCCAAGAAGAAGGCCGACTTCCTGCGGGTCTGGGAGAAGATCCGCGAGGCGCACGAGGCGGACCGCCCGGTCAAGGGCACGCTGGTGCGGAAGATCAAAGGCGGCGTGACGGTCGACCTCATGGGCGTCGACGCCTTCTTGCCGGGATCGCAGATCGCGCTCCGTCGCGTGCCGAACATCGAAGACCTCATCGGCGAGGTCTACAAGTTCAAGATCATCAAGCTCAACAAGCGCCGCCGGAACATCGTGGTGTCACGCCGCGTGATCCTCGAGGC